>CAZECZ010000050.1:0-26838 GCA_964510815.1 uncultured Aestuariivirga sp.
CGCCGACTCGAGCCTCGTGCAGATCGACCTTCCGGTGGAGACGCCGGAGTTCGACACCTACTTCGTCTATCCCGAGGAACTGAGGGAGACCAAGCGCGTCACCGTGTTTCGCGACTTCATCGTGGCCAAGGCCAAGGAGTGGAGCTTCTAGGCCAGGTACATCACAGGAAGAAGTCGTCTGCCGTCAGCGTCAGCGTACCGTTGAGCGCGATCTCGAAATCGGCCCCGAGGTCATTGTCGATATTGCCGCGGATGATGGTGTTGCCACCGCCGGTGTAAATGATGCGGATCTGGCCAGCGCCATCAAAGGCTCCCTCGCCCATGAACACGAAGGCATCATCGGAACCGCCAGCAATGGCATCGATGTTCGACAGGTCGATGATGTCGTTGTTGACGGAGAAATCCGTGATGCGGTCGCGCTCCGCGCCGACGACGCTGTCGGAGACATCGAGGAACATGAAGTAGTCGGTCTGGTTGCCGCCGGTCATGATGTCCTTGCCGGTCCAGCCGACAATCGTATCCACGCCCTTGCCGCCATTGATGACATCGTTCTGGCCGCCGCCATAGATCGTGTCCGACTTCACCGAACCGGTGAGCAGATTGTCCTGGCCGAACGCACCCTTGATGGTGACCGTGTCGTTCTGGGACCAGTTGGTGAACGACACACCGGAGAGATCGACAACCGGGCCCAACACCAACAGCTTGTCGGTGGCGATATTGCCCGACACCACGTTGATGAGACCGGCCTGCCCGCCGATCTGGTCGCCGCTCACCTCGATCGTCGGGGCGAGAAAGCCGAACGACAGGCGCTCCATCGATGTGAGTTCGAGCTCCCAGACATGGTGCGTGCCGCCCCGGCTGATCGAGACTGTGTCGAACCCATCGCCGCCGTCGACGGTTTCACCGGTCACGATGTCGCTCGAGCTGCCATAGCTGATGATGTCGTCGCCATCGCCGCCAGACAGCGTGTCCATCCCTGCGCCACCGATGATGATGTCGTTGCCGCCCATCCCTGAAATGGTGTCCTGGCCGCTGCTGCCGTAGAACAGCTCCTGCAGGCCGCCACCCGTGAGCACCGAGTCAACGCCATCCTGGGCCTTGACCACGATCCTGTCCTCGCCGTCCGTCCACGACGTGAAGGCCAGACCCGCAGTGCTCACCGTCTGTCCGATGATGGTCACCATATTGACTTGCAGATTGCTGATGAACTCGGTGACACCGCCGGCGCCGACCTGGGACGCATCCAGTTCGACCTGCGCGCCGCCTTCGAACTGGATGACTTCGACATTCACCACGGTGCATTTCTGGAACTTGTAAGTGGTGTTGCTGTCACCTTCCAAGACGATCAGGTCGCCGGTTCCGGTGCCGCCGTCGATGCTCTCGCCATTGACCAGTTCCGCAGCGGATTGATAGCGGAACGTATCGTTCTGCGCGCCGCCATCAAGAACGTCCCGTCCCAGGCCGCCGAGGATCTCGTCTTCGCCGCTGCCACCATTGATGCGGTCGCCCACCATCGTGCCGCCCAGCAGATCGGCATTGTGTGTGCCGTTGATAAGCACGACGTCATTCGCACTCCAGTTGGTGAACTGCCAGGTGGCGCCTTCGACCACCGCACCGCCGACCTCGATCCGGTTGCGGCCGGTGCTTCCATTGATGGTCACATCGTCGAGGATATGAATATTGTCGAACTGGGTAGCAGCAAACTTGGCTGTCACCAGAACCCGGAGATCGGTATTCGTGAAATTGATGAGGGAAACATCGATGACAGCCAGGGCGCTGTAATCGAAGCTGGTAGACACCGTAATGGTCGACATGGCTGCTCCGCCGAAACGAAAGAGCCCCCTTCAAGATACTAAGTTATACCTGTCCGAACTTTGCCGCAAGTAGGGGTAAGGGCGCATAATTTACATGATGTAAAAGCCGGGCGGCGGTGACCGTGCCGTGGCGGTTGCATCCGTAGGTTGCTTTGGGCGGCGCGGCAATCCAGTGAGCATCAACTTGTGCCCGCCGGCCAGACAGCTTCGACATTCATCCTCGATTTGCCGGGCCTCGGCTTCACCAGCATCGTCGCCAGCCTGTTCACCGGCACGGCGGGCGAACTGCGCATCAACACCGGCACCAACACCTTCGTCTTCGGCGACATCGACGGCGGCAAGGCCGCCGGCTTCCAGATCAAGGTCACCGGTCTGCCTGGCGTCGACGCCGGCGACTTCATGCTGTGAGGATGCGGCAGCGCGTCAAAGCACGAAGTCGGCCAGGGCGAGGTTGAATGAGCCATCCAGCCGAAGCTGGAAATCGGCAGAGCCGTTGCCATCGACGTCCGCCTCCAGCACCGTGAAGGTGTTGTTGACATTGTGGAAGAACCGCAACTCACCCGCCGTGTTCGTGAAGGCGCCCGACCCGCGGAAATCGAACCCGGCCGCGAACGGCAGCACGAGGAGATCATTGCCCTGATCGAAGTCGGTGATGCGGTCGCGCGTGCTGCCGACGGCACTTTCGTTGGCCGCTTCGAACGAGAACCGGTCCGCATTCGCACCGCCGGTGAGCACATCCTGCCCCACCCCGCCGAAGATGACATCCGTGCCGCCGCCGCCATCGATCACGTCGGCACCGTCGCTGCCGCGAATGACATCCGTCTGGGATGAACCGATGAGATGATCCGATCCGGTGCTGCCGAGCATGAACACGCCATCCTGCAACGGGGACCAGGTCGTGAAGGTGAGACCGGTGAGATCGGCCGCAGCACCGAAGACGACGAGCGTGTTGCCGCCCGCAGACCCCTTCACATTCGAGATTTGACCCGCACCGCCACCGATCTGGCTGTCGAGGAAGGCGGCAGGTCCGGCGGTCCTGTATTCGACCTGCTCCACGCCACTGATGGTCACCTCGATAAACACCCAGCCCGACGGGCTGGGATCGTCCAGAACGATCTTGTCGAAGTTTCCGCCACCCCCGTCGATCACCTCCAATGGTTCGACCTCTTCGTCGAAATTGTAGAGGAAGGTGTCGTTGCCGCCGCCGCCATACAGGACATCGACGCCGGTGCCGCCCACCAGCACATCATCGCCGCCCCGGCCCTCGAGCACATTGCCAGCCGCATCACCCCCCAGCGTGTCGTCGCCCGATCCGCCGATGACGTTGGTGAAGCCGCTGAACACGTCGCCCGCCGCATCGCCGAAATCCGCGGTGCCCGTACTCAGATTGATGACGACACCTGTGGAGTCGCCGGCATAGCTCAGCGTATCGATGCCGCCGCCACCGTTCATATCGTCGGCGCCAGCACCACCGGCGATGACGTCGTCGAGATTGCCGCCGGTGATGACGTCATCGCGCGACGATCCGGTGAGCACATTGCTCGCACCGGCCTCACCCACGATGGCGATGGTGTCGCTGGCCGACCAGTTCGAGAATGTGACCCCCGAGAGGTCGACCGCCGTGCCGGTGACCGTCAGATGGTCCACCCCGGCATTACCGATGACGGTGGCAATGCGGCCGCCTGTGCCGCCGATCTGACTATCGGCGAGCGCGAGCGCCCCGCCGAAGCCGCTGAACCGGACGCGCTCGACAGCGCTGATCGACACGCCGCCGAAGTCGAAGGTTCCGCCGAGGATGAGATCGATGGTATCCTTGCCGCCGCCGCCGGCCACGGTCTCGGCCGCCGCCGCTTCGCCACCGCTCGCATAGCGGAAGATATCATTGCCGCCGCCGCCCAGCATGGAATCACTGCCGCCACCACCGACGAGAATATCGTTGCCGCCGCCGCCGTTCAGCGCATCGGCGGCACTTCCGCCCGACAATGTCTCTTTCTTGCCGGACCCCACGATGGTGTTTGCCGCCGAAGTGTCACCCGTCAGGAAGATCGAGTCCGCCGCCCGCCACGTCTTGAAGGTGACGTTGCTGACGTCGATGGTCGTACCCATGACTTCGAAGCGGTTCGCATCGGCGCTGCCAATCACCAGGTTGATGCCACCCGGTCCGATGACGCTGTCCACAAACACCGCATTCGCCGCCGCGCCATAGCGCAGCCGCTCAACGCCGGAAATGACGGCGGTGTTGAAGGCGTAGCCGGACCCGCCCTGCAATTCGATCGTATCGGCCCCACCATCGCCGCCATCGATGATTTCGCCGGTGGCGTAATCGGTCGAGTCAAGATAGATGAAGGTGTCGTTGCCGCTGCCGCCAAACATGGTGTCGAGGCCGAAGCCGCCGGTGATGGTGTCGCGTCCGTCGCTGCCCTGTATGGTGTCGCGAACCGTACTGCCAACCAGGACATCGTCGCCGAGCGTTCCATTCAGAGTGATCCGGTCAGCGGTGACGGACCAGGTGGTGAAGGTCCATTGCGACAGATTCGCAGACCCGCCATTGATCACGATGCGGTTGGCGCCGCTGCTTCCGTCGATCTGAGCCGTCAGCGAGATCGGCGCGCCGTCAACCTGAGCGGCAGCAAAGGTTGCCGTAGCGGTCGTCAGCACCGCGTTGGTGAAATCGATCGAGGTGATGCCCGGTAGCAGAATACCGCCGGAATAGTCCGTCGTCGAACTGACCTGAAGGGTCGACATCGCGCGCTTCTCCTCTGCCGGGCGGAGCACGCATGGCAATTGCCAGCAGCCATCCCTCCGGACATCTGTCCAGTTTCAGGCCCCATATTGACAATAAGTCAAATTCGCCGCCGCCGGCAAGAGGTGACTGGAGGTGCTGGCCAACGAGCCGGCGCAACGTCATGAACGGTCCACATACCTCCCATGACCGCGAAACGGTTGCGACAGAGCTGCGGAACCGCCACATTCCGCTCACCGCTGTTCTCGACGCGGATGGCGCGCGTTGCTCGCTCCCCTTGCAACGTGGCGTGAGTTCTTTCGGGTCTTCCCCTGAGGCCCCTGAGAGCGAGCCCGTTGACCGGGCACGAGTAACTTCAAGGCCGGTTTGGAAAGACCGGCCTTTTTTATTACATGTAGAGCTTCTCGTCCTGCAATCCGGTGTAGAGCGCTGCGACCTGCTCGCCATAGCCATTGTACAGCTGGGTGGGAATCCGGTCCCCGGTTCCCAGCACCTGTTCCGTGGCCTGGCTCCACCGGGGGTGCGCCACCTCGGGATTGACGTTGGCCCAGAAACCATATTCGCTGGGCCCCAGCTGTTCCCAGAAGCTCACCGGCCGCTCGGCCACGAAGCTGACCCGCACGATCGCCTTGATCGACTTGAAGCCGTATTTCCACGGCAGATGCAGGCGCAGCGGCGCCCCCATGGCGTTGGGCAGCGGCTTGCCATAGGCCCCCGTCACCATCAGCGGCAATTCGTTCATGGCCTCGGCCATGGTCATGCCCTCGAGGTACGGCCACGGGAAGGAGGTGAACAGGCCCGCCTTCTGGCCCGGCGCCACATCCGGATTGTTGAAGGTCTCGAAGCGAAGATACTTGGCATTCGACGTCGGCTTGGCGATCTCCACGAGCTTCGACATGGGGAAACCGGTCCACGGCACCACCATCGACCAGGCCTCCACGCAACGGTGGCGGTAGATGCGTTCTTCCAGCGTCACCTGCTTCAGGAGATCGTCGATGGCAAGCGTCATCGGCTTTTCCACTTCACCGTCGATGACGATGGACCACGGCCGGATCGGCAATGCCTCGGCCGCCGCCGCAATCCGTTTCGACGTGCCAAACTCGTAGTAATTGTTAAAGCTGGCGTTGATGGCCGCGTCCGTCACGGCGCGGCCGGCGTCGGCATAGGCCGCATTGGCCTTGGCCGGATAGAGCCCGGCAGACGGATCGGCCATGGCCCCGGCGCGGGCCGGCGCAAATCCCGCCATCAGCAGGCCAGTGCCCGCGGCAGCACCCATGAATGCCCGGCGGTTCAGAAAGACGTGCTCCGGCGTCACCCGTGAAGCGGGCATGTCCCAGACTTTCGGTCTCTTGATCAGCATTTTGGCTACTCCATCATTGCCCGGAAAACTAGGACGTGGCCTCTTTAACCGCAAATCAAAGCTCGATCACATCCCCGCGACGGCCCGTGAAGCAGCGGCATCCCGATTGCTAGGACCATTGCTAAAATGGCGGAAATCAACCAATCATGGGCGGAATGTCCCGTTACAGGACATCTGCGAGGCCCCAGATGTCATCAGACACGTTGCTCGAGATCATTCTATCAGACCTCCTGGCCTTCTCCGGCACCGGCGGCGATGACTTGCTGAGAGCCCACGCCGAGGCCGAGACGCTGGACGGCGGGCCCGGCCGCGATACCGTGACCTATATCGACTCCACCGCAGCCGTCACCGTGCTGCTGTCCATGGGGCTCGGATACGGCGGCTATGCCGAAGGCGACTGGCTGATCTCGATCGAGAACCTCACGGGCTCCATCTTCGACGATGTGCTCACCGGCGATGATGGCTGCAACGGCCTGAAGGGCGGCGCGGGCGACGACTCGCTGATCGGCAATGGCGCCATGGACCTGCTCTCGGGCGGGGCCGGCAATGATCACCTGACGGGCGGCAGCGGCGCCGATACCCTGATCGGCGGCGCCGGCGACGACTGGGTCCACTATTACGAAAGCCCCAGCGCGGTGACCGTCTCGCTGCAATCCCACAAGGGCTTCGGCGGTCACGCCGAGGGCGACATCATCAAGTCGGTCGAGAACATCCAGGGCTCGCGCCATGACGATTTCCTCGCCGGCAATGCGGGTGCGAACCTTCTCTACGGCGACCGCGGCGACGACAGGTTGAGGGGGCGCAGCGGCGACGACGTGCTGCGCGGCGGCAAGGGCGCCGACTCCATGAACGGCGGCAGCGGCATCGACTGGGCGAGTTATGCCGACGCCCACGACGGCGTGGTCGTCGGCCTCTCCACCGGCACCGGCACTTATGGCGACGCGTTGGGTGACCGGTTGGTGAATATCGAAAACCTCGAAGGCAGCGCCCACAACGACGTGCTGACCGGCGACGGCGGCGCCAATGTCATGGTCGGCGGCGACGGCTTCGACACGCTGCATGGCGAAGGCGGCGACGACCGCCTGGACGGCGGCCGCCACAAGGACTTCCTCACCGGCGGCGACGGCGACGACAAGATCCTGGGAGGCACCGGGAACGACCTGATCGACGGCGGCACGGGCCGCGATGTCATCAAGGGCGGTCCCGGCAACGACACCATCTATGGCGGCCCCGACCCCGATGTCATCTGCTACGACTACGCCTGGGAAGACATCACCGCCGACTATGAAGGCAGCGACTACAGCATCTGGGTGGTGGCGCCAGACGGCACCGACCACATCTTCACCGCACTGACCATCGCCACGACGACCGGCACCTACCGCTACGACGTGCCGACAGCGACATGGGTCTATGAGTCAGCGATGACGGGGGATGACTGGCTGATGTGAGGGCGCCATCCAGACATGACAGGCACTCAATTCACTTTCGGCTAGAACGCAGCATCACGTCACCCAAGAAAACCCAGGCCGGAGATGCCGCCGTTGGGCTGCGTCTCCGGCCTGGCTGCCCCCTCTCAGGCTTGCGCCGGGCAGGGCTTTGGCGGGAACGGGCTTAAGCCGCATCCGCCTTTCTGCTCGCCACGACCTGATCGGCGGTGCGGCCGGTCAGTTCCTGCATGTGGTCGTGCGCGAAGGTGAAGGTGCCGACACCGGACGTGGCCGAGCGGAGTTCGATGATGAGCGAACTCATTTCCGATTCCGGCATGTGGGCCTTCACCGTATCCCAGCCCGGCCAGCCGTCGCGGCCATCGAAGCCAAGCAACTGGCCCCGGTGCCCGGTGACGATCTGGTTGATGCGCGAGGTGGCGTCACTCGGCACATGGATCTCCACCGCCACGATCGGCTCCAGCAGCACCGGCGAACACTGCGGCATGCCTTCCGACATGGCGATGCGCGCCGCCGTCTTGAACGCCATTTCTGAGGAGTCGACATCGTGGTAGCTGCCGTCCGACAGGTTGACGGAGAAATCCACCACCGGGAAGCCGAGCGGGCCTTCCGCCATCCAGTCGCGCACGCCCGATTCCACCGCAGGAATATATTGCTTGGGCACCACGCCGCCGGTGATCGAGTCGGTGAACACGAAGCCGGTGCCGCGCGGCTGCGGTGCGATCTCGACGACCACGTCGCCATATTGCCCATGGCCGCCGGACTGCTTCTTGTGGCGGCCGCGGATCTGGGTCTGCTTGCGGATCGTCTCCTTATAGGCGATGCGCCTTGGCTTCGACTCGGCATGCACGCCGAACTTGCCTTCCAGACGTTCGAGCGCCACGCGCAGATGCATCTCGCCCTGCCCCCACAGCACCATTTCATGGGTGTCGGTATTGTGCTCCAGCGACAGTGACGGATCTTCCTCGATCAGCTTGGCGATGGCGCTGGTGAGCTTCACCTCGTCCTTGCGGTCGGACACCGAAATGGCAAAGCCATAGACGCCCGGCGCGGCCTCGATGGCAACCAGTTGCCCGGTGTTGCCCTTGGTGGTGGAGATCGTCTCGCCCGTGGCGATGCCCTCCAGACGGCCGAGCGCCACCGTGTCGCCCGCATGGGCCTGGCTCACCTTGGTGGGCGTGGAACCCAACAGCGTGAAGATGCCGGCGGTGCGTGCATCCTGCCCTGAGCCGCCATAGAACACCGCACCATCGGAGACATCGCCTGACAGGATGCGAGCGACCGACAGCTTGCCGCCATGGGCGGTGTGGAAGGTCTTCAGTATCTGCGCCACCCCTCCGCCATTGCCGGTGAGGCCGAGACGCTTGGCCGTTTCCTCGACATTGGGGGACTCGTGGCGGAGCGCCTTCAGCAGGCGGCCGACGCCATTGCCATGCTCGGCCGAGCCGAACAGCACCGGCGTGATGAGCCCTTCCGACAATTCCCGCGACAGATCGTTGAACACCACGTCGCGCGGCGGATCGAGATCGGAGAGCAGTTGTTCCATGAGCTCGTCGTCATGATCGGCGAGCTTCTCCAGCATCGAGAAGCGCTCGTCCTTTTCGAGCTCCGCCAGATCCGACGGCATGTCGACGACCTTGCTCTCGGCATGCTCCTGATAGATGAAGGCCCGCTCGAGCGCGAGGTCGATGAAGCCGGTGACCACCGAACCCGTCATGATCGGAAGCTGGCGCATGACCAAGGGCTGCGAGCTGGCCGGCTGCAGCCATTCCAGCACATCACGCGGGCTTGAATCGGACTTGTCGATCTTGTTGATGAACAGGAAACGCGGCAGGCCGATTTCATCCAGCTGCTTGAGAATGAGCTGCAGCGCCGGCGCCTTCTTGTCATCCGCCTCGCAGACGACGACGGCGGCATCGCACCCCGCAAGCGCCGCGCGCGCCTCCTGCGCGAATTCAACCGAACCCGGACAATCGAGGAAGGTGTAGGTTTCGTCCATGAAGCTGGTGGTGGCGACATTCAGCTCGACGCTCATGCCGTGGCTGCGCGCCTCTGGTGCTGCATCGCCGATCGTGGTCTTGTCGGACACCTTGCCCTGGCGCTGGGTTGCGCCGGTGCGAAACAGGAGTGCTTCGAGCAGTGTCGTCTTGCCGCTGAGATAGGGGCCCACCAGTGCGATGCACCGGGAGCCCTCTGCCCTTCTGCCGTATTTCGAGTCCATGGCCAATCCCTCCCTTGACTGCAAGTTTGCGTCGAAGGACCGCCCTTCTTTATGGTGTGAGACCACGCCCGGGCGGTTCCACGCCGGAAAGACTGACTCCATTTGCCGGGAGCGGCAAGGGAAATCGCAAAATGAAAGGGGCCCGGACGAACCGGACCCCTTGACGTGTATCAGATTGAAACGCTGGGCAGCGTTCAGTTGGCCGGGTCGAGATGCAGGCTGCCGATGCCGGCTGCGACGTTGAGCCCCGTCTGGCCCTGGATGCTGAGCGGCTGCAGGTTGATGGTCTTCTTGAACCCGCCGATGAGCACATTGGCGCCGAGGCCGGCGATCACGGTGGCCTGAGCCGAGGCGCCCGTATAGCTGCCCTTCAGCGCGCCGCGCTTCACCTGCCCGGGCGCGAACACCAGCCAGACCATCTTCGACTCACTGGTGTAGCCGATGTCGACGCCCAGCTTGCCGAGACGGCCGGTGTAATGCTCGTTGCGGCCCTTGGTCTTGAAGACGCAATCTACTTTCTTGGACGAACCGATGATGGCGCCGAGGCCCGCGGACACATCACAGCTCAAGGTGCCGACCTTGACGCCTTCCTTGGCGGCGGCCGGCACGATGCCGATGCCCAACGCCAGCAGCGACGTCGCAATCAAATTCTTCATGGGGGACTTCTCCTTCTGACAAACGGAATACAGGGCACCTTGGTGCCCCCTGAAACTTGTAGAGTGAAACGCAGAACCCTGCCTTTGGTTCCCGGTCATTGACAAATCGCCAGCCGGGCGCACTGTCGTGCCATGGCAATTCTCAAGGACCGGTTGCGCGAGATACTGGCCGCGAATCGTGGCTGCATGGCGGCGCTGGACTGCGTCAAACGGCTGCAATTGCCGCAAGCTGTGATTGGCGCCGGGATGATCCGCACGGCGGTCTGGGATGCGCTGACCGGCCGCGGGCCAACGCCGGTCGAAGACATCGACGTGCTCTATTTTGACCCCGCCGATACCAGCCGTGACACCGAGCAGCAGATCGAGGCCAGGCTTTCGGCAATGTCGCCCCTGCCCTGGAGCGTTCGCAACCAGGCCCGCATGCACATGCGCAACGGCGACCGCCCCTACGCGTCGCTGGAAGATGCGCTGCGCTTCTGGCTGGAAACGCCGACCTGTGTAGCCGTCCGGATCAACGCGGGAACCGAACTCGAGATCGTGGCCCCCTTCGGACTCGAAGACCTCTTTGCCATGCGGATCAGACCGACGCCGCGTGGGCGCGAGCGCGCCGCCGACTATCGCCTGAGGGTCGAAACCAAGGGCTGGGCCGCGCAGTGGCCGGAAGCCGCAATCGAGCTGCCCTGACAAGCGGTGACATGGACCGTTCGCTGTGACGATTGGCGAACTGCCCCAACAGCACACGCGCTACGGTTGACGCGCAGCGCGAGGCACGATCAGCACGTTTCTTTCAGTCGGTTTAGATGGCCATATGCGGGTGATTTTGCCGGTTGATCCCGATTTTGCTTGCTCCGCCCAATCCATAGCGGGATAGTTTCCTGTCAGCCACGGCATGCCGAGGCTCTGTCCTCGGCGAATGAATGGAGGACCGATATGGCCATCATTGAAGGTACCGACGGCAACAACACCATTCTTGTGCCGACGAGCGAGAACACCACCGTTTATGGCAGGGGCGGTGACGATATTCTCACCGGGGGCGGCGGCAATGACTATCTCTATGGCGGCACCGGAAATGATATCCTGTGCGGCGGCGCCGGAAATGATAACCTTTATGGCCAAGGCGCCGCCACAGACATCGACATCATGCTGTACAGCCGCGGCAATGACCATTTCCATGGTGGCGCTGGTTGGGACGTCGTCGACTACTCGGCTGCGCCGCGGGCAGTCATCGCCATGTTCTCTGGTGGCCGTACCGGAGGGGCTGCCAAAGGCGACCGCTTCTCGTTCGACGTGAACCTCACCCTCGACGGCCTCGTCGGCTCGGCCTTCGACGACATCCTGGGCGGCTCGGTTTACGACAACATCATCCGCGGCGGCGATGGCGATGACAAGATCCTCGGATTCGCCGGTGACGACAAACTGAACGGCGAATCCGGCAATGACAGGATGGATGGCGGCGACGGGGTCGACCGCATGACGGGCGGGGCCGGCGAGGATTTCATGCTCGGCGGCAAGAACCGCGATTTTCTCAACGGAGGCGGTGACAACGATATCCTCAACGGAGAACGTGGCAACGATCTGCTGAGGGGTGGAAACGGCGATGATACGCTGGTCGTAAGCGAAGGAAGAGACGTCCTCGACGGAGAAGGCGGTGCCCATGACCTGGTCGATTTCTCGAAGCTCGAAGACATGTTCACCGCAAATGAAAAGGCTGACCCTGGCTATGCAGCGGTTCTTCTGACCTATCGCATCGGCATTGCTCTGCCGGACAGCGGCACCGGGAATTTCCTTCAGTACCTCGGAGATCGCAAACACCAGCTCCAATTTGATTACAGCAACATCGAAGATGTCAGGGGATTCCAGAATGATGACTACATCCAGGGCAACGGTCTAGATAACCGGCTCTGGGGCCTTGAAGGCAATGATGAGCTTTTTGGCCACGGCGGCAATGACGAGTTGTTCGGCGGAAACGGCCGCGATGTCCTGCACGGCGGCGAAGGAAACGACACGCTGGAGGGCGGAGCGAACCGTGATCGATTCAGGTTCGAGCCCGGCAACGGCAAGGACCTGATTGTCGATTTCACCGACGACGTTGACTACCTGGATCTCAGAGCCTTCGGCTTTCAGACAGCAGGAGACGCCATCGCCCAGGCGTCAGACACCGACGACTACGTCATCTTCTACTTGGGCGGCGACAATTTCATCCGTGTCAACGGCATGTTCAAGTCCAACATCGTTGACGATATCATCGTCTGAGCGAGACAACGCGCCTCAGCCGCGGCCCATGTAGTCCTTCTTGCCGAGTTCGAGGCCGTTGTGGCGCAGAATGTTGTAGGCCGTCGCCAGGTGGAAATAGAAGTTGGGCAGCGCATAGGTCGCGGCATAATCCGCACCGGCGAAATCCGTGTCCTTGCCGCCGACCTTGATGGTGACGGTGCGGGTGGCCGCATCGGCGAACTGCCCTTTGCTCAGTGTACCGAGGAAATCGATCGTCTTGGCCAGCCGGGCCTGGAGTTCGGCGAAGGTCTTTTCCTCATCCGCAAAGCTTGGCACCGGGATGCCGGCGAGCCTGGCCCCCATGCCCTTGGCGAAATCGGTGACGAGCTGCACCTGCCGGGTGAAATGGAACATGTCAGGGAAGAGGCGCGCCTGAAGGATGGCGTTGGGATCGATCTTCTTCGCCTCGCAATGGTCCTCCGCCTTCTTGAGGATGGTGGACAGGCCTTTGAGAAAATGGATCAGCACGGGAACGGAAGTGTCGAACATGATTCAGGTTTCCTGGTTCAGCGGAGGTTGCCGCAGAAGCGCTGGATGCGGTTGCAGGCATCCTCCAGCACCTCGGTTGCGGTGGCATAGGAGATACGGAAGAACGGCGACATGCCGAACGCTGCGCCATGGACGGCCGCCACACCTTCGGCGGCCAGCAGTTCGGTGACGAAGTCCTCGTCCGACGTGATGATGTTGCCTGACGGTGCCGCCTTGCCGATGGTGCCGGCGCAGGACGGATAGACATAGAAGGCGCCTTCCGGCGTCGGACACGAAATGCCCTTGGCCTGGTTCAGCATCGACACCACGAGGTCGCGGCGCTGCTTGAACACCTCGTTGTTGCGGGCGATGAACTCCTGCTGGCCATTCAATGCCTCGACCGCTGCCCATTGCGAGATGGAGGACGGGTTCGAGGTCGATTGCGACTGCAGCTTCGACATTGCCTTGATGAGCTTTTCGGGCCCCGCCGCATAACCGATGCGCCAGCCGGTCATGCAATAGGCCTTGGAGACACCGTTCATGGTGAGGGTGCGGTCATAGAGGCCGGGCTCGATCTGGGCCACGGTGACGAAACTGAAATCGTCGTAGACCAGGTGCTCGTACATGTCGTCGGTGAGCACCCAGACGTGGGGGTGCTTCATCAGCACGTCGGTGACGGCCTTGAGCTCGGCCCGGCTGTAGGCAGCACCCGACGGGTTGGACGGCGAGTTGAGGATCAGCCACTTGGTCTTGGGCGTGATCGCCTTTTCGAGGTCGGCCGCCTGCAATTTGAAGCCATGCTCCAGCGTGCAGTCGACGAACACCGGCGTGCCGCCCGCCAGCATGACGATATCCGGATAGCTCACCCAATAGGGCGCCGGGATGATCACCTCGTCGCCCGGATTGACGGTCGCCATGATGGCGTTGAACAGCACCTGCTTGCCGCCGGTGCCGACCGAGACCTGCGCCGGGGCGTAGTCTAGGCCGTTCTCGCGCTTGAACTTGGCGCAAATCGCCTTCTTGAGCTCCGGGATGCCGTCGACCGCCGTGTACTTGGTCTTGCCCGCACGGATGGCGGCGATGGCGGCGTCCTTGACGTTGTCCGGCGTGTCGAAATCGGGCTCGCCCGCCGCCAGTCCGATCACGTCCTTGCCCTCGGCTTTCATCGCCATCGCCTTGTTGGAGATGGCGATGGTGGCGGATGGCTGGATGCGGTTCAGTGCGTCGGAGATGAAACCCATGGCGATTGCCCTTTCGAAAAGCCGGGTTTCTCTAGCGCATCGGGTGAGCAAATGGAAACATTTGTGAGCGCAGAGATGCCCCAGATTCAACGCGCTGGAGCAACTTGTCGGCGGTCGAACGGCCGCCGGTTGCTCCAGGACGCCCCGCCAGCCGGGGCAAGCCACAATCCGCCGCATTTTGGCATGGCTGCCGTTTGTGGCAAAAGGGTCATGATGACTGACCGACCGTTTCTGGTGGCCGGCGGCGGTATTGCCGGATTGGCTGCCGCCCTGGGCCTCAGCCGGGTGGAGAAATCCGTCCGGCTGTTCGAACAGGCGCCCGCCTTCGAGGAGGTAGGAGCCGGACTTCAGATGTCGCCCAACGGGGTGCGGGCACTGCAGTGGCTGGGCGTCTGGGAGGCGGTGGAACCGGCCTGCGTGATTCCGAGCGAAATCCACGTCCGCGATGGCCGGTCAGGCGGCATGCTCCAGCGCCTGCGGCTCGGCAAACCCTTCGAGGAGAAACATGGAGCGCCCTACCGCGTCTGCCATCGCGCCGACCTCCTCGGCGGCTTGGCACGGACGGCAGAGGCCAGCGGCCGCATCACCCTGCACACGGGGACGAAGGCCGAATCGATGGCGTCTTCCGAGAACGGCGCCACGCTGACCCTGGCAGGCGGCCAAACGGAGCACGGCGCGGGCGTCATCGCCGCCGATGGCATCCGCTCGACACTGCGCGAAGCCATTTGCGGCAGGGTGTCGCCGGCGCATCGGGGCCACACGATCTACCGGGCGCTGATTCCGTTTTCCGCCGCCCCACCGAACGCCGAGGCCGATTGTGTGACCCTGTGGCTCTATCCCGGCGGTCACGTCGTCCACTATCCGGTGAGCAACTGGCGGAATTTCAACATCGTCGCCGCCATCGATTCGCCGCCGGCCGACCAGGGCTGGAGCACGCTGGCCGAAACCCGTGAGTTGCGCGTCGCCTTTGCCGAGGCCTGCGAACCGCTTGCCGACGTGATTGACGTGCCGACCCAATGGCTGAAATGGCCGGGCGCCGATCTCGACAGTCTGCCGCAATGGGCTTCGGGGCACACCGTGCTCATCGGTGATGCCGCCCATGCGACCCTGCCCTATCTGGCGCAAGGGGCCGTGATGGGCCTCGAGGATGCCTGCGTGCTGGCTGCGGAATTGCGCAGTGGAAGCGTGGCTGGGGCCTTCAGTGTCTTTGCCAGCCAGCGCATGGCTCGCACGACCCAGGTCCAGAATCAGTCCAGGCAGCAGGGTGACGTCTATCACGCGTCGGGCGCCAGGGCGCTGGCCCGCAATGCGGCACTGAAGCTGGCCGGTCCATCGATCATGTCCCGCCAGACCGACTGGATCTATTGCTGGCGGCCACCGGAATGACGAAGAAGCCCGGCCACCGAAATGGCCGGGCGATATTCAAATCGGGAGGAAACGGAGAAGCGGCTTAGTAGCGGCCCTTGCCACCGCGGCGCCTGCCGTCCTTGCCACCCTTGCTGTCTTCGATTTGGACGACCGACACCCAGCAGTACCGATTGGCGCCAGCAAACGTGCCGCCCTTGCACTTCACGACGTCTTCACACCTGGAGTCGCCCTGCTTCATCCAGAACGGCAGTCCCTTGTGCTGCACCATGTTGGTGCAACAGGAGAGGACCGACGTGCGGCTGTTGCCTTCACAGCTCGCGATGCTCTTTGCACTGGCAGTGCTGGTCTGGGCCATGAAGGCCATGGCGCTGATGGCGGCAAATGCCGAGGCGGCGGCGACGGTGCGGATATTGAAGGAATTGGTCATTGTCTGGCTCCTGTGGTTGTGTTGCGATCGTGTTTGATCGTTGGCCGCTTTATGGCGGAGCCCCATTGAGCCGCCGCTGAACGCACCGTTTAGGTTCCGTTCATCTTCAGATTGTGCTGCGGCGTTCCATTTGTGATGGAATGGAGCCAGTGCCGGGGACGTAGACTCGATCAGGACCACATTCGAGGGAGCACACCATGTTGCGCATGATCGGAACAGCCCTGGCCGCCACATTGCTCTTGTCCACAGGCGCGCTTGCCGCCGGCGGAAATGGCGGCGGCGGGGGATCCTCGCCCAGCAGTCACAATTGCAAGAAGAGCGAGATATGGGACAAGGCGAAGAAGAAATGCGTGAAGGCGCAATCCGGCATCCTGCCCGATGAGGACCTGTATCAGCAGGGCCGCGCCCTCGCCAAGGAAGGCCGCTATGACTGGGCGTTGGAGGTGCTGGCGTTGATCCAGAACCAGGATGACCCACGCGTGTTGAACTACACGGGCTACAGCCACCGCAAGGCCGGCCGGCTCGACATCGGCATTACCTACTACCGCAAGGCGCTGGCCATCGACCCCAACTTCAATCTCGCCCGCGAATATCTGGGCGAAGGCTATGTGGCCGCCGGACGGATCGACCTTGCCCAGGCCGAACTCCGCGAAATCGGTCAGCGCTGCGGCACCAACTGCGAGGAGTACCACGACCTCGCCGCCGCCATCGCCACGGCGAACTGACGGCGACTATTTCGGGGGCACGAGCCAATCGACTGTGCCGTGCCCCCAATTGCCTATTCCAAGACGCGCCGCCAGAGCTTGGACGACACGTGAAAGCTCGGCATCGAGCATCCACGGCGTATTCAGGATGACCAGGCCGGAGCCGGCAAGTCCACCGCCCGAAAACGCCTCGCGCACCCGGAGTTCAACCCGCAACGACGCAGGGATGCCAAGTGCCGAGACACCATCTGCAACGCGCTTCGCAATGTCATCGGCCTTCAGCGGATACCACAGGATGAACACGCCCGTGGCGAAGCGGCGGACCCCCTGGGCCAGCATGCGGAGCACCTTCTCCGTTTCGCTCTTCTCCTCATAGGGCGGATCGATGAGGATGAGGCCGCGGCGCTCCGGTGGCGGCAGGCTGGCCTTGATGCAGGCCGCCGCGTCCACCGTGGTGACCGTAATGCGCTCATCGAAGCCAGCGTGGCGTTCGAGCGCCATGGCATCTTCGGGGTGGAGTTCGTTGGCGATCAGCCGGTCGCTGTCGCGCAAGAGCCGCAAGGCGATCTCGGGCGAGCCCGGATAGCGGGTGACGACGCCGCCCGGATTGAGTGCGGCCAGCACCTCGCGCCACGGCGCCAGCAGGACCTCGATCTCGTTATCGAAGGGCGCGGCCATCTTGCCGACGCCCCCTTCCCACTCGCCGGTCTTGCCGGCTTCAACACCTTGCAGGTCGTAGAGTGCCGTGCCGGCATGGGCATCGATCACGCGGAACGGCTTGTCCTTCTTTTTCAGGTGCGTGATGGCCCGCGCCAGCACGATGTGCTTGAGGACATCGGCATGATTGCCGGCATGATAGGCGTGGCGATAGTTCATGACCGGAAAACGAAGAACGCACCTGCAATAATCAGAGAAAAGCCGATCAGGTGGTTCACCGTGATCGCCTGCTTCAGATACCAGACGGAGAAGACGGAGAACACCGCAAAGGTGATCACCTCCTGAATCGTCTTCAATTGGGCCGCGGAATAGACGCCATAGCCGATGCGATTGGCGGGCACGGCGAGCCAATACTCGAACAGTGCAATGCCCCAACTGACGAAGACCGCCATCCACAACGGCTTGTTTGTGTAGTTGAGATGTCCGTACCAGGCGAAGGTCATGAAGACGTTCGACGCCACAAGCAGCAGGATCGGCGCAACATAGCTGGTGGTGCCGGCAGGCAAAGAGGTGACTCCGAGATCGTGGGGTGATCAGTCGATCGACAACGAGAACGGCGCAATCATGGTTCCATCCTGGCCGAGATCAAAATGGATCACGTGGTCCGGATGGGCGTCCTGCACAGCGAAAAACCCGACATAGTCGACGGCATAGCCAAGATCGCCGCATGGCGGTTCCGGGACTTCGTCACCGCTGTTTGACTGGTCGAAGGCCTCCTTGCGTTTGCCGGTGGGCACCACTTCAAAGATCTTCCACCCGGCGGGGGCTTCGACCGTGTCCGCTTGCGCGAACACGCATTCGCCATCGTCCAGCACCAGTCCCTTCTTCTTCAGATCCGCGAGCAACGTATCCATGCTGCCGCCGGCGGCAATGCGAAATGGCCGGACCACGGGATAGGGCGTGTCATTGTTGAAGGTCAGGGCGAACCAGTCGTTTGTCGGATCGTAATCGACCGCCCAATGGTCCTGGTCGAGCGTGCAGTCCTCGGTCCAGAGCCCGACGCCACCTCCGGTCTTCCATTGCCAGGAACAGCCGCCGAGAAAAGTGTGATAGACCGGAACCGGCGGCGCGCCATCGACGGCTGCTTCCGTCACCCGCGCGGACACCTCCGAGCGCGGCACACAGAAATCACCGTTCTCGCGCATCAGGCTGCTCATCGCCGGGTCGGCCGGATCGGGGCCGTCATCACCGGCGAAGAGGCAGACCTGGCCCTCCGGTGCCTCGCTGATGCTGGCACCGTCATAGTCGGTCTTCAGCTTGTGAGCTGCTGCGAAACTGTCCGAGAAGCGGATGTTGACCATCTTGGCAATGGCATCCGGCAGGAACACCTGGGGATCGTCGAGACGCACAAGGGTCTCTTCGGCCAGTGCGGGACTGGTCAGGAGCAGGAGTGACAGGACGCCGGCGGAGAACTGTTTCATGCACGCGAGTCATGCCAGACTCACTGTCAATTTGCTATGCGGATGCCGTGCGCCGGGTTAGGAAGCGCCATGTCGGCCCCGCAACCCGTCCGCCCTTCTTTTGCCATTCTCGTGGCGATCAGCGCCGTCGGTCCGCTGGCGCTCAACATCTTCATGCCGTCCATGCCCGGCCTGCAGCGCGAGTTCGGCGTGCCCTATGGAACGGTACAGCTGACGCTCACGCTCTATCTGATCGGCATGGCGGCCTGCCAGCTGATCTATGGCCCGATATCGGACCGCGTCGGCCGCCGCCCCATGCTGCTGGGCGGTCTCGCGGTCTTCCTCGCCGCCAGCCTGATGGCAGCCATGGCGCCATCGATCGAGTGGCTGATCCTTGCGCGGTTGTTGCAAGCCCTGGGCGGCGCGGCAGGGATCGTGCTGGCGCGCGCCATGGTGCGTGACGTCTTCGACCGCGAACAATCCGCCAGCGTCATTTCCTACATCACCATGGCCTTCGTGGTTGCGCCCATGGTGGCACCGGCCATTGGCGGCCTGATCGATGCCCATGGCGGCTGGCGGGCGAGCTTCTGGCTGCTCACAGTTTTGGGTGCAGCCGTACTCCTCGCCGCCACGCTGCGCCTGCCCGAGACCCATGTGACGCGGCTCTCCGGCGGCAGCGCCACGGGACTGATCAGCGGCGCCGCCAACCTGTTCGCCCTGCCCCGGTTCCGTGCCTATGCCATCACACTGTCCTTCACGTCGGCGGTCTTCTTCTCGTTCCTAGGAGGCGCGCCCCACATCATGGTCGACGTGCTGGGCTATACGCCGGTCGAATACGGCTTGTGGTTCGCCGTGGTGTCGGTCGGCTACATGACCGGAAACTTCCTGTCCGGCCGCTTCACGCAGCGTGTCGGCCTTGACCGCATGATCCTGTACGGCTGCTCCATCACGCTGGCGGGCGGGGCCCTGTGCTTTGCCGCCGCCGTCAGCGGCATGCTGTCACCGCTCACCCTGTTCGCTCCCATGGCGCTGGCGGCACTCGGCAACGGGCTCACCATTCCCAATGGCACGGCGGGCGCCATTAGCGTCGATCCGCGGCTCACGGGGGCTGCTGCAGGTTGGTCGGGTTTCGCTCAGATGGCCTGCGGCGCAGCCGCCTCGCAGCTCGTGGGCAGCCTGCAGACCAACTGGCCCTTCGTGGTGTTCTGGTTCATGGCTGTCGCCAGCCTGCTGGCCCTGGCGAGCCATGTCTTGTCCATTCGCCAGCCCCGGAACTTTACCGCTGGCCAGACATAGTCTCTAATGGAGGCACTGCGGGTGGAAAGGAACCGGACATGTCGCGGGCACAATGGCTGTTGCGGCAGCTCACCAGCCAGCTGTGGCTGAGGGCGCTGGCCTTCAGCGGCGTGGGCATTGCCGCAGCACTTGTCGCGTACCTGCTTCGCGATCAGCTGCCAGACCATCTCGACGCCAAATTCGGCGCGGACTCCGTGTCGTCCATCCTTCACATCCTCGCCAATTCCATGCTGGCCGTCACCACTTTCTCGCTCGGCATCATGGTTTCCGCCTTCGCCTCCGCGGCCTCGACCGCAACACCTCGCACGACACAATTGCTGCGGGCAGATTCGGTCTCGCAAACAGTGCTGTCGATCTTCATCGGCGCATTCCTCTTCAGCATCGTCGGCATCATTGCACTTCAGGCGGGCCTTTACGGCCTCAACGGCCGCATCATCCTGTTCATTCTCACCATCGTCGTCATCCTCATTGTCGTGGCCGCCCTGCTCGTCTGGATCGAGCACCTGTCTCACTTCGGCCTGCTGGCCGACACGATGAAGCTTGTGGAACACGCGGCAGCGAACAGCATCGCGGACCGGCTGCGCCGCCCCTATCTCGGAGCTTCACGCCACCCTGGCCACCTTCCGGACGGGCCCGTGACACCGGTGCAGGTCGACCGAATTGGCCACGTCCAGAACATCGACCTTCCGCGCCTGGCAGAACTGGCGGAAGACATTCACATGGCGATTTATGTCGAGATGCTGCCCGGCACGTTCAACGACTCGGTCGTCCCCGCCGCCCATGTGGCCGGACAGATCAAGGCTGAAACCGCAGCTGCCATCAGCAGGGCTTTCCAGATCGGTGACGACCGGTCCTTTGATCAGGACCCCCGGCTCGGATGCATCGTGCTGAGCGAGATTGCATCGCGCGCCCTGTCGCCCGCCGTCAACGATCCCGGCACCGCCATCGCCATCATCAACCGTAGCGTCTCCATTCTGGCCCCCTGGATGCGGCGCGAAAGCGCAACGGGTGGCGAAACTGAAACCCAATATGCCAACGTGTTCGTGCCGGCCCTGTCGACCCGGGAATTGCTGGACGACATCTTCACCCCCATTGCACGCGACGGCGCAGCCGTGATCGAAGTCCAGATCGCGCTACAGAAAGCCCTTGCGTCGCTGGCTGATATCAGCGGTGGTGCCACGGTAACCACCCTGGCGGAAATGGCACAGCATTCGTTCGACCGCGCCATGGACGCCCTTCCCGCCGAAATTGATCGCGATCGCCTGCGCAAGCACCAGCTTGTCGCGCACAAAAAGTCGTGAACAAAAATTAACATCACAAAACTGGCCCGGCCTCGCCAGACTACCTATAGTCTTATTTGCAACCTCGACCGCGCGCCGCACGGCCGATCTTGTTCAACAACAGCGAGGTTCACCATGAGCATTCAAGACATTCTGCACCACAAGAGCAACCACGTCGTCTCCGTGGCTCCGGACACGCCGGTCTCCACCGCTGCGCTCCGGCTCAAGGCCGAACGCATTGGCGCACTGGTGATCAGCAGCGACGGCCAGCACATCGACGGAATCCTGTCGGAGCGCGACATCGTGCATGGCCTGTGCGACCACAAGGGTGAAGTCTTGTCGATGCCGGTTTCGGCTCTCATGTCGCACAATGTCGTCACCTGCACCCCCGATGCCAGCGTCGCTGACGTGATGCGCCTGATGACCCAGCACCGCGTCCGCCACATGCCGGTGGTCAAAGGCACGAAGCTCTTTGGTATCGTGTCGATCGGCGACGTGGTGAAGAACCGCCTGAGCGACATGGAACTGGAAACCAACGTGCTGCGCGACTACGCCGTCGCACATCACTGAGATCAGCCACGCGGCAGACGCCAGCATTCGGCCGCGAGGATCAGTTCCGTAAGGCCGGCATATTTCCGTGGATCTCTGCCGGTGATTTCGGCAATGCGTTCGATGCGGGCATAGACCGTATTGGGATGCTTGCCCAGGCGCCGTGCGGCCGCCTGAACATTGAGATCGGCAGCAGCGAGGGCTTCGAGCGTCGGCACCAATGAGCCCTTCGATGCCAGGTTTGCGGCGGCGAATGGCTCCAGCCACGATGGCGCGGCCGGCTGGACATGGTCGAGCCCGAATTGCACCAGCCGGTCCCGGATCGACAGGGCCGCAAACGGCACCACGCGGCGATCCGGTCTGGCGAAGAAAAGTGCCGCCTTGGCCTCCTGCAACGCGCGGGGGACAAAGGACGTGGAGGGATGATCCATGCTGATGCCGGCTACCACCGCGGGGCCGAGCATGGCGATCACCGGCACCATCCGCTCGGACACCGGGCTCTTGGCCGCAGTCCATCCCGACTGGCGCCGCCGGTCAGACACCACGGCGACGGCATGGCCATCGCGCACCCCCGTCAGAACCCGGAAGGGACCGCCGGCGAAGACATCCGTGAGGGCTGAAATCAACCGCTCGGCGCGCGGCGCATGTTCCATCTCCGCCGGATTGACCGGCAGAACGGCGGCCACCGCATAGGCCTGATGCGGCTCCAGGTAGCCACTGCGCTTCAGCAAGGCAGCCACACGCCGGTCCGACTCGTCGTAGCCCGCCAGCAGGAACTGCAGCAGCTCCTTGCGGCTGTCACCCTCGGCCTCGGCCAGACGGCGGGTGTGATCGACATAGGCCGACGCCGCCCTGGCACTGATGACTGCGGTATAGGCATCGGCGAACCGGCCAACCATCGCCTGCGACTCCTGGCCCCGGGGCGCGGCAGCCACCAGCCATTGCAGCAGGACGCGCTGGCCGGTGCGATAGGCGTGCAGCGACAGTTCCAGCGGAAATCGCTGCTCTGCCCGGCGCTGCGCGTGAAGCGCGACGAACCGGAAGTCCCCCAAAGCCTCGCCACGGAACAGGCGGCAGCGCTCCGACCGATCCAGCCCAGATCAAGCAGGTGATGGATGCCGGGGGCAACTGGTTCGGCTCCATGGGTGCTGCGGTGATCGACGGCGGCAATCCCGTCGGCAACTCGAGCACGGTCAAGAGCGATGGTTCGCTAGCGGCCGGCGGCGGCGCCAATCCGGCCAGCGGCTACAGCCTGATCGAGGCGTCCTCTCTGGAGGATGCCCATGCCAAGGCCAGCGGCTGCCCCATCCTGAAGGCGGGCGGCACCATCGAGATTGCAGCCTGCATGGACATGTAACGGAACTGCGCCGCGTTTCAGTTCCGATGCCAAAGGGACAGGCTGCAGCGCCTGTCCCCTTTTCCGCGCAGCAACAGCCGGCCGTGGTGCCCGATTTGACATCGATCGCGTTCAAGGCCAATTTCCGCTAGGGAACCGAAGCGTGAGCATTCCAGTAAGGACACGCGGCCATGACGAGCTTCAATGTCACGGGATTTTCAGCGATCGCCCGCTCCCTGATCGCCGGTGAAGTAGGATTCGTCGGCCGCAACGGCGCCCTTGTGATCTCGGGGATCAATGCCGTGATCATGAACGGCGCGTCGGACCTGATCGTCGAGGGGTCGGTCGTATCGGATGCTGACGGTGTCTTCATGGACGACGGCGGCAGCGTGACCGTCAGCGCCGCGGGGACGATCCTTTCCACCACCGGCAAAGGGATCGACATCGGCGGCAACGATGGCGCCAAGACCATCAGCAATGCCGGCCTGATCCAGGGACAGCGTGATGGCATCGGCTGGTCGGTTCTCAACGCGGGCATTCCCGACTACCAGCTCACGGTGTTCAACAGCGGCACAATCATCGGGGTAGACAGAGCAGGCATTTATTCCATCGTGCGGGATGCGCAGCAGACCCTGATCAACAATTCCGGCACGATCAGCGGCTATGAGTATGGTGTTCTCACGTTGAACGTCAATCCCTCGGGCATTCAGAGAATTGTCAATTCCGGCGAGATTTCAGGCGGAACAACGGGCGTTCGGGGCTCAAGCGAGGCGGATGTCATCCTCAACTCCGGACTGATTCAATCTGCGAGCGCCGTCAGTGGTGGAATAGCCTTGGACCTGCTGGGTGGCGATGATGTTGTGCTCAATACCGGCACGGTACTGGGCGACATCAGCATGGGTGACGGCAACGACAGCTTCGACGGCCGCGGCGGCACCGCGAGCGGCATCGTGTTTGGCGGCGCCGGGAATGACACCTTTATCGTCGACGATGCAATATTGGGGCTGTCGGAAGACGCCAGCGGCGGCACCGACATCGTGCAGTCCACCGTCGGCTGGACGCTGGGCGACAACTTCGAAAACCTCGATCTGATCGGGGCAGCCGATATCTTCGGCATCGGCAACGGCCTCGACAACACCATTACCGGCAATGGCGGCGACAACCGCCTCGAAGGCAACGGCGGCTTCGACATTCTGAACGGTGGCGCCGGCAACGACGTGCTGCTCGGCGGCAGCGATGACGATACGATGGATGGCGGCGATGGCGACGATCACCTGCGCGGCGAGACCGGCAAGGATACGGTGTCAGGCGGCACCGGAAATGATGTGCTGCGGGGGAACCAGGGCAACGACAAGCTCTTCGGCAACAGCGGCGACGACGTGATCAACGGCGGCGCCGGATCGGACCGCATGTGGGGCGGCGATGACAGCGATACTTTCCAGTTCACCAAGGCCAGCCACAGCCCCAACAGCACCGCGGCCGACGCCATCAAGGATTTCGTCGCCGGCGAGGACCAGATCGATCTCTCCGCCCTGGTGCCGGGACCCATCGTCTTCATCGGCGCCGGCGTCTTCAGCGGCACAGGCGCGGCCGAGGTCCGCGCCACGATCAGCGCAGCAGATACAATCGTGCGGGTCGACGTCGATGGCGACGGCACGGCAGACATGCGGATCGACCTGTCCAACGCTGTGGGCCTGACCGAACTCGATTTCATTCTCTGACCAGATCGGACCTCGATCACCATCCTGACAGCAGATGTCAGCAGGCAAGGCTTCCCCCGGCCCCCGCGGCACCCTATATTCAGGCCATTATGGGACATTCACGACAGGACGGCGGATTCGCCGAGGCGCCGCAAGATCTCGGCGACTTTGGCGCAGCCAAGGTCGAGACCGAGATCGCACTGAAAAAGGCGCCGATCAAGGGCTATGACCAGATCCCGGTGGCAGGGGCACTGGGGCCCTTGCGCCCCGAATTCCAGCCGCTGCCGATGTTCGCGCCGCATAAGCCGCCGAAGCCGGAGAAATCCGACGGCGGGCGCGCGCTGCGCATCGTCTCGGACTTCGAACCGCGCGGCGACCAGCCCCAGGCCATCAAGGAACTCGTCGCCGGCGTGACCGCGCTGGAGCGCGACCAGGTGCTGCTGGGCGCCACCGGCTCGGGCAAGACCTTCACCATGGCCAAGGTGATCGAGGAGACCCAGCGCCCCGCCCTCATCCTCGCCCCCAACAAGACGCTGGCCGCCCAGCTCTACGGCGAATTCCAGAGCTTCTTCCCGGAGAATGCCGTCGAATACTTCGTCTCCTACTACGACTATTACACGCCGGAAGCCTACGTGCCGCGCTCCGACACCTACATCGAGAAGGAAAGCTCCATCAACGAACAGATCGACCGCATGCGCCACTCGGCGACGCGGGCCCTGCTCGAACGCGACGACGTGGTGGTGGTGGCGAGCGTCTCCTGCATCTACGGCATCGGCGACGTCGAGACCTATTCGGCCATGGCCTTCGTGATCAAGGCCGGCAGCCGCGTGCCCCAGCGCCAGCTCCTCGCCGACCTCGTGGCGCTGCACTACAAACGCAACGACCAGAACTTCGTGCGCGGCACCTTCCGGGTGCGCGGCGACACCATCGAGCTGTTCCCCTCCCACTTCGAGGACCGCGCCTGGCGCATCTCGCTGTTCGGCGACGAGGTGGAATCGATTTCGGAGTTCGATCCGCTCACCGGCCAGAAGACCGCAGAATTGCAGCAGGTGAAGGTCTATTCCAACTCCCACTACGTGACGCCCAAGCCGACGCTGGAACAGGCCGTCACCCGCATCAAGCACGATCTCCGCATCCGTCTCGAGGAATTCAATTCAGCCGGCCGCCTGCTGGAGGCCCAGCGCCTCGAACAGCGCACCATGTTCGACATCGAGATGATGATGGCGACGGGCTCCTGCGCCGGCATCGAGAACTATTCGCGCTATCTGACGGGCCGCAAGCCCGGCGAGCCGCCGCCGACCCTCTTTGAATATCTTCCTGACAACGCCCTGGTCTTCATCGACGAGAGCCACGTCACCATTCCGCAGATCGGCGGCATGTTCCGCGGCGACTTCAACCGCAAGGCGACGCTGGCTGAATATGGCTTCCGCCTCCCCTCCTGCATCGACAACCGTCCCTTGCGCTTCGAGGAATGGGACGCCATGCGGCCGCAGACCGTCTGCGTCTCGGCCACGCCCGGCTCCTGGGAGATGAACCAGACCGGCGGCGTCTTCGCCGAACAGGTGATCCGCCCCACCGGCCTCATCGACCCGCCGGTCATCATCCGCCCGGTGAAGACGCAGGTCGACGACCTCGTCGCCGAATGCCGCGAGGTGGCGCTCAAGGGCTATCGCACCCTCGTCACCACGCTGACCAAGCGCATGGCCGAGGACCTCACCGAATACATGCACGAACAGGGCATCCGCGTCCGCTACATGCATTCCGACATCGACACGCTGGAGCGCATCGAGATCATCCGCGACCTCAGGCTCGGCGCCTTCGACGTGCTGATCGGCATCA
>CAZECZ010000051.1:0-26593 GCA_964510815.1 uncultured Aestuariivirga sp.
TTGGCGATACCGACGGCGATACCCGCACCGACTTCCGCATCATCCTCGAAGGTGTGGCCGGCATCACGCTGACGGTTGGGGATTTCGTCCTGTAGAGACTGATCCCGGTCGGCCGCAGAATGAAAGAGGTGCACTTTTAAGTTGACGGTCGCTTCTTCACGACCGCAAAGTCTCCACGGGGAATGACGCAACGGAGACGCGGCAATGGCGACGTTTACGGTCACAAACACCAATGACTCCGGCGCAGGCTCGTTGCGCGATGCGGTGGCGCAGGCCAATGCCGCTGCGGGTGCGGACACCATCGTCTTCGATGCCAGCCTCGATGGCCAGACGATCACCCTGACCAGCGCTGAGATCTTCATCAACGCCGATCTCGTCATTGATGGCGACATGGATGGCGACAACAAGGCCGACATCATCATTTCGGGCGGCGGCACCACCCGCCTGTTCCAGGTCACGGGTAGCACCACGGCGACATTCCAGAGCCTGACGCTGACCGACGGGGTGGCAGGCGAAACCGGTGGCGCCATCAGCGGCTACTATGTCGCGATCAACATTTTCGACACGACGATTCAGAATTGCATAGCCGGCACCGATGGCGGTGCCGTTTACGGCCGCTATTCCGACGTCACGATCACCAATAGCACCTTGGTGGGCAATAGCGCCGCCTATAGTGGGGGCGCCATCAAGTTCTATGGGGGATTTGCCAGCGGCGGCAGTCTGACGATCACCAATAGCACCCTCGACGGCAACACGGCAGCCCGCGACGGTGGCGGGATTGCGGTCTACAATGGCTACGCCACGATCCTCAATAGTACGATCACCGGTAACCATGCAGGCTATACCTCCGGCGCCGGTGGCATTTCGAACGGCTATGGCAGTCTCTATCTCCGCAACACCGTCACCGTCGACAACACCATTGGTGCCTCCAATCAGGCGGCCGATGTCAGCGGCGGCGTTGCAGAGGCGACCAACAGCGTCATCGGGTCTGGCAACGGCCTGACCATCACGCAGAACAACAGCAGCACGATCGGTGTCGTGGATGCAGGCCTCGGCGCGCTGCAGGACAATGGCGGCACCGTGTGGACGCGCAACATCGACATCGGCAGCATCCTGATCGGTGCCGGCGACAATGCCAGCGCCGCTGGCCTGACGACCGATGCCAATGGCAAGGACCGTGTGGTCGGCGGCACCGTCGATATCGGCGCCACCGAATTCCGGCTGGTGGTGACGACGGCTGACGACGTGGTGGATGCCGGCGACGGAGAGCTGAGCCTGCGCGAGGCAGTGGCGCTGGCCAACGCCAATGCTGACGATGACGCCATCGTCTTTGACGTGAGCCTGGCCGGTCAGACCATCATCCTCACCAATGGCGAACTGGCGCTGACGACCGACATCACCATCGATGGCGACGTCGACGGCGACAACAAGGCCGACATCATCATCTCCGGCAACAATGCCAGCCGTATCTTCAATCTCTCCGGTTCAACGACGGACGCAGTATTGCTGAGCCTCACCTTGACCAACGGCCAGTCTGCAGACAATGGCGGCGCTATCCTCGCCGACGGTATCGCCACGCTCGACATGGCCGACGTGACGGTGGCGCAGAGCACGTCGGCAGGGCAAGGCGGCGGCCTCGCAGCCGCAAGCGTCGGCAACCTGACAATCGACGCCAGCCTGTTCACCGGCAATGAAGCAGCCATCCGCGGCGGTGGTCTGTTCCTGTCGGGAACCACTGCGGCACTTGCCAACACCACCGTCGATGGCAACAGAGCGGACACCAGTGGCGGCGGCATCAGGCTCTCGGGCGCCTCGACGCTCGACCTGGTCAACAGCACGGTGACCGGCAACCAGGGCAATGCCAATGGGGCAGGCACCAGCAGCGGCGGCGGCCTCGACATCGACACGGGTGCGGTGGTGAACGCGGTCAACGCCGTGGTGGCCGAAAACACGTCCGGTACGGGCAGCGCGCTCAATGATGTGCGTGGCACCATCAACGCGTCGGCCAATAGCGTGTTCGGCACGGCGGTGACGATCACCACCGCGACGGCGAGCCAGACCGGGATTGCCGATGTCGGACTCGGTACATTGCAGGACAATGGCGGCACCACGATGACACGCAACATCCTGGGTGGCAGCCTGCTGGTCAACGCCGGCGACAACGCCGGTGCCGCAGGCCTCGCCACTGACGCCAACGGCAATGTCCGCGTCAGTTTCGGCACCGTCGACGTGGGCGCCACGGAATTTGCAGGACCATTGGTGGTGACGACGGCACTCGATGTGATCGACGCCAATGACGGTCTGCTCTCGCTGCGCGAGGCCATCCTGCTCGCCAATGCGGATGCGGCCGCCGACACCATCACATTTGCCACGGGCCTCGCAGGGCAGACCGTGGCCATGCAGTATTCGCCCTTCGCACTGACCAGCGACATCACCATCGACGGCGATGTGGACGGCGACAACAAGGCCGATATCACCATCTCGGGCGGCAACCTGCGCAGCATTTTCGGTATGACAGGCGCAGCAACGGATGTGGATCTGAAGAGCCTGACGCTGGCCGACGCCAATACACCGGCCTCGGGCGGGGCGATCCTCGCAAACGGCATTTCGAGCCTGACAATCTCTGACACCACAGTCCGAGACAATGTTGGGGGTGCGGCAGGCGGCCTCCTGATCGCCAACACGACCGCGGCGCTCACCAACGTGCTGATCTCCGGCAACCATGCCAACAACAATGGCGGCGGCCTCTATACGCTATTCAGCACGGTAACGCTCAACAACTGCACCATCGACGGCAATTCCACCAATGCCAATGGCGGCGGCATCGCTTTCAGCGCCAGCACCCTCAACATCATCAACTCCACCATCACGGGCAATATTGCTGATGCCGATGGCTCGAATGGCAGCTACGGTGGCGGAATTAGCATCGGCAGCGCCAACGGAACCATATCGCTCGTGAATTCGGTGGTGGCGGAAAACACATCGGGTACAACTGCTACGGTCAATGACGTGGCGGGAACAATCACCTCGGCGCACAACAGCGTGTTCGGCACGTCCACGACGCTGGTGTCCAGCATCGCCAACCAATTCAACGTCGCGGATATTGGTCTGGGTGCGCTTCAGGACAATGGCGGCACCACGATGACCCGCAACATCGAGGCCGGCAGTGTGCTGATCAACGCGGGCGACACTGCAGCGGCTGCAGCACTCCCGACCGATGCAAATGGCAATGACCGCATCGTCGCGGGAACTGTCGATATCGGTGCGACCGAATTCGCACTCGTGGTCACGACGGCGGCCGATGTCGTCGCCGACGATGGGGTGCTGAGCCTGCGCGAGGCCATTGCCCTGGCCAATGCCGGTGCCGACGCCGACATCATCACCTTCGACGCCAGCCTCGAGGGGCAAACCATCGTGCTCGGCGGCACCGAACTGTCGTTGATTCAGGATGTGACCATCGATGGCGATGTCGATGGCGACGGCAAGGCAGACATCACGATTTCCGGCAACAATGCCAGCCGCATCTTCGCGATCACGGGTGCGGCGACGGACGCGGAATTGCGCAGCCTGACCTTGAGCAACGGCTGTGGCAATAGCTACAGAGGTGGCGCTGTCCGCGCCGACGGCATCTCAACTCTGACGATATCCGACTGCACCATCAACGACAGCAATGACAAGCAAGGCGGCGGAGGCGGGTTGGACGCCAGCAATACCACACTAGTCATGACCAACAGCCTGATTGCTGGCAATCAAAGCAGCATTTGGGGCGGTGGGATCCATCTGAGTGGTGTGGATGCGACGATCATCAATTCGACGATTGATGGCAATCGGTCTGGACTGCGCGGCGGCGGCGTCTACGCCGTCTCTAGCACACTGGACCTGATCAACAGCACGGTGACGGACAACAGCGCCAATATCGGCAATTCCCAGGTCAACGTCGGCGGAGGACTTTTTCTCTATGCCGTGACCTCAAATCTGGTCAACACCGTGGTGGCCGGCAACATTGAATCCCAGGGTGCGCAGAACGATGTGAGCGGCACGATATCGTCTGCCACCCATTCGGTCTTCAGCACCGTTGTGAGCGGTGTCACGGGCGGCGTGGACGGCAACCTCGAGAATGTGGCCAACGTGAAGCTGGGCGAGTTGCTCGACAACGGCGGCACGGTGCTCACCCGCTCGCCGCTCGATGGTTCGATCCTGATCGGCGCCGGCAGCAACGCCGCCCTGCCGCTTGATGTTTATGATATCGACGGCGACGGAAACACGACGGAAGTGTTGCCGCTCGACGGCCGTGACGGATTGCGCATCGTCGGCGGTTCCGTGGATGTCGGCGCGGTGGAGCAGGTCGTGGACGAGACGATCCGTGGGACGTCCGGCAGCAACACCATCATCGGCGGCAGGGGTAAGGATGCGCTCTACGGCCTCGATGGTGATGACATCATCAAAAGTGGCGCGCGCAATGACGTGGTGGACGGGGGTGCCGGTGCCGATGACTTGAATGGCGGCGGCGGCAAGCTGGATACCCTGACCTACGAGAACTCGACAGCCGCAGTAACGGTCGATCTCGACAGCGGCACCGGCACCGGCGGCTGGGCCGAAGGCGACACGATGATCCTGTTTGAACGCGTCATTGGGTCGGGCTTTGGCGATAGCCTCATCGGTGGTGCCGGCACCAACATATTGCGGGGCGAAAATGGCGCCGACACGCTGCAGGGCAGGGGCGGAGACGATGAACTCGATGGCGGCAAGGGTGCCGACCGGCTGACCGGCAACGGTGGCCATGACACGCTGACCGGCGATCTGGGCAAGGACACTTTCGTGCTTGCGGCCCAGCAATCGAGTTCCGATGTCATCACCGACTTCGCCAGCGCCGACGACCAGCTTGAGATCTCGGCAGCGCTGTTCGGCGGCGGCTTGACGGCGGGCAACCTCGCGTCGGGGTGGTTCGTGATCAACACCACGGGCCTTGCAGAAGATGCCAATGACCGCTTCATCTTCAACTCGCTCACCAACGAGCTCTTCTACGATGCAGATGGCACGGGTGCTGCGGCCGGTAATGTGATTGCCACCTTCATCACGGCGCCGACAGGTATCAGCGCATCAGATTTCGATATCGTGTAATCAGGCGGAAATGCGCAACAGCTTGGCGCAGAGCCACGGTGCGATGAACATGACGCAGAGGCTGTAGAGCATCGGACCGCCAGCGAGGGGATTGATCTCGGCTGCGATGCGCCCGGGATCCCATCCGCGCAACATCCCGATCAGCGCTTCGAAAGCCGCCGTCAGCGCCGCCCAGATGGCACCGAGTGCGAGCAGGCTGGTACCGCGCCTGATGCGCGTCCAGCGGATCAACAGCAGGGTGACCACGAACACCAGGGCGGTCCCGGCGAGCAGGCCGATGCGGCCCGCCGTCGCCTCGCCGACCCGCGGCACCAGCAGCAGACCGCGCAGCACGCCATGAACGGTTTCAACCAGCATGATGAGTACCCAGATAATGAGGCCGCGGGACATGGTACGATCGATCCACTTCGTGCATTATAACGTTTCAATGGATGAGGATATTATGTTCGATGATCTGAAAGACAAAGTGGTTGTGGTGACGGGCGGCGTGACGGGGATCGGCGGCGCCGCTTCGCTGGCCTTCGCGAAAGCCGGCGCAAGGGTCTTCGCGCAATATCTCGGCGGAGGCCCGCAATTGACGGTAATGGAGGCAGCCGGCATTGCCACCATGAAGCTGGATCTCACGCAAAAGGATGCCCCGCAACAGCTCATCGACGCGGCGCTGGCGAAGTTTGGCCGCATCGACGTTCTGATCAACAACGCTGGCACGCTGGTGGAGCGGCGGCCCGTCGTCGATCTCGATGACGAGCTGATCGACCGCATCTTCGATCTCAATTGCCGTCAGTTGATTCACTGCTGCCGGATCGCAGCAAAACACATGAAGGCGCAGCGTTCCGGCAACATCATCAATGTGTCGTCGATTGCGGCGCGCAACGGCGCGAGCCCCGGCGGCAGCGTCTATGGCGCTGCCAAGGCCTTCGTCTCGACCTTTTCAAAGACCCTGGCAAAGGAACTGGTGGGCGACAATATCCGGGTGAACTGCGTATCGCCGGGCACCATCCACACCGCCTTTCACGATCGCTATTCCGACGAGGCCAAGCGCGAAGCGGCGCGCAAGACCATTCCCATGGGCCGGCTCGGCGTAGCGGAAGATTGTGCCGGCACGTTCCTCTACCTCGCCAGCGATCAGCTCAGCGGCTACGTGACCGGCCAGGTGATCGAGGTCAACGGCGGGCAACTGATGCCATGAGCTTCGTCACCCGCCATCGCTCGACGGAACCCGACGCCATCGCGCCCGATGGTTCGGAAGTCCGGCTGCTGGCCACGGCGACGCGCGGCAGCATGGCGCAATTCACTTTGCCGCCGCTAACCGTGTCGAAACCTGTCGCCCATCACACCGTGGAGGAGGTGTGGCTGGTGATGAGCGGCAAGGGACGCATGTGGCGGAAGCATGCAGATGTGGAGGAGATTGTCGATCTCATGCCCGGCGTGTCGATCACCATTCCGGTGGGAACCCGCTTCCAGTTCCGCAACGATGGCCACGCGCCGCTCGAGTGCGTGGGCGTGACCATGCCGCCTTGGCCGGGAATGGACGAGGCCTATGAGGTGGAGGGCCCATGGTAGGCCCTCTTGCGTTCGTATGATGTCACCAACTGCCGGTGTTCTGCATCGATGTCCAGGGCTCGGCGACCGGCAGGGCGTCGCCCTTTTGCAGGACCTCGATCGAGATGCCGTCAGGCGTCTTGATGAAGGCCATACGGCCGTCGCGCGGCGGGCGGTTGATGGTGATGCCTTGGTCTTGCAGGCTGGCGCAGTAATCGTAGATGTTGTCGACGCCAATGGCGAGGTGGCCGAAATTCCGTCCACCGGCATATTCTTCGGGGTCCCAGTTGTAGGTGAGTTCGACCGGGGCATCCGGGCTTTCGGGGCAGGCAACGAAAACCAGCGTGTAACGGCCCTTTTCGTTGACATGCCGGCGCTGCTCGACGAATCCCAGCTTGTTGATGAAGAAATCCAGCGATTGATCCAGATTGGCGACGCGGATCATGGTGTGCAGATATTTCATGGAACCTCCTTGTGTTAGAAGATGACATAGAAGAACTGGCGGGCCTGGTCCAGACTGCAACGAAGGCGGTGGTCTTCACGGGAGCCGGCATGTCCACCGATTGCGGCATTCCGGACTTCCGTTCGCCCGGCGGATTCTGGACGAAATACAAGCCGATCCCATACAAGGACTTCCTGGCCTCGCCTGAGACACGTCTGGTGGCTTGGCAGCGCTTCCTGATGATCCGTGACGCCATCGCGTCGGCCGAGCCGAGCATGGCCCATCGCTGGATTGCCGATCTCGTCCATCGCGGCCACGTGGCCACGGTCATTACTCAGAACATCGATGCCATGCACGAACGTGCCGGCGTTGCGCGCGACAAGATCATCGAGATCCACGGCAATGGCACCTATGCCGCCTGTCTGACCTGTGGGACGCGACATGAAATCGATTGGGTCAAGGAACGCATCGCCATCGACAATGCGGCACCTGGCTGCATGTCCTGTGGCGGCATCGTCAAGTCGGCGACGATTTCGTTCGGCCAGGCCATGCCGGACCAACCCATGGCGGATGCACGTGCCGCAACCTTGAATGCTGACCTGTTCCTGGCCATTGGATCGTCGTTACAGGTGTTTCCCGCTGCGGGCTTCCCGGTGCTCGCCCAGCAGAACCGTACACCGCTGGTCATCATCAACCGTGAACCGACAGGGCTCGATGGTCTCGCCGATCTCGTCATCCATGGAGAAATCGGTGCAGTGATCGAGCGGCTGATGGCGCGGCTTGCGTACGCCTGAGGCGAATCAATGACACCAGACAACGATCTTGGGTGTAAATACCCTTGAGGACCGCAACGTTGGGCGACATTGCGCGCGGCTTTTTGCACACACCGTCAGAGCATCACGCCGACCGGCAAGAACAGAAACATCGTTGTATTTTCAGTGTTTGCGCAAACAAAGGTGACCACGCGCAACGCGCCGGTGTCACCTGATGTCGTTTTTTTTGGTCGCGATGCATACGACGCCTGTACAAACCGCCACGATTTGAGCACATTAACCATGGGCGGAGGGGCATGAGGTCAAGTGGCCGCCCGCAAAGGGTTGGGTACACGTCATGGCGGCAAGCGGCGCCCCGAAGGGCGAACAGATTGCAGGGGTTGCCGAGGCACCTGAAAGCAACGTCCGGATTATACAGATAGCAGGCTTGGTGAAGTGGTTCGATGTCGGGCGGGGCTATGGCTTCATCATTCCCGACAACGGCATGCAGGATGTCCTCCTGCATTTGAGCTGCCTGAAGCGCGACGGGTTCGATGCGCCTCTGGAAGGCTCGCGCGTGATCTGCGAGGCAGTGGAGCGGCAGAAGGGCTACCAGTGCCTGCGGGTGCTGACCGTCGATCATTCCACGGCCATTCATCCGGTCGAGCGCAAGGCGCGCACCCATGCGACGGTCACACCGTCGAGCACCTGGGTCCGCGCCAAGGTCAAATGGTTCAACCGGGCTCGCGGCTTCGGTTTCGTATCGGAGGGCGAGGGCCAGCCTGACATCTTCATTCACATGGAGACGCTCCGCAAGACGGCGATTGCCGACCTCCAGCCCGACAGCTGGGTGTATGTGCGCTTTGGCGATGGCCCGAAGGGCAAGATGGCGGCGGAAGTGCGCCTCTCGCTCGAGGGCGGTCCGGCCTTCACCAATTAGGACATGATGCTGCTGCAATCGGCGGCGAGACAGGTGCCCATGCGCCTGTTTCTGATCCTTGCCCTCCTGTTTGCCGTCGTTGGCAACCTCGATCACGCCGTGGCCGAGGAGGCCGCGCTGTCCAAGATCGAGCCGCTCACCATCGCCACCGAAGGCGATGCCGCCATGTTCACCGTGGAAATTGCCGACAACGATGCGTTGCGGGCGCGCGGACTGATGTTCCGCCAGCGTCTGCCCGAGGGCCACGGCATGCTGTTCGATTTCGGCCGGCCGCGCAGCGCCAGCATGTGGATGAAGAACACCTACATCTCGCTCGACATGCTGTTCATACGGGCCGATGGCAGCATTGCCTACATCGCCGAGAACACAACGCCCAAGTCGCTCGACGTCATCGGCATCACCGAACCGGTTCTTGCGGTATTGGAATTGCCGGGCGGAACAGCCAGACGGCTTGGTATCCGCTCCGGCGACCACGTCTACCACCGCATCTTCAAGAACTGACCAACCCGGCCACTTTCGGTTGACATCGGGTTTGGACTTCACCCATACTGATCGTGAGGGGTCCCGTTCAGCCACGTCGTATGTGGTGCGGCGGGCGTAGGTGACGTGAAACGCGTCGCCGAGCGATAGCTGGTGGGTCCCGTTCGCTCCGCAACGTTGTCCTGTTCCAGCTTGATCATTCGTAGCCGGCCATTGAAAGGCTGGTCAGACGTGAATGCCTGTGAGGGGGCTACGCTGAAGGAGAATATCGGATGCCTGATCCCGTCGTATTGTGGTCAAGTCAGTTCACCGTCAATGCCGGCAACACCGCCGGTACCCAGCAGCTGGCTGTACCGCTCGGACTGAGCGACGGTACATTCATCATCGCCTGGGTCGATGACACCAACAACGTCGACAACCAGCCCGGCACGGACATCATTGGCCAGCACTACGACGCGCTCGGCAACCCGCTCGGCGGGCCGGTGCAACTCAACCACTTCGGCATGTTGGCGCAGGAAACCGATCCCTATCTCGCGGCCTTGTCCGACGGCCGCTTCGTCATGGCCTACGAGCAGAACACCAATCTCGGCGACACAGATATTCTCTATGAGGTCTTTGACTCCAATCTGCAGTCGGTCGACGAGGGCGTGGTGGCGCTGGGGGCTGCGGGCGCCGACCAGGTGCGCAATCCCACGGTCATCGTTTATCCGTCTACGGACTTTTATCAGTTCACCTGGCAGCAGACCTCGGTCGGAGACACCGACATCTTCAGCTGGTCGCCGTTCGGTGGCGTGCCGGTCTTTCCGTCAGCCCAGAACGGCGCCGACTTCGACCGCAACCCCGATACGGCGGCGTTCGCCGGTGGAGTCTTCATCACTGTCTACGAGGAAGACGATGCCGGCACCACCAGTATCGAATTCCACATCCGCAATGCCTCGACCGTCTTCATCAGCCAGGGGCAGGTGGCCACCGAGGGTTCGGACCCGCATGTGGCGGTGATCAATGACACGGACGCGGTCATCACCTGGACGACGCCGACGGGCGGCATCTTTGCCGAGATCCGCGACCGCGACGGCAATATCGTGCGGAACAATTTCCCGATTGCCAATGTGGCCGGCGATTTCGAGACGGCAAGTGACGTCGTCGCCCTGCAGGATGGCGGCTTCTTCGTCGTCTGGTACGACACGGTAGATGACCGCATCGAGGGCCGCCGGTTTGACGGCGACGGCAACCAGGTGGGTAATCAGGTGACCATCGCCAATGGCGCCGGGTTGGCCCGCCCGGATGCGTCCGTTCTGGCGGATGGCCGGGTGATCGTCAGCTGGGATGACGGCGGAGACATCGGCGCAGTCATCGTTGACCCGCGCGATTCGCCGATCTTTGGCGATGCGCTCGACAACATTCTGACCGGCCGTCCCGATGGCGGTAACATCATTGGCTACAGCGGCGACGATCAGATCTTCGGCGGCGCCGGCGACGACCTCGTCATCGGTGGCCTGGGGGCCGATTATATGGACGGCGGAGGCGGTGACCACGACGTGCTCTCCTATGTGAACTCATTGCAGGCCGTTAGCGTCAATCTCGGAAACGGACACGCCTCCGGCGGCGAGGCCGAAGGCGACGCGTTCATCAATTTCGAGATCGTCTATGGCTCGGGTCACGACGACTCGCTGGTCGGCAACAACGGCGGCAACGAACTTCAGGGCTTCGGCGGCAACGACGTGATCCGCGGCCGCAGCGGAGCCGATATTCTGGATGGCGGTGTCGGGTTCGACACGGTGTCATACCAGGGTTCGTCTGCCGGCGTGACCGTCAACCTGAACACGGGAGCAGTCCAGGGCGGCGACGCCGACGGCGACCAGATTGCTGCCTTCGAAGCGATCAGAGGATCACAGCGTGATGACAGGCTGACCGGCGACGGCGGCACGAATACCATTAAAGGCATGGGCGGCGAAGATATTCTGCGGGGTCTTAACGGCTCCGACAGGCTGTTTGGCAATGGTGGCCAGGACCGGCTGGACGGCGGCTCCAACATTGACCGCCTGACCGGTGGCGGTGCGGCCGATACCTTTGTCCTGACGCCGGACCAGGCGGATCGCGATCTGATCTTCGACTTCCAGCCGGGCAGCGACGTGCTGGAAATCAATGCCGCCGGCTTCGGCGGCAACCTTCAGCCCGGCGCGCTGCCGCCAGGCCGGTTCCAGGCCAATCTGACCGGGCTGGCGGAGGACAACAACGACCGCTTCATCTACCGCACCGATACGGGCGAACTGTTCTTTGACAGCAACGGGGCCGACCCGGGGGGCGAGCGGCTGATTGCCACCTTCCTGAACCTTGCAGCACTGTCGTCGACCGATTTCGTGATCGTCTAGGCAAATCGAACGCCAGCCTTGCCGGATCGGGGCGTTTTCGGTTATGAGCCCCCGGAAGCGAAGGCCAATCGGGGTGTAGCGCAGTCTGGTAGCGCACCTGCTTTGGGAGCAGGGGGTCGTCAGTTCGAATCTGACCTCCCCGACCAGCCTTGCGCGAGACCTTCGAACCGGGAGCGATCCATGCCCGTCCGCATCTACAAGCCCGCCCGCAATGCCATGCAATCCGGCAAGGGCAAGTCCGATTACTGGGTGCTGGAACATGTGGCCGAGGTACCAAGAGGCCGCGATCCGCTGATGGGCTGGACCTCCTCGGCAGACACCCGCCAGCAGGTGAAGCTGCGTTTCGACAGCAAGGAAGAGGCTATCGCCTATGCCGAGCGCGAAGGGCTGGCCTATCATTTGATGCCCGAAATGCCCAAGGGCAAACCCATCAAGAAGTCGTATTCCGACAACTTCAAGTGGGGCCGGTCCGACAACTGGACCCATTGAGCACCAAGACCCCGTAGCTCAGCTGGACGAGAGCAAGTGCCTTCTAAGCACTAGGTCGCAGGTTCGAATCCTGCCGGGGTCGCCATGTTTTCTTGGTCCGTCATTGGCGCAAGGTCCTACGGTTCTGGCGGATCCTCCGCGATGCCGGCCCAGAATTCGGTCAGGGCCTTTTCCATCAGGATTCCATAGCGCAACGGCGCATTGCGGCGGCCGCGTGCCGGGCGCTTCTTCAGTTCTTCCTCGATCGACTCGTAGACGCGCAGGCGGGCCTGATGCGTGGCGACCTGCGTGCGCGCAAGGGCCGCGACCTCGTCGCGGTCGAGGAACTCGCTGAAGAACAATTGCAGGAGGGCCAGATCCCGGGTTTCCGGAAGCTCTGCGTTGGGAGCCTGGAGCCAGTCGTGCAGAGCCCTGCGGCCCGCATCGGTCAGCGCATAGGTCTTGCGGTTGCGCCCGCCGTCTTCCCGTTCGACGGCAAGCAGGCCTTCTTTCGCCAGACGTTCCGGTTCGCTGTAGAGCTGTGAATGGGGAAACTGCCAGAAGTAGCTGACAGACCGCCCGGCAGCACGCTTCAGTTCATAGGGTGTGGAGGGACCCCTGAGGCCAATCAGGCCAAGGACGAGATAGGATGTGGGGCTGAGGCGCATCACGGACTCCAGACACGGCGATTGGCAATTCAATAGTCCGATTCGGATTGTCATTGACATAATCCGAAACAGACGGTATGAAACAGACGATTTAAGCGTGCCTGACAACAAGCGCAACCGGCCCGTGGGGCCGATGATCGAGGAGAAACGCCCGTGACCATTTTCGGAAGTCCGCGTGGCAACATCGAGCTCCGCGACTGCACCATCACCCAACGCATCTTTGAGGGGCTCGCCGGCGATCCCGGGCGAGTCGTGATCATTGATGGCCCCACCGGCCGCAAGGTCACCGCGAAGGCCCTGATGGATGAGATCAAGTCATTGGCCGGCGGATTGACCGAGCAGGGGCTTGGCTGCGGTCACTGCATCGCACTGATGGCGCCGAACACGCCGGAGTTCTGCTCGGTGTTTCATGCCGTCGCATGGGCCGGCGGAACGGTGACCACGCTCAATCCAGCCTATACGGCATCCGAGGTGAGGCACCAGCTTGAGGACTCCGGCGCGGAGGCGTTGGTGACGGTGCCGTCCTTGCTCGACACGGCGAAGGCCGGTGCAGAGGGCACCGGCGTGACCCGGATCTTCGTCATCGGCGAAGCAGACGGCGCCGTGCCGCTCGGTGCGCTCATGGGGCCGCCGATCCCGGAACAGGTTCCGGTCGATGTCCAGGACCACGTCGTGGTCTTGCCCTATTCATCGGGCACCACCGGGCTGCCCAAAGGAGTCATGCTCACCCATCGCAATCTCGTCGTGAACGTCGACCAGATCCAGGCGTGTGTCGGTATCGCGCCGGGCGAAATGACGCCGGTCTTTCTGCCTTTCTTCCACATCTACGGGCTGGAAGTGGTGATGAACACCTACCTCGCCGCGGGCGGCGGCCTCATCACCATGCCGCGCTTCGATCTCGAACAGTTCCTGCGGCTGACACAGGATCACAAGGCAAGACGCCTGTGGATCGCGCCACCCGTGGCGCTGGCCCTCGCCAAGCATCCGCTGGTCGACCAGTTCGACCTGTCGTCGCTGGAGGTGGTGATTTCCGCCGCAGCGCCGCTTGGCGCGGATGTCTGTCAAGCCATGGGACGGAGGCTCGGGTGCACCACCATGCAAGCCTATGGCATGACCGAACTCAGCCCTGCCAGCCATGTCAACTCCCAGGCCGCGCCACGCGCCGGCTCCGTGGGTCCGAGTGTTCCGGGAACGTCATGCCGGATCGTCGATCCGGCAAGCGGCGAAGATCTCGGCGCAAACGGGGAAGGCGAACTGTGGATCAAGGGCCCGCAGGTGATGAAGGGTTATCACGGCAATTCCGAAGCGACTGCCAGCACGATCACAGCCGACGGCTGGCTCCGCACCGGCGACATCGCGGTGATTGACGATGAGGGTTACCTGTTCATCCGTGACCGGTTGAAGGAATTGATCAAGTTCAAGGGCTTTCAGATTGCGCCGGCGGAACTCGAAGCCGTGCTGGTGGCGCATCCGGGGATTTCCGACGCGGCGGTCATCGGGGCGCCCGATGAGGAGGCGGGCGAGGTGCCAGTTGCCTTCGTTGTCGGCACCAACGGGCACCCCCCCGGCATCGACGAGATTCAATCACATATCGCGAGCCAATTGGCATCCTACAAGCAGCCGCGGTCCATCGCCTTCGTCGACGCGATCCCGAAGTCGGCCTCGGGCAAGATCCTGCGGCGCGTCTTGCGTGACCGGCTGGCGGGATAGGACAGCAATCATAGTGAAGGGAAGGCATGATTGCCGGAGCGTGCGGAACTCCGGCTGCTATGGCTTTCCCCGGCAATCTCAGGCCTAGGAGCTGCGGCATGATCGGTGCCGCCATCGACCAGCCGATCGGTGATGGCGGCCGCCAGCCAGATGGCACCCAGCGTGACCCACGCCGTCAGCGCGAAGACGGAGGCGCCGGTGACACCTGCACCTACCGCGCAGCCGCCCGCCAGCATGCCGCCGAACCCCATCAAGGTGGCGCCCAACAGGTAGCGCCGCATGGAGTGGCCATCATGAAAGCCTTGAAGCTGCAATTCTCGGGTGGCGAGGGCCGCGAGGAAGGCGCCGAGGAAGACGCCCGGCACGAGGCCCACATCGAAGTCCGCTACGCTGCCGGCCCGCGACAGGAACAGCATGAGCGTATCGGCAGATGGCCCCGTGAAGGTGATGCTTTCGACCTGCACCGGCGTGAACGCCTGTTGCGACGCCGAGAACGTGAGGAACCAGGCCAGCGGCACGGCACCGCCGACACCGATCGCAGCCGCGCTGCGCCAGATGCCGGTGTGGCTGCGCACCGCCAGGACCAGCCCGGCCAGCACCCATAGGGCGGAAAACCCGATGGCCGTCGCCTGGGAAATCCCGGTGAAGGCCATGAGGTCGTTGCCGCCGGTCTGCGCTGTGGTGAACAGCCCCGCCAGCCCTTCGCGCACCGGCTGCAGAAAGCCGTGCAAGCTGGCCTGCGCCACAACTGCGAACACCAGACCGGAAAGCAGCGCACGGAGATTGCCCGTAGCCGAGAGCACGAGGAGGCGGCTGGCACAGCCGCGCGCCAGCACCATGCCCGTGCCGAACAGGAGACCACCGATGGCGGCCCCTGACAGGCTCTGCGGCGATGCAAGTTGGCGCGCTTCGTTGAGGTCGGCTAAACCCGCCGCGATCATCATCTGTGTCGCCAGCACCGCTGTGCCGAACACCAGCAGCCAGATCGACAGGCGAGGGCCGATGCTACCACGCGAAAACTCTACGGCGGCGGCGCGCAGGCAAAACCGGCTCTGCTGGGCGAAGGCGCCGAACACCAAGCCGCTCACCAGTCCGATGAGCAGCGTGGTACCGTTTTCGCCCACGGCGTCCAGCAGCCATATCATGTCCATGCGATGATCCCCGCTTGGCCCGCCGCGTTGTCGGGCATCGCTCGTCCGTTGACTTTGATCTCCGTCAACCGGATAGTGATATTCGAATGAATGAATATATGGAGTCTGCCATGGCTGCAACAACCGGCATTTCCGCAAATCGGTTGGCCACGGTTTCGCGCCGCCGGCTCATGGCGCTGGCCGGTGGGGCGGCGCTATCGCAATGGCTGCCGAGATCCGCGCTGGCGGCATCATTTGGCGTTGGTGATGGCGAAATCAGCGTGATCAGCGATGGCATGCTGACCTTGCCACTGTCCTTCGTCCTGCCTGACACGCCGGAGGCGGAGATCGAAGCGCTGTTCAAAGCCAATGGCATGTCGATGGATAGCCTGACGCCGGACTGCAATGTCACCCTGCTGCGCAAGGGCGAGCGGCTCATCCTCTTCGACGTGGGTTCGGGTTCGAACTTCATGCCGACAGCGGGCAAGTTGTCAGAGGGCCTGGCGGAGGCGGGGATCGACCCCGCCGAGGTGACTGACGTGATCTTCACCCATGCCCACCCGGATCACCTCTGGGGCGTGCTGGATGATTTCGACGAGCTGGTGTTTCCCAATGCGGCCTACCGGATGGCCAAGTCTGAATGGGACTTCTGGCGCGACCCCGCAACGATCGACAAATTGCCGGATGCGCGCAAGAGTTTCGCGGTGGGCGCCCAGACCCGCATGGCGGCGATCGAAGACCGGATCGGCCTGTTTGCTGCGGGCGAGGAAGTGGCGCCAGGCGTCGAAGCCGTAGGCACACCGGGACATACGCCGGGACACACGTCGTTCATGGTCCATGGCGGCAGCGAGCCCGTGCTCATCGTGGGTGATGCCATCAGCAATGCGGTGATCTCGTTCCAGAAGCCCGACTGGCATTCCGGCACCGACCAGGATCCGGAGCAGGGGGCGGCAACCCGCAAGAACCTGCTCTCGCGCCTGGCCACGGACCGGCCGCGCATCATCGGCTACCATCTTCCTCATCCGGGCACAGGCCGTGTCGAGGCCAGGGATCAGGTCTTTCGCTTCGTGGCGGAGATCTGAGGAAGGACTCTATTCCGCAGGCAGGTCGTCCCGCCGGCGAAACAACGGAAGGCTTGCGCCGCCTATAAGATAGGCGAGGCCCAGCCGCGCACCGAGGATGATGGAAATGAGGACGATGGGGGCGGATACCGCCATCAGCGACAAGGCAGAGACGCCTTGGCCGATGGTGCAGCCCATGGCACAGACCCCGCCAATCCCCATGAGTGCTGCGCCCGCCATGTGGCGCGACAGTTCGCGTGCATCGTCGCATGCCTCCCAGCGTACGTCATGGCGGATCAGCGCGCCGGCTGCGGCACCGGCAACCACGCCGATCACCATGCCGACGCCGAGATCCGGCAGAATGCCGGTATAGGCGGTAATCTGGATGACGGTGTCGGCCACCGGGACCACGAAGGACATGGATTCGATCTGCACGATCGTAAATCCGTACTGGCTGGCGAGCGATGAAATGAGCCATCCCGCAGCGATGGCAGCGCCAATCACGCCGCCGGCCGCAAACCTCGCCCTGGCCCGGCGCGGAATCCCGCCTGAGAAGACAAAGGTACCGAGACCCAGCGCCACCGCGATCACCATCGGAATCCTGAGGTCGAGACCCGTGAGGGCCGACACAACACCCGGCAATGACTGTTCGCCGGCCGGAGACAGATCAAGCGCCAGATTGTCGACCGTGACCACCCGCAGGATGGAAAGCACACCCTTCTGCGTCGCCAGCGCGAAGACCGCTAGCACGATCAGCGCCACCAGCGACTTGAGACTGCCGCCGCCGAGACGGACGAGGGCGCCAAAGCCACAGGTTCCCACCAGCGCCATGCCATACCCGAACATCAGCCCGCCGCCGATGGCGCCCGTAAGCCCCAACAGCGGTGAGAGATAAAATGATTGCGAGAGATCGACGACGCCCACGATGAGCATCGATTGTGTGAGCACCAGCGCGACGAGACCCGCCAGCGCCCAACTGCGCAAGCCACTGAGGTCACCGGCATAGAACCACCGTTCAATGGCATTGAGGGTACAGAAGCTGGCAAGTCGCGCAGCCAGCCCCGCGCAGGCACCGGCCAGAAGCCCGCCCGCGAATGCAAACCACGGCCATTGCAGCACGTCCATACTCACCCCGCGGCCGCCAGGACATTTGCGCAAGGATGCGGCAGCCGCGGCATTCCGTCAATTGGCGTGTTTGCGCTGGATCGGCGGCCGTTGCGGACGGCAGAACAGTTGGTGCAGCGTCTCGATTACGGTTGACACTTCTTCGCTGGCGATCGAGTAGAAGATATTGCGGCCATCCCGCTTGGCATTCACCAGTCCGTCAAACCGCAGGCGGGCGAGCTGCTGCGACACCGCGGCCTGCGGCATGTCCATGATGTCCTCAAGTTCCGACACCGACTTCTCGCCCTCCGCCAGGATGCACAGGATCAACAGGCGGCTTTCATGCGACAACGCCTTGAGCATTTCGCTGGCCTTGCGGGCCTGATCGATCAATTCACGCTTCTGGGACGGTGTAGCGGTGGAGAGACTTGGCAGTGTCATGGCATTCCAGATTTCAAAGCAACAAAGAAAACAGGACCCTAGCCGGACGGAGGCTGTGCCGGCACGGCGCTGCCAGGCAGCTTGGCCAACATCTCGTCCACGAGGTACCAGAAGAACTGATCGCCCGGATATCCTCTGAGCCGCGCGATCTCCTTGCCGCCGTCGACCAGCACGAAGCTGGGCGTGAACCGTTCCGGCGCGATGCCGTTGAGGTCGGCGGGCCAGGGCTTGGTGACGTCGACTCGCCGCAGCGGAGCTGTGGCACCTTCTGTGGTGTTCGGATAAGCGTCGCCGATTTCCGCTTCGAAGCGCGCGCACCAGCCACACCCCGGTTGATGCAGCATAAGAAGCTCTGCCGCGGTGGCCGGCAGGACCGACATGCATAACAGAGCGAACGCTCCCGCGATCCGGATCATCGTCAGCCTCCAAATTACGAATTGCAATATATATCGTTTGATGCATATTTGGCAAGACAACCTCAGGCGGCAGACTTGGGGGCATGCGGGAGGTGCGGGTGCTGGACGTGACGTTTCCAGGAGCGCTGTTGGCGGGCCTTCTGTCTTTTGTTTCCCCGTGTGTCCTGCCCATCGTCCCGCCTTATCTCGCCTATCTCGCCGGCATGAGCTTCGAGGAATTGCGTGAGGACCATGCGGGCAGTGGGCGCGAATGGCGCATTGTCATGGCTGCGATCGCGTTTGTTCTCGGCTTTACCACCGTCTTCGTGGCGCTGGGCGCGACGGCCAGCGTCATTGGCCAGACCATCACCCGCTACTTCGATATCCTGTCGATCATCGCTGGCGTCGCGATCATCATCATGGGCCTGCATTTCCTCGGGCTGTTCCGTATCGGCCTTCTGTACCGCGAAGCGCGCGTCAACGTGGAGCGAAAGCCGGCAGGACTGCTCGGCGCCTATGTCATGGGGCTCGCCTTCGCCTTCGGCTGGACACCTTGCGTCGGTCCGATCCTCGCCGCCATCCTGTTCATTGCGGGGTCAGAAGGATCGGCCATGCAGGGCGCCAGTCTGCTCGCCGTCTATTCGCTCGGCATCGGAGTGCCGTTCATCATCGCCGCCATTTTCGCCGGCCAGTTCATCAGATGGGCCGCACGGTTCCGGAAGAACCTGCCGAGGATCGAAAAGGTCATGGGTGGGCTTCTCATCCTCACCGGCATTCTGTTCATGACCGGCCAGATGTCGTCGATCTCGAACTGGCTGCTTGACACCTTTCCAGGCCTGACGGAAATCGGCTGACCCCCGTGAAGGAGACGTGACATGCTGAAGACATTTCTTGCCGCACTCTTCACCGCTTTCATCTTTGCTGCAGCGCCTTCTGGCGCCTGGACGATGGGCGATGATGGTCTGCACAAGGAAGACTGGTTTTCCATCACCTTCCGCGATATTGCCGAAGACATCCAGTCGGCCAAGGACGAGGGCAAGCGGCTGGTGATCATCTATGAGCAGCGCGGATGCATTTACTGCCGCAAGCTGCACGAGGAACTGCTCGCCGATCCGGAAGTGTCGGGCTACATCAAGGCGAACTACAAGGTCGTGCAATACAACATGTTCGGCGACGAGGAAGTCACCGACCTGGATGGCGAGGTCCTGACCGAGAAGTCAGCGGCGCGGAAATGGGGATTCCTGTTCACGCCGACGATTGTCTTCCTTCCGGAGGACGTGCCCGAGGGCAAGACCGTAGCACAGGCCGCAGTGGCGATGATGCCCGGCGCCTTCGGCAAGTCGACGTCGCTCGACATGTTCCAGTGGGTGCGTGAGAAGGGTTATGAAGGTGATGAGGTGTTCCAGAAATATCACGCCCGCCGCCTCAACGAGCGGCGCGCCGCAGGCCAGCCCGATACCGAATGATCAACTGGGGTTGCTTTTATATGCAAGAATTTGAATTTTTCTATTGATGCAGCAGGCGAAGCGGTTTAGCATATTCTACAAAGACCTCTGCGAGCGTGCTGGCAGAAGGATAAAGAAATAAAAGTGGGAGGAGAAGCCGCATGAAAGTGGCGATAAGTGCTTTTGTTTCATTTGCGGTCCTTGCTCTTGCCGGTTCGGCGATGGCGGCCGATGTGGCGCCAGGCGATGTCAAATTCACCGACCTCGTCGTGACCGACTCGCTGACCGGTCAGCCCGGAGACGCAGAAGCTGGCGCCAAGGTGTTCAGGAATAAGAAGCTTGGCAATTGTCTTGCCTGTCACGCCAACCAGGCGCTGGCGAAGGAATTGTTCCACGGCAATGTTGGCCCGGCCCTCGACGGTGTGGCTAACCGCTACGAGCCTGCGCAGCTGCGCGCGATCCTCGTGAACGCCAAGGCCGTCTTCCCGGACACCACCATGCCCGGCTTCTATTCGCTCGATGTCGGCAAGAACGTTGCCAAGGGCTTCGCCGGCAAGACCATTCTGAGTGCGCAGGATGTCGAGGATGTCTTGGCCTATCTGACGACGCTCAAGGAGTAGGGCCCATCATGAGGAGCATCACGACCATGCAAGTGACACGACGCCAAGCACTTGGCCTTGCCGCGGGAGCGGTGGTGGCCTCGATCGTGCCGCTGACGGCCCGTGCGGCAGCGGCCGACGCCGAGAAGATGATGATGGAGTTCACCGGCGGCAAGACTCCTGAGGCCGGCAAGATTACGCTCACGGCGCCGGAGATTGCCGAGAACGGCAACACCGTGCCGGTGTCCGTTTCGGTCGAAAGCGCGATGAGCGGTGACGACCTGGTCGAAGCGGTGATGATCCTGGCCGAGGATAATCCCAGCCCTGGCGTCGCCACCTTCCACTTCACGGAGATGAGCGGCAAGGCCGAGGCCACGACGCGCATTCGCCTGGCGAAGACTCAGAACGTTCTTGCCGTCGCCAGGATGAAGGGCGGTGCGGTGTTTATCGACAAGAAGCAGGTGAAGGTCACCATCGGCGGCTGCGGCGGCTGATCAGGAAGAGGACACGACGAAGATGGCAGCACCAAAGCCCCGCGTGAAGGTTCCGAAGTCGGCCTCGGCCGGCGAGATCATCACGATCAAGACGCTGATCAGCCACGAGATGGAAACGGGCCAACGCAAGGACAAAAGCGGCAATCCCATCCCGCGCAAGATCATCAACAAGTTCACTTGCGAGTTTAACGGCGCCAAGGTGTTCGAGTGCGATCTCGAACCCGCCATCGCCGCCAACCCCTATCTCGAGTTCAACGCCAAGGTTGCCGAAAGTGGCAGCTTCAAGTTCAGCTGGGTCGACGACGACGGCTCGGTTTACACGCAAGAGGAAAAGATTGAAGTGAAATGAGAAGCGCCACGCGCCGGAACAACAATCAATCAACGGCGGCGTGTCATGAGGTTCGGGAGGAACAGCCCTTGAAGAAGATACTGATGGCGTCAGCCTTGGCGGCCGGTTTGCTGGCGGTGACGGGTGTTGCGTACGTCAACGCCGATCCCATCGATGCGGAGCTACTGATCGATGGCCAAAAGATGATCACCAAGGTCGCCGCACCGGAGGGGCATCCCTTCAAGGAACTCTATTCGGGCTGGCTGTTCCGTGAGCCGGAAACCCGGGCGTTGGAGGAGGACAGCTTCGACAATCCAGGCATGCTGACGGTGGAAGAGGGCGCCACCGAATGGAACAAGGTGGAGGGCACAGCCGGCAAGTCCTGCGCCTCCTGCCACGGCGACGGCGTCGAGAGCATGAAGGGCGTGGGCGCCAGCTACCCCAAGTGGGATGCGGCGAGTAGCAAGCCCATCAACATCGAATTGAAGATCAATGATTGCCGCGAAAAGCAGATGGGCGCAGATCCCTTCAAGTTCGATGATAGCCGGCAAATCGCGCTGACTTCATTCATCAAGAACAAGTCGCTTGGCATGCCGGTATCCGTAGACCTGTCGCAGGGCGACATGCAGAAGTGGTGGGACATGGGCAAGGATGTCTATTACACCCGCTTCGGTCAGCTCAACATGTCCTGCGCGACCTGCCATGAAGTGAACATGGGCAAGATGATCCGCGCCGACCACCTGAGCCAGGGGCAGATCAACGGCTTCCCGACCTATCGCCTGAAGAACGGCATGGTCTCGGTGCACAACCGCTTCCGCGGCTGTATCCGCGATACGCGCGCCGAAATTCCGAAGGCCTTCTCCGACGAGCTGATGGCGCTCGAGGTCTATGTGACGTGGCGCGGCACCGGGCTCTCGGTGGAAACCCCTGCGGTTCGCCACTGAGCTGACTACGGACTGGGTCCGAGACGAGTCGAATGCGGGTCCGGAGCAGGTGCTTTCGGGCCCGCTGTATTGAACTGCCCAGCGCGGAGGCCAGGCGATGTTTTCAAGGCGAGAGTTCCTGACGGCAGCCGTAGCCCTTGGCGCCATTGCCGGGCCTGGTCTCGCCGGCCGCTGGACGCGGGCATCGGCACAGCAGGTGCTGACCGAGGAACAATTGCTCGGCATGCCCGCCTTCGGAAATGTCACGCTGGTCCACATCACCGACATTCACGCCCAGCTCAAACCCCTGTGGTTCCGCGAACCATCGGTGAACTTCGGCGTCGGCGATGTGCAGGGCCTGCCGCCCCATGTGACCGGTGCCGATTTCCTGAATCTCTACAAGATCGAGCCCGGATCGCCGCAAGCCTATGCGCTGACATCGGAAGACTTCGCTGCGCTCGCCAGGACCTATGGCCGCATGGGCGGCCTCGATCGCGTGGCGACGGTGGTCAAGCGCATCCGCGCCGACCGCGGTGATAACATGTTGCTGCTGGATGGGGGCGACACCTGGCAGGGCTCCTACACCGCACAGCAGACTCTCGGCGCCGACATGGTCGAGGTGATGAATGCGCTCCAGCCCGACGCCATGACTGGCCACTGGGAATTCACATACGGCACTGACCGGGTGAAGGAACTGGTGGACAGCCTGCCGTTCCCGTTCCTGGGTGGAAACATCTACGACGCGGAATGGAATGAACCGGCCTTCGAGGCCTACCGCATGTTCGAGAAGGGCGGCGTGAAGATTGCCGTCATCGGCCAGGCCTTCCCATACACGCCGATTGCCAATCCGCGCTGGATGTTTCCCAACTGGTCGTTCGGCATCCGTGAGGAAGACGTTGCGAAGAATGTCGGGGCTGCGCGCGGTGACGGCGCGGATCTGGTTGTGCTGCTGTCGCACAATGGCTTCGACGTCGACCGCAAGCTCGCGTCACGCGTCCCCGGCATCGATGTCATTCTGACCGGCCACACGCACGACGCGCTGCCCGAACCGGTGATCGTCGGCAGCACGCTGGTCATCGCATCGGGGTCGAACGGCAAGTTCGTCTCGCGCCTCGATCTTGATGTGAAGGACGGCAAGGTCTCTGACTACCGCTACCGGCTCATTCCTGTCTTTTCCGACGTGATCGCGCCCGACGCTGAAGTGACCGCGCTGATTGACAAGGTGCGGGCACCCTACGAAACCGAACTCGGACGCGAGCTAGCGAGGACGGATTCGCTGCTCTACCGGCGCGGCAATTTCAACGGCACCTTCGACGATCTGATCTGCCAGGCGCTGCTCGCCGAGCGCGATGCCGAAATCGCTCTGTCGCCGGGATTCCGCTGGGGGACGTCGCTTCTGCCGGGAGAGCCGATTACGGTCGAGGACCTTCACAACGCTACCGCCATGACCTATCCGGCCGCCTATCGCTCTGAGATGAGCGGCCAGTTGCTGAAGGATATTCTCGAGGACGTGGCCGACAATCTCTTCAACGTCGATCCCTATTACCAGCAGGGCGGCGACATGGTGCGCGTCGGTGGCATGGGCTACGCCATCGACGTCAATGCGGCGATGGGACAGCGCATCACCGGCATGACCATGCTGAAGACCGGCGAGGCCCTGGACCTGTCGAAGACCTACACCGTCGCGGGCTGGGCTTCGGTCAATGAGGGCACGGAAGGTCCGGCGGTCTGGGACGTGGTCGAAGGCTACCTGAAGAGCAATCCGGTCGTGGCGATCGAGGACAACCGGTCGGTGGTGGTAAAGGTGTGAGCGCGTCACGCCGCGAGATTCTCAGAAGCGGTCTCGTGGCCGGAACTGCCGTGGCTGCCACCGGACTAGGGGCCGCAGCGCGGGCCGGCGGCGACCCGCTGATCACCGAGGTTCAGGAGTGGAACCGCAAGCTCGGGGACGGTGTCGGAACATATGCCTATGGCATGCCGTCGCCCCACGAGAGTCACGTGGTCCGGCGCACGCTGCCGTGGCTGACGGGGGATGCGACGAGCTCCAGCAGCTTCACGCCGCTTCACGCGCTGGAAGGCATCATCACACCCAATGGATTGTGCTTCGAGCGCCATCACGCCGGCATTGCCGCGATTGACGCCGCCGAACACCGCTTGATGATCCATGGCCTCGTCGACACGCCACTGGTGTTCACCATGGACGATCTCCGGCGCTTTCCACGCCAGAGTCGCATCCTGTTTCTTGAATGCGCCGCCAATACGCTGACGGAATGGCAGGCAGCACAGGTTGATTCCTGTCAGTTCACCCACGGCATGCTGCATTGCGTGGAATATACTGGCGTTTCACTTCGCCATCTCCTCGCCGAGGCGGGCGTGCGACCGCAAGCCGAATGGCTCCTGGCCGAAGGGGCAGATGCGGCGGCCATGTCGCGCTCGATCCCGATCGGCAAGGCGCTGGATGATTGCCTCGTGGCCTTTGCACAGAATGGCGAGGCGCTGCGCCCGGAGCAGGGCTATCCGCTGCGGCTCTGCGTTCCCGGCTTCGAAGGCAGCATGTGGATCAAATGGCTCCGCCGCCTGGAAGTGGGCGACAAGCCCTGGGGCCAGCGCGAGGAAACGGCGCGCTACACCGACCTCATGGCCAATGGCCGCGCCCGCATCTTCAGCTTCGAGATGGACGTGAAGTCGGTCATCACCTCGCCCAGCCCCGATGTTGGCGTGCGGCATGGCAATGGCCCGATGGTCGTCTCGGGCCTCGCTTGGTCCGGCCGCGGCAAGGGATTGATCTCGCGCGTCGATATTTCGCTGGATGGTGGGCGCAATTGGCGGCCGGCCGAGATCGAGGAGCCCAGCCTCCCAATGGCGCTGCACCGCTTCCGCGCGATGGTGGAGTGGGACGGCAGCGAAGTGCTGCTGCAATCGCGTGCCGTCGACGGCGAAGGCTATGTGCAGCCGACCCGCGCGGAATTGCGCGCCGCGCGCGGCACCTCGTCGATCTTTCACAACAACGGCATTCAGACGTGGCTGCTGCGGCCGGACGGATCGGTGGAGAATGTCGATGTGTCCTAGGATGCCGGTCATTGCAACGCTGATGGCGGCGGCCTTGCTGTCGGCCCAAGGGCAGGCGGCTGAACGCCTGGGACTCGGCCGTGCCGCCACGCGGGGTGAGATCGCGGCCTGGGATATCGACGTCCGCCCCGATGGGCTGGGCTTGCCCGCGGGCGAAGGAACCATTGCCGAGGGCGAAGCTCTATGGGCGGAGAAATGTGCCTCTTGTCACGGAGACTTCGGCGAAGGCGTGGGCCGCGCGCCGGCATTGATCGGCGGGCAAGGCACATTGGCCGGTGACCGGCCCATACGGACCGTCGGCTCCTACTGGCCCTATGTCTCAACTCTCTACGATTATACCCGGCGCGCCATGCCCTATGGCGATGCGCGGAGCCTGACCGACAACGAGACCTACGCGCTGACAGCCTACATCCTCCATCTCAACGATCTGGTGGATGCCGAGTTTGTGCTGTCACGGGAGTCGTTCGGATCCGTAGCACTCCCCAATGCCGGCGGATTCGTGCCCGACGACCGCCTCGACGAACCTTATTACCGCGACCGCGCAACGCCTTGCATGACAGGCTGCAAGGCAGAAGTGAAGATCATCTCGCGCGCCTCGGATCTCGATTTGACACCGGCACCGGCCGGAAGACCGGACGACTTGAAGGAGTGATTGAACAATGGAAGATGTCGCGACCTGGCTTCGTGAAACCGGACCCTCGGCGGTGGCGTGGGGCGGTTTGATCCTCGGTGTGATCTTCGGCTTCACCGTGCAGCGTTCGAATTTCTGTTCCATGGGATCGCTGTCGGACATCCACGCCTTCGGCGATTACAAGCGCTTCCGTATCTGGATGCTGTCGATCGCCGTCGCCATCGCCGGAACCTGGCTGCTGGGCTGGGCGGAACTGGTCGATATCAACCGCTCCATGTATCTCCCCGCACTGCTGCCAATCGGCGGATCCATCGTCGGCGGCCTGCTGTTCGGCTTCGGCATGGTCTTCGCCGGCGGCTGCGCCACCCGCAATCTGGTGCGCGTCGGGTCCGGCGACCTCAGATCGCTCGTCGTCCTCATCGTCATGGGTTTGTTCGCCTACATGACCATCGGTGGATTGCTGGGGCCGCTGCGGGTA
>CAZECZ010000052.1:0-25031 GCA_964510815.1 uncultured Aestuariivirga sp.
GCGGTCGCGGTTCATGGTGATGCCATCGCTCGCGCGAAGAAGTCCGCATTCCATAGCGTGAGCAGCAGATGTCGAGACCGTGCAAAGGGTCAACCGTTCGAACGCCCGCTGGATCGCAGGCATCGGGCCTCCCGGCAGCGATGGCTGGCCCTGCAATCGCAACAGCAGTTCTCCGCAGCCACCCCAATCCGGCAAGATGCCGAGCATTGCCTCCACAAGACCGATGCGGCTCTCGGCGTGCGCCTGTGCGGCCGAGCAGTGCATCTGCAACTCACAACCGCCGCCCACTGCCGTGCCGCACACGGCCGCCACTGATGGGATTGGCGCATACTTGAGCTTCTTCAGGACGGTCTTGCCGACGTCGCCCAGACAGCGCACACGGTCATCGCTCTCGATCGAAGCAGCGAGCCAATGTAGATCGACGCCTGCGGAGAAGTGGGGTCCGTCGCTGTAGATGACCAATGCGCGGTGATGGCGAGGCAATGCGTCCAGTGCCTGATCGAGCAGGGTGAAGACATCTGCATTGAGTGCATTCGCCTTGGTCGCGAGCTCGAAACAGGCGACACCGTCGCCGATGTCCCACAGTCTGGCCGAGGCATTGGCGATCAGCGGTGTGGTCCGGCTCTTGATGTCCGACAGTCTGACAATGCCTTGCGTCGCCGGGATGGGCCGGTACGCGCCATCCGCAGCAAGAGCAGATCCGTTCCGATAGAGTGGGCCCTTGGCGGCTTCAAGCCAGGGAGCAACCATCAATCCCTCGGCCTCTGCCAGCGCCTTGAACTGTGCAAGCCCGATCCGGTCGATGAGTTCGAAAGGACCCCATGTCCAGTTGTATCCCAGCCGCATGGCCGTATCGATGTCGGTGATGTCATCGGCGGCGTCACCCAGAAGGGCGGCGGCATAGGCCAGCGTCTTCAGCATGACGGCACGGGCGTAGCGGCCATGTGCATTGGCTTGTTCAAGCACAGGTGCCGGTAAATCGATGACCGGACGTTGCGCCGGGCGGTATTCCCCAGTGGCAAGGTCCATGGCCTCCATACGTTTTCCGGCGGCGCGGTTGAGGCGATAGAAGCCGCCTTTTCCCTTTCGTCCCGTGAAGCCTGCCTCGATCATGGATGCAACGCGCGGCAAGGGCACATTGACGGACTGAAATGCGTCCGTTTCGTCGAGCGCGGCTGCCAGGCTGGCGTTGACGCGCGGCATGAGATCGATTCCCACGAGATCGGCAAGACCGAAGACCCCGGTCTTGGGGATGCCAAAGGGCTTGCCCATCACGGCATCGGCCTCCTCGACCGTGAGGCCCTGCGCGATCGCCTCCACCAAGGCCAGTTGCATCCAGTAGCAGCCGAGGCGGTTGGCAATGAAGCCCGGACGATCCTTGCAGCGGACGATGGTCTTGCCAAGCCGGCGGTCGGCGAAATCAGTGACGGCATTGGCGGCGCTTTGCAACGTGTCAGGTCCCCTCACCACTTCCAGCAGGCGCATCAGCCGGGGCGGATTGAAGAAGTGCGTAATGAGGAAATGACGACGGAAGTCGTCGCTTGCGCCTTCCGTCAATTGCGCCAGGCGGATGGTCGATGTGTTCGACGATACGATTGCGTCTGGGCGGCGGACAGCTTCGATGCGGCGATAGAGGTCCTGCTTCACATCGAGCTTCTCGACGATCGCCTCGACGACCCAGTCGCACCCGCTCAATGCGTCGAGATCAGCATCGATGCCGAGGGGTGTAACCCGTCTGGCATTCGATGGCAGCATGAAGGCCCCAGACGCGAGAAGGCGCGGAATTGCGGCAGCCGCCGTTTCACGGGTGACGTCGAGGAGCAGTACAGGCACGCCGGCGTTGGCGATCTGTGCGGCAATGCCGCCACCCATGACTCCAGAGCCTATCACTGCGACCTTGCCGATCATGGCCATCAGCAAGCTTCCAGAATGGTGGCGATGCCCTGGCCGCCACCAATGCACATGGTCGCGAGTGCAAAGGACTTGCCGTGGCGCTTGAGCAATTGTGCGGCCTTGCCGGTGATGCGGGCGCCGCTGGCACCAAGGGGATGGCCGATCGCGATGGCGCCACCGTCGAGATTGACCTTGGCTTCATCGAGGCCCAGTTCTCGGATGCAGGCCAACGTCTGGGCCGCGAATGCCTCATTGAGTTCCACGATATCGATGTCATCCACCGAGAGGCCCGCGCGCTTCAGCGCCCTGCGCGAGGCGCCGACCGGTCCCATGCCCATGATTTCGGGATCGCAGCCGGAGACGGCAATACTACGAATCTTTGCCAGGGGAGCCATGCCATGCCGTCTGGCGTAGTCTTCGCCGCATACCAGAACGGCTGCCGCGCCATCGGTGAGCGGAGAGGAGGTGCCGGCCGTGACCGTGCCATCAGCGCGGAAGGCTGGGACTAGAGTTGCGAGAACGTCGGCCGTCGTATCCGGCCGCAGGCAACCGTCCTTCTCCACATCCCCAACCGGCGCGATCTCGTCTGCAAAGTTGGCCGCAGCGGCCTTGCGCTGCGAGGACACGGCGAAAGCCTCCTGGTCGGCGCGGCTGACCCCGAACCGGTGCGCGACATTTTCGGCAGTCTCGCCCATACCGATGTATGCGCCGGGCAAGTCCGCATTGAGAACCGGATTGGGCAGCGGATTGAATCCCATCATCGGCACGCGCGTCATGCTCTCGACACCAGCGCAAATGAGGGCCTCGCCGGCGTCCATTGAAATGGCACCGGCCGCGTCGTGGATCGTCTGCATGGAAGAACCGCAAAAGCGGTTGACGGTGACGCCACCGACCGACTGCGGCAGGCCCGCGAGAAGCGCGACGAGGCGCGCCATGTTGAGGCCTTGCTCACCCTCCGGAAAGGCGCAACCCAGTTTCAGATCTTCGATGTCATCGGGGTTGATGCCGGTCCGGCGGATGAGCGCCTTGACGACCTCAGCCGCCATGTCATCGGGACGGACGCCCGCAAGCCCGCCCTTGCGCGCAAGGGTAAACGGGGATCTCACGAAATCGACCAGAACAACGCCGCTCATGCCACTCTCCAAATGTCGGGGCATTCAAGACGTTTACGTCAGCCAAAGCAACGCTGTGAAGTTGTCCTTTAGGTCAACACTCGACCACGTTGACGGCGAGGCCGCCGGTCGAGGTCTCCTTGTAGCGCTCGTTCATGTCGATGCCGGTCTGGCGCATGGTCTCCACACAGCTGTCGAGCGGTACGAAATGCTTGCCATCGCCGCGCAGGGCCAATGAGGCCGCCGTCACGGCCTTGACCGCGCCGAACGCATTGCGCTCGATGCACGGCACCTGGACCAGGCCGCCCACGGGATCGCAGGTCATGCCGAGGTGGTGTTCCAGTGCAATTTCGGCGGCGTTCTCCACCTGCTCATTGGTGCCGCCAAGGGCCGCACACAGGCCGGCTGCCGCCATCGCCGAGGCCGAACCCACCTCGCCCTGGCAACCAACTTCGGCGCCGGAGATCGAGGCATTGTGCTTGATAATGCCGCCGATCGCCGCTGCCGCCAGCAGGAAGGTGCGGATGCCCGCCGTATCCGCACCCGGGCAGTGGTCGCGATAGTAGCGGATGGTTGCGGGCAAAACGCCGGCGGCGCCATTGGTGGGCGCAGTGACCACCTTACCGCCAGCGGCATTCTCCTCATTCACCGCCATGGCATAGACTGAAAGCCAGTCCATTACCTGATGCGGCTGGATGGCATTGTGGCCCTGTTCTTCCTGCAGCTTGCGGTGAAGTTCGGCGGCACGGCGCTTCACCTTGAGGCCGCCGGGGAGCGTTCCGCTCATCCGCAGTCCGCGATTGATGCAGTCGTTCATGGCCGCCCACACCCTGCCAATCCGGTAGTCGAACTCGTCTTCGTCCATGTCACGGGTTTCATTGGTGCGCTTCATGGTGGCGATCGACAAGCCGGATTCGCGGCCCATTTTCAGCATTTCCGCGGCATTTCGAAACGGATAGGGGACGTCCTTGCCTGGCCGCGCAGCCTTGCCCTGGGCCAGGGCTGCGGCACGTTCGGCTTCCGATTGCACGAAGCCGCCGCCAATCGAATAGTAGGTCTCCTCCAGCAGCACTGCGCCCTGGTCATCGACGATGCGGAAGACCATGCCATTGGCATGGCCGGACAAGGCTGGGCCAAAATCGAAAGCAAGGTCCGACGCGGGATCGAACTGCAACGATTCGCCATTCGGCAGGCCGACCAGCTTTTGTTCGGACATTCTTGCCAACACCGGCTCGACCTGATCCGGGTCGATATCCTCCGGCGTCTCACCGGCGAGCCCCAGCACGACCGCACGGTCGGTGCCATGGCCCTTGCCGGTGAAGGCCAGCGACCCGTGGAGGCTGACTTTTACCCGCGCCTCAGCCGGCAGGGACAAGGCGGCAGCTTGCCCGAGGAAACGGCTGGCCGCCACCATGGGACCCACCGTATGGGAACTCGATGGGCCGATGCCGATCTTGAACAGTTCGAAAACCGAGAGGAACATGGGCGTCGCTTACATCACGCCGGTTCAACGTCTGCTTGGCGTTTCCTGCCGCATTATTGACCGGGAACGTCATGGCCGCCAGTCCCGACGCTTTGCACCGCCAGCAAAGGTGTGCTGATATCGCGTCCCGGCAGCGGGCAAGGGGAGATCTCACAGATAATGGCGGCAGTGCTTCTCGGTGTCGCGGCCGCCTTGTTCTGGTCCATGCACGATGTCATCGCCCGCAGCTGCGCGGCGCGGGTCGGACCGTTCCGTATGGCGGCCCTGGTGATGCTGGCGGGCGCTATTCTGCTGGCCGGGGTCGTTGCCTGGCGGGGCACGATCTGGGTGGCTCCCCGGGAAGCGGTGATCGAGGGGCTGCTGCTTGGCCTTGCCTACGGCCTTGGTACCGGCGGTCTGTTCAAGGCTTTCAGTCTCGGCCCGATCTCGCTGGTTGGTCCCGTCACCTCCGCTTATCCCGTGCTCGTCGTGTTCTGGGGCGTGGTACATGGTCTCGAACCCACCGCGACGCAATGGCTCGCAGTCGCGGCGACACTGGCCGGCGGCATCATCGTGGCACGGTCCGGCACCGTCGATGGCGGCATCAATGCGGTGGAACCCGGCAAGCTGCCAGTTCTCCTGTTTTTCTGCGTGCTTGCGGCACTCGGCTATGCCACGTCGATTGTCCTCGGACAGAACGCCGCGGTGACGGTGGGCGAAATCGAAGCGACCTTCCTGTCGCGTTTCACTGCACTCATTACCATCGCTCCGTTCCTGACGGTCGAACCACGGACCGGCACCATGACGCGCAATCATTGGCTGGCGATCCTCGGCATGGGTCTCTGCGACGTGCTGGCCGTCATCTCAGTCAATGCCTCCGGCCATTTCCCGGGCAAGGAATTCGCCGCCGTCGGCATTTCCATGTATGGCGCCATTGCGGTCATTCTCGCCACGATCTTCCTTAAGGAAAAGGTATCACCCGGCCAATGGCTGGGGATCGCCATGATCGCCGGGGGCGTTGCAACCCTGTCGCTTTCCCAATAGCTTTCCCGGCATGAGTGACACACCCAACCGCTGGAAACGCTACGCCGACTGGGACGAGCGCCCGTTGCGCCTGGACAAATTCGCCGCCGAGGATCCCGCCAACGGATTTTCGGCCTTCGCCAGCCCGGCAGATCCGAAGCCGGGAATTGGCATCGAGGGAGGGCGGGTTGTGTCCCTCGATGGCGTGCTTGAGCACGAGTTCGACATGATCGACCGGTTCATCGCGCGCCATCACATCGACATCGAGGCCGCGCCGGACGCCATGGCGATGGACTCGAAGGAGGTGGCCCGTATGCTGGTGGACATGAACGTGCCCCGCGAGACGCTGGTGCGCCTTGCCCATGGCATGACACCGGCCAAGCTCGCCGACGTCGTGTCGCATCTCAGCGCTCTCGAGATTGCCTTTGCCTATTCCAAGATGCGGGCCCGCAAGACGCCCGGAAATCAGGGCCACGTCACCAACGCCAAGGACGACCCGTTGCAACTGGCGGCAGATGCGGCGACCGCCGTGGCTTTCGGCTTCGACGAGATCGAGACGACGATGCGTGTCTCCCGTAATGCCTGGTCCAACGCCCTGGCCTGTGCGGTCGGGGCGGCCGTGGGGCGCTGGGGCACACTGTTCCAATGTTCGAGCGAGGAGGCAGAGGAACTCAGGATCGGCATGGCCGGCTTTACCTCCTATGCCGAAACGGTTTCTGTCTACGGCACCGAGAAGACCTTCATCGACGGTGACGACACACCGTGGTCCAAGGCCTTTCTGGCGGCGGCCTATGCGTCGCGCGGCATCAAGATGCGCTGTACATCCGGTGCCGGCTCGGAGCTGCTAATGGGATTCCACGAGGCCAAGTCGCTTCTCTATCTGGAGGCGCGCTGCCTTTGCCTGCAGCGTGGCATGGGCGTGCAGGGCACACAAAATGGCGGCATCGACGGAGCACCTCTGACCGCAACCGTCCCCGGCGGTGTGCGAGAGCTGATGGCGGAGAACCTGATCGCGGTCTGGCTTGATCTCGAATGCGCCTCCGGCAACGACGCGCGCTCGACCGAATCGGAGATACGGGTCGGCGCCAAGATCCTGCCCTATCTGGTTGCAGGCTCCGATCTCATCTGTTCCGGCATGGGGTCCATCCTCAAATACGATAATTCGTTCAATCCCTCGCTGCTCAATGGCGAGGAGCTCGAAGACTATCTCGTCCTGCAGCGCGACTTCGAGGCCGATGGCGGGCTGACCCCCTTGCCGGAGGAACGTGCACTCGACCTTCGCAGCCGTGCCGTGGATGCGCTGTCGGCCGTGTTCGAGGAATTGGGGCTCGCGACGCCGACGGCCGACATGAAGCAGAGTGTTGTCGTCGCTTCCGGTTCAGATGACACCCGCAGTTTCCGGCCGCGTGACGTCGCCTTCATCAGCGAGGCGATCAAGGATCGTGGCATCACCGTGATCGACGCCATCAAGGCGCTGGCCAAACGCGGCTATCGCGAGGAAGCGGAGCACCTGCTCAACGTGGTGAAATTGCGTATTTCCGGTGACTATCTCCAAACCTCGGCGATGATCCGCGATGGCAGGATCGTCAGCGCCATCAACGATCCCAATGACTATCTCGGGCCGGGGTCCGGCTATCGCGTTTCAGAAGAGCGCCGCCAGCAACTCAACGGCATTCGCGATGTGCTGGACCAAAGGGAAGTGCTGCGCTCCGAAGCGATGCACGAGAAAGATGAGGCAAAGCGCATTCGCTACCGCGGCGTCGGCCCCGCGGCTGAAAGTACGGACGCAAAGGATGTGGTCATCGGCATCAGCCCGGCCTTTGGCCTCAAGCTGTTCCAGACGACTGCGGGACACCGGCTGTCCGATGTCCTGGGCGTCATGGCCGACGCGATCCGCAGCAAGGGGCTTAGCCCGCGCATCGTGCGGTTCCGGCACACTGCGGACACTTCATTCCTCGGTCTTTCGGCCGCGCGCCTCGCCGGCAGCGGCGTCGGCATCGGCATACAGGCCAAGGGTACGGCGGTGATTCACCAGCGCGACCGGCTGCCACACAACAACCTCGAGCTGTTTTCCAATGCGCCGATCACGCAGATTGATCACTATCGCGGGCTTGGTGCCAACGCGGCCGACTATGCGCTGGGTCATATGCCGGACCCGGTCGTCGTGCCGCAGCGGGGTGAGGCCATGGGCTCGCGCTATCACGCCCGGGTGGCGCTGATCTATGCCATCGAGACAGGCCTGACCGAAGAAGGTTCTGCACCCGAGGAAACGGAAGTGACGTTCACGGGAGCGAAATCATGAGCCGTTCCCGCAAGGACTACCCGCTGGCGGAGACACAACCCGAATGCATCGCCGGCAAGCGTGGACTCACGCTTTCGGAAATCACGCTCGACGCAGTGCTGGCCGGCGACGTTACCATGGATGACCTCCGCATCACGCCGGATGCCCTGACGGCCCAAGCCGAGATAGCCCGGGATGCGGGCCGGCCAACGCTCGGGCTCAACTTCGAGCGCGCAGCTGAACTCGTCGACGTACCGCAGGACTTCATCATGGAGGTCTACGAACTGCTGCGCCCCGGCCGCGCGAAAACAAAGCAGCAGTTGCTCGATGCCGCTCACATCATGCGCCAAACTTACAAGGCGGAGCGCATCGCCCGCTTCATCGAGGAAGCAGCCGACATCTATGACGAACGCGGCCTGTTCACCTATCGATTCTGATTGAAGGAGCCGACATGAACTGGAAGACGGATTTCCGTTCGCTGTACTATGACGGAGCGCCGGAGCCCGATGATCTTGTGCTGCGCCCTGGGGATGCGGCACTGCTGATTATCGACATCCAGAACACCTATCTGGAACGTCCCAACCGGTCGACACTCTCGCCAGATGAACAGCGGCGATATGATCTGTGGACGCCATTTCACGAGCGCATGCAGAAGTCGGTCATTCCGAACACGGCAAAAATGTTGGACTTGGCGCGGCGTCATGGAATCGAGTGCCTGTTCGCCCGTATTGCCTGCCACACCAAGGATGGCCGTGACCGGTCGCTGTCGCAGAAAATGCCGGGCTGGAATAACTTGCTGCTGCCGAAGGACGAGCAACCATCGCAGATGGTTGCGGCGCTCGCACCCATCAATGATGAAATCGTGGTCACGAAGACCACCGATTCAGCACTCACCGGCACAAATCTTCGGCTGATCCTGCACAATCTCGGCATCAAGACCGTGATCTGTTGCGGCATATTTACGGATCAATGCGTGTCATCGACGGTGAGGAGCCTTGCTGACGAAAGCTACCAAGTCGTGGTTTTGGAAGACTGCTGCGCGGCCGCAACCGATGAGTTGCATCGCAAGGAACTCGAGATCATCAACATGATCTACTGTCACGTCATGCCAAGTTCGGATTTGACGCGGATGATGGGGCTCACTTAGCCGGAATATAGAGGTTTGCTCTTTACTCTGATGAAAATTTCGTGCTCAATTCGATGTGGGACTTCCAACAGGAAGGCACGCCACAACACAACAGGGAGTGAGACATGGCGAACAGCAACAAGATTTCCCGCCGCAACTTCATGCAACAATCGGCCATGTGGGCCGCGGCCTTTGCCGGGGCCGGAAGCCTGGTGCCGGGCGTTGCGCAGGCGGCCCGCGAGACGGAACTGAACATCCTCTGCTGGGAAGGTTACAACTCGGCCCAGGTTCTCGATCCTTTCCGCAGCGCGAAGGGCGCCACGGTCAAGGCCGAGTCTCTCACCAACGACCCCACCATGATCAACCGGCTGCGTGCCGGCGAAATCAACGTCTGGGACTTGATCAACGTCAACAACCCCTGGGCGCGCAAGATCATGTATCCCGAGAAGCTGATCAAGCCTCTCGACCGCGCCCGCCTCGAACCTTACTTCGCCAAGATGATGCCGGAGTTCAAGGCGCCCTATAAGTGGGCGATGGACGACAGCGGCACCGAGCTGCTCGGCATGGCCCAGCGTTTCGGGCCCTACAGCTATGTGGTCAACACCGACAAGATCAGCCGCGAGGCCGCCGAAGATCAAGGCTGGAGCCTGTTCAGCGATCCGGCCAATGCCGGCAAGTTCGGCATCCTCGAGTCCGATGACTGGAACGTGTTCAATATCTGCCTCGTAGCCGGCTTCGATCCGTTCAAGGAGCACTCAGACGAGGAAGTCGAGAAGTTCAAGACGGCCGCCGAGACCGTGTTCAAGAGTGCCAAGGTGGTCGGCGACATCGCCACCATGAATCAGGCGCTGGTGTCGGGCGAGATCGACTTCCACATGACGGGCGGCACCTATTCGGCGTCTCCGGCCCGCGCCGACGGCAACCCCAATATCCGCGGCATCACACCTAAATCGGGACCGATGGAAGGCGGCAAGGGCGGGATTGCCTGGATCGAGATCACCTCGACGGTCAACAATCCTGAATTGTCGCCGCTCGCAGCCGACTTCCTTGAGTACGTGCAGCAACCGGAGATGGCCCACACGGTGGCCTTCGCCGAGGGCACCTTCAATCCGGTGGCCCAAATGGGCAATCCCGACTGCTTCAACCTGTTCACCAAGGAAGAGCTCGATGCGATCCAGTGGGACAGCCTTGCAGAAGAAATGTCGCGCTGCGTCGAGTACGATATCGTGCCGGACTATGACAAGCTGCTCGACATCATGAATGCCGCAAAACGCGCAGCGTCCGGCGGCTAAGCCGTAACATCGTCCCGCGGCCCCTGCGATCTGATCGCAGGGGCTGTCTATTGTCAGACAGTCCAATTTTCATGAACCAGTCCCAGCCCATTCTCTCACTCGTCAAGATTCGCAAGGTCTTCGGAACCCACGCAGCCGTCGACTCCATCGACCTCGATATCTCGGAGGGCGAATTCTTTACAATCGTGGGTCCTTCCGGTTCTGGCAAGACGACGATGCTGCGTATGCTCGCCGGAATGGATATGCCAACCAGCGGCGACATCTTCTTGCGCGGCGAGCGCATCAATGACTTGCCGGCGAACAAGCGTCCGACCTGCATGGTGTTTCAGTCGCTGGCGCTGTTTCCCCACCGCACCGTGGGACAGAACATCGAATTCCCATTGAAGATCCGTGGCGATGCGCCGGACAGCCGCAAGGCCCGTGCGCTGGAGCTCATGCGGTTGCTGCGTCTGCCGGAGTCGTATTACGGCAAGAATGTCATGAAATGTTCGGGGGGCGAACGCCAGCGCGTGGCCCTGGCCCGCGCACTCGCCTATGATCCGGAGATCCTGTTCTTCGATGAACCCTTGTCGGCCATCGACTACAAGCTTCGCAAGACCCTGGAAAAAGAACTCAAGGACATCCACCGCGAAACGAAGAAGACCTTCATCTACATCACCCACTCGCTTGAGGAAGCGATGGTGATGAGCGACCGGATCGGCGTGATGCGGGCCGGGAAGCTCGTGCAAGTCGGAACGCCACATCAGATTTATACCGAGCCCAACACGCGCTTCGTTTCCGAGTTCGTCGGCGACGTCAACGTGCTGCCGGTGAGCATGGGTTCGGACGGCCTTCTGCACTCGGCAACGACCGGTGCAAAAATCAAGCCGCCGCGATTGCCGAACGGCTTCGACAAGGGTCATCTGGTGATCCGCCCCGAGTTCCTGCGCTTTCTCGCTGATCACTCGGAGGCCGACAACGCGATGAAGGGCAGGGTGTACAACGAATACGCACTGGGTTCCCGCATCCAATACCAGGTTCGCGTTGGCGATACCGTTTTCGTGGTGGAGAAACTCCGCCAGCAGGCGTTTGCGGGGAAGCTGGATGATGATGCCATCATTGGCTGGGATGCCGATGAGGCGATCCTGGTGACGGACTGAGTCATGGCATTATCGCAAGGTTCCAAGTCATCCCTGCCGGTGATCCTGTTCCTTCTGATCGGGTTCGCGGCGCCGCTGATCGCCGTGGTGTGGTTCAGCTTCATGCCGCCGCGGAGTTTTTCCTTCGCAGGTGCCCCGACACTGGAAAACTACCAAACGATCTTTGATGGAACGAACTACATCTCGTTCCTCTGGTCGCTGGTCCTCGCGGTCATCACCGTCACAATTCTCGCCCTCATTTGCTATCCAGTGGCCTTTGGTCTCGTCCGCGTCTTCGGCAAGTGGTCCATGCTGCTGACGTTGCTGTTCACCATTCCCCTTTTCGTCTCCGAAAACATTCGCCTCTATGGATGGGTTCTGTTCTTCATCAAGAATGGCGTGCTGCTTGGAACGCTCAAGTCTCTGTTCGGGCTTCAGCTGGAAAGCATTCTGTTCTCTCTGCCGGCCATCATTTTCGGCATGGTCTATGTCTATTTCCCGTTCATGCTGTTCCCGATGACACTCGGCATCAGCATGGTGCCGCAAGAGACGCGCGACGCCGCGTTTGATCTTGGCGCTTCGCGCTGGCAAGTGTTCAAGGAGGTCGATCTGCCGCTGTCGATGCCGGGCATCACCATCGGGTTTCTGTTGACCTTCGTTCTCGCCGTCGGTGCCATCGCCGAAGCCAAGGTGATGGGTGGCCAGCGGGTGATCCCCATCACACATGACATCGAAATCGCCTTCACCTACTCGCAGAACTGGCCGCTTGGCGCGGCACTGTCCGTGTTGCTGATGCTCGTGGTCGGGACGCTGGTGTTGATCGCCTTGCGCCGCTTCGACCTCGACCGCTTGCTTGGGCGGAGATAGCCGATGAACAACCGCGAACAACGGTTGCGTAACGCCCTCGTCACGGCCTGGACGATTGCCGTCATCGTCTTCATCTACCTGCCGACGGTTTGCATCACGCTCGCATCGCTCACATCGAGCCGGTATTTCCAGTTTCCCATCAGCCGATGGGGGCTCGACTGGTGGCACAAGACACTCACGTCATTCGAGATCAGGCAGCTGCTGTCAACCTCGATCACCATTGCACTCTGCGTCACCGTGATTGCCGTCATTATCGCCTTCTTCGGCGCGCTGGCGTTTGCCAGATATGACTGGAAAGGCCGCTCGCTCTATCAAAAGCTCATTCTGCTACCGATCTTCTTTCCGCAGTCGGTTCTTGGCCTGGCGCTGCTCCTGTGGTTCAACACCCTTGGCCTGCCGCTGTCGTGGAAGACAGCCGTCTTTGCCCATCTCGTGTGGATCGTGCCGGTGGTGACCCTGGTGATTTCCATACAGGTCTACAGTTTTGACCCTGCATTGGAAGAAGCCGCTTTCGATTTGGGTGCGTCTCGCTGGCAGGTACTGAAGGAAGTGACCCTGCCCGTGCTGTTCCCCGGCATTTTCTCCGGTGCCCTGTTTGCCTTCCTGCTGTCGTGGGGCAATTTCCCGCTTTCACTGTTCACCACCGGCGCGGATACCACCGTGCCGGAATATCTCTATGCAAAGATGGTGGCTGGCTACACGCCGGGCGTTCCTGTCCTCGGTACGATTTCCACCGTGGGCGCCATCATTCTGCTCATCGGGGGCTACGGCCTCATCATTGCCATGCGCCGCGCCAAAGCGGCGGATTAAACGACAGGGAGAAAGACATGACTCAATCACTGACCGGCCGGTCCGTTGTCGTCACGGGTGGTTCCAAAGGCATCGGCAAGGGTATCGCTCGCGTCTTCGCCGGTGCCGGCGCCAAGGTTGCCATTGTCGCGCGCCACGGAGACCAGGCGGAGGCTGCGGCCAAGGAAATTGGTCATGGCGCTTTCGGCCTTGCTGGCGATGTGACTTCGCTTGCGAGCATGGAAGGCGTCATGAAGGCCGTGGCCGAACGGAACGGCGGGCTCGACGTGCTGTGCGCCAATGCCGGCATCTTCCCGCCGGCGAAGCTGGAGGAGATGACGTCGGAACAGTGGGACGAGGTGGTGGACACCAACCTCAAAGGGACGTTCCACTCGGTGAAGGCGGCCGTGCCCTACCTGAAGAAATCAGACCAGGGCCGCATCGTGCTAACGTCGTCCATCACCGGTCCCATCACGGGCTATCCGGGCTGGACGCATTATGGTGCGACGAAGGCAGGCCAACTCGGCTTCATGCGCACAGCCTGCATCGAATTGGCGAAGTATGGCATCACGGTCAATGCGGTAATGCCCGGCAACATCGTGACGGAAGGCCTTGCGGGCATGGGTGAGGAATACCAGAAATCCATGGCCGCCTCGGTCCCCCTCAAGAAACTGGGTCAAGTCGAAGATATTGGTTACGCCGCGCTCTATTTCGCATCGAAGGAAGCGAACTACGTGACGGGGCAAACGATCATCGTGGATGGCGGACAGATCCTGCCCGAGAGCCTCGAGGCGCTGGCGTCCGCCTAACCGAACTTCCGCAGATAATCCTCGCAGAGTCCAACGGTGCCTTCCGTATACGGAAGGCCCATGGACTTGGCGAGATCGGTTTCATGATGCGACCCGATCCACGCCACCAGCAACAGCCTGCGCAGCATGATGAAGGTCGGTATCTCTGCCTCGTCGGCCACGGGCAAGTCAAGCGCCCTGCGGTAGCCCTTCTTCCAACTCTCCAGCAGGTCCGGCACCTGCGGCTCATGCTCGTAGAATGACACTGGCGTTGCCGCATCATACATGTACCAGCCGAAGCCGCAGTCATCGAAGTCGATGACCTTCACGGCCTTGCCGTCGATCAACAGGTTAGCGAGGCGAAGGTCGCAGTGGATGAGACCGAAACGGTCCTCGCCCTTGCCATAGGCGGCAAGGCGCTTGCCGATGAGATCGACGGTGCGGCCGAAGAGCATTTCCTTCCGGGCATCCATGCCCATGCCATCGCGCCAGCGGCCCCAGTGCGGATTCTCATCGCCAAGGCTGGTGTCGAAGTCCCACGTCAGTCGTGTGAACCAAGACGGGCGCTTCCACTGACGTGTGTGGAGATGCATGCGGGCCGTCACTTCGCCCAACACCTCGAAGGGTTCTGCGAGGTCGTGGCCGATACCCGGTTCAATGCCGCTCTCCCAATCGAATAGCACCACATTGCGTGGACGCGGCATCCGAGGATGGGAGACCTGCTGAATGATCTCACCGTCCTTGCCCTTCACCGGATTGGGCGTTGCGACGACACCGGTTTGACGGAGGTCGATGAGCCATGCAAGCTCCGACGCGATGGCGGTCTTCGAATGATAACCGTCGCGGTGGATGCGGAGTGCCCAGCGCTGGCCGCCAGGCGCTTCCACCTTGTAGGTCGCATTCTCCGAAAGATTGATGAGGCTGACGGCGATACCCTGCGGCAGATCGTAATTGGACGCCGCCGTGTTGGCGAGTTCGAGAAGGAGGGGTAGCTGCTCGTCGTGGCTCAGGGAATCAAAATCCGTCACTGCACTCTCCGTCAGGTCTTGCGTCCCCCGATTCCTGCCAGAAGACGCGCGATCTCCGCAAGTCCCCGTTCGACATCCTCTGTCGAGCCGGACATGTAAAGGCGGCCGGCCGCACCGATCATCTGGACATCAACGAGGGTGAGCTTGGGGGCTACCTTCTCTGCCTCATTGGCAGCGATGGCGGCATAGAGTGCCGGCACCATCTCGCAGACGAGCAATGTCTCGCCCGGCATCACCATGGAAGCCTGGCGGTTGCGGTTGATGATCACCGCGTGCTGGTCGGCGATGTTCTCGATGACATCGGTGAACAGGATGCGAGGCGCGAGCTGGTCGCCCTCGGTGAGCCCCATGCCCTTGAGCACCGCACGGCCCGCCGCCAGGAGCTTCGTCTTGTCCGCCCCATGGATTTCGAGGATGCCGAACTGACGTTCGACGAAGAGAATGCCGGGCTCGAGGTCAGGATCGGCCTTGAGCGCCAGGTCCATCACCCGCTCGATCATCAGGCCGGGTGCGACCTCGATGATGAGCGCATGCTGGCCCGCATAGGGCGGATAGCCACGCGCCCGTGTCGGCGTTCCCATATAGGCGGCGAATTGCGGCTGCAGGCTTTCCAGCGTGAGGAAGACCCGGAGTTCGCCCTTCGCCGCAGGTTTCTTCGCGGCCACGGCAGAGCCTCGCTGTTACTTGGAGGAGCCGGCCGTGAAATGCTTGGAGACATCCGCGTGGGGACGTGGAATGACATGCACCGACACCAGTGTGCCGACCTGCCCTGCCACTTCAGCGCCGGCTTCGGTTGCCGCCTTCACCGCACCGACGTCACCGTTGATGATGACGGCGACGAGGCCATCGCCTACTTCTTCGCGGCCAATGATGGTAACGTTGGCGGCCTTGACCATGGCATCGGCGGCGGCAAGTGCTGCCACATAACCCTTGGTTTCGATCATTCCAATCGCATTGCTCGACATGATGTCCTCCGTGTTGAGCGTTGGTTGCTATTTCTTCTTCGGTGTCGTGGCCTGCTCATCGATGGAGCCGATAATCAGGGCATCGATGGGTGGTGATTTTCCGGGAAACCAGGCAGCGGCGACAGAGCCGGTGGCAATGATGACCTTCTCGCCCTCCCCGCAGCCCAGCGGGTCGAAGGCGAGGAGCTTCGAGTTCGACTCGTCGACGACGACCTCGAGGATGGTGCCAGTTGGCACCTCCGCGATTTTCTTGGTGGACCAGATGCGGCCCGTGACCGTTGCCTTCAGCATCTAGCTTCTCCTCTCGAGCTTAAGACCCAGCTGGCGCGCACGGTCGCGTGCGAGCGGGGTGAGCACAGCGCCGGGCCCGAGGATCAGCGATCCAGTGCCGCCGGTCCGGTCGATGGTCTTCTCGGTGACGACGCCGGTCAAGGGTGTGCTGGCAGCGGCCGCGGCTTCCTGTGCCGGATTGACACCAAGCGTGAAGCGCAGCCTGCCCGACTTCACCCGTTCCTGCACCGCCGGGTCCATGAGGCGCGAGACAAAGGCCGCAAGGTCCTGGTCATTGGCGAGACGGACGGACTCGACCGCAGCGAGCGATGCCCCCGTTCTCTGCGCCATCACGTCACGCAGGGCTTCTCGCACCATGCTGCGCAACTCGTTGCTGATCTCGGGCTTGAGCGTCATGTCACATCTCCAGCGCCTGTTCGGCAGCGCTTGCCGCGGCGCGGACTTCGGATTCAGTGCCCGACAGATAGAGGCGGCCGGTGGCGCCGATCATGCGGTAGTCGACGATCTTGATGGTTGCCGCTTTTTCGGCTGCGTTGGCAGCAAGGATGGCATAGGCAGCAGGTTCCGTTTCCAGAACGAACAAAGTCTCGCCAGCGAGGATCATCGAACCGCCCTTGTTGCGGTTGATGAGAAAGGCATGGCCGGGATCGATGCGAGTGACAATCTTCGATGCCAGGATCTTCGGCTTCATTGCCTTGTCGGGCGTCATCTCCATGGCATCGAGCACGGCTTCAGCCGAGGCCTTGACGGCCGCGACGTCGCGCGAGTGGATTTCGAGATAGCCGAATTGCCGCTCCACCACGAGGATTCCACCCTGCACCTCCGCCGTCTTGAGCGCGACGTCGGTCAGCGCCTCGATATCGAGGCCGGGTACCACTTCGATGATCTGCGCTGCCATGTTGGTGCGCGGCAGCGAACCCCTGATCCAGGCACCGAGATAGCACATGGTCTGCGGCTGCAGCTGGTCGATGAAAATGTAGGAGCGGAGCGTGGCCATGATGTCCTATGCGGCGAGAACCGCTTTCAGCTCCTCGAGGATGATGCGGCGAAGCTCTTTTCGGAGTTCGCTGTCGGTGGAATTGTCGACGGCGAGCGAGACAGATGGCGTCTCGCGTTTCGGCAAAGAGAGTGGATCGAGATTGGTGAAGTTGCCAAAGGTTTCGGCCGCGTCCTTGTTGTAGGCGATGCGGGCATAGTGCATCAGGTGATGCGGTGTCAGATTATCACCGATGGACGAGCCGCCGACGAAGCCGGTGCCGATGGTCATCGACGGACCGAGGTTGGTTTCGTAGCCCGACGCGCCGAGGGAACAACCGACATTCACCGCAACGCGAAGTGCGGGCACCGCAGCGGCGAAGGCCATGATGTTGGCCTCGTTCTTCGAATGGATGGCAGCAGAGTGACCGCGGCCAGACTTCCTCATCATCGAGCGCGCGCAAGAAATGGCCTGATCGATGGTCTGCACCCTGGCGAAAGCGAGGACGGGGCAGAGCTTTTCCCGCACCAGCTGTTCTTCCGGCTGGACGAGGCTGACGGGTGTTACCAGGATCTTCGTATTCGGCGCACTGAACCCGGCGGCCTGTGCAATGACGCTCGCGTCCTTGCCGATCATGGCAACGTTGAATCCGTGATCAGTGAACAGGAGCTTGCGGAGCTTGTCGGTTTCGTCGGACGTGCAGATGTGTGCCTTCTCAGCCTTCAGTGCCTCCAGCAGACGGTCGGCGATGGTGGCGAAAGCCAGCACCGTCGACTCGTTGGTGCAGAGAATGGAGTTGTCGAAGGACTTGGAGGCGACGATGCGCTTTGCGGCGAGTTTGAGGTCGGCGGTATCATCTACCAGTACCGGCGCATTTCCGGGGCCGACGCCGAAGGCCGGATTGCCAGACCGATACGCGGCCTTGACGACGGAGGGTCCGCCCGTGGCAACGATCAGGTCGACCCGCTCGTCACCCATCAGCTTTTCGAGCAGCGGAATATTCGGTTCGTCGATCACCTGTACGGCACCGTCGGGCGCGCCCGCCGCCTTGGCGGCCTCGGCCAGCAGGCGGCCGGCATCGGTGCAGCAGGCCTTGGCCTGCGGGTGGGGCGAGAGGATGATGGCGTTGCGCGTCATCAGCGCCAGCAGGGTCTTGAAGAAGATGGTCGATACCGGGTTGGTGACCGGGATCAGCGCAAAGATGACGCCTGCAGGACGCGGCAACTCGACGATCTTCCTCGCCTCATCGATCCGTGGGCTGATGAAATCTTCGTTGGCATAAAGCTTGACGAGTCCTGTCGAACAGGCCTCGTTCTTGATCCGCTTGTGCTCGACGACGCCCATGCCGGTTTCGCGCACGGCCCATTCGGCATAGGCTTGCGCCTTGGCATGGCCGGCAGCCGCCACGGCATCGAGGATGCGGCGGACGGCGTCGCGGTCGAGCTTCTGCATCTTGGCGGCAGCCCACCGGGCACGATCCAGCATCAGCTTGGCGCGCTCGAACTGGACGTCCGGAACTTTGAGGAGGGGTTCGCTCATGATCACGCAGCCTTCTTTGCCTGATGCAGCAACTCGCGGGCGCGCGGCATGGCGGCATCGAAGCGGTCCATGATGTCCTGGCAGGTCTCCTGGGTCAGCAGGACACCGGGCTTCCATTGCAGCACGCGCTTGTCGAGGGAGGAAAAGATCGCCCATACGCCGTGTTCATAGAGGGCACGGGAAACGAAGACGGCGCCCTCCGGATGGTTCGAAAATTCGAGGCCAAGGATGACGCCTTTCTGGCGCACACCGGTGAAGATGTCGCCGTGACGGGCGATCATCTCGGCCATGCTCTCGGCCATAAAATTGGTCACGGTGTCGACATTGGCGATGAGTTCGGGGCGCTGCAGTATCTCGATCACCTTGTGGCCGACGATGCAGCCCAGTTCGGCACCGCCGGAGGTGGAGATGTGGGCGGCACCATCTTCATGCAGCCAGCCGCCGGCCTTTTCATTCACCAGGCAGGCGCTGATCGGATAGAGGCCACCTGAGAGGCCTTTGGCCGTCACCATGATATCTGGCTGGACGCCGTAGGCCTGCCAGCCCCACATCCGGCCGGCGCGCATGAGGCCAGTCTGCACCTCGTCGGCAATGTACATGGCGCCGTATTTCTCGCAAAGCGCCTTGCAGGCAGTGAGATAGCCCTCCTTCGGCATGGGGAAGCCGTAGGTGGCGGGGATCGTCTCCATGATGAGGGCGGCGACGTCGTTGCCCTTCAGTGCGCGCTCCATGGCGTCGATGTCGTTGAACGGCACCTGGACGAAGGTCTCGGGCTGGTCGGCCAGGAAGATCTTGCTGAAACGTTCGTCACCGGTCGCCACCGCCAAGCCTGAATGCCCATGATAGCCTTTGATGATGGACACGATCTTGCGGCGCTTGGTGGCATAGCGCGCCGACTTGATGGCAATGTCGACGGCCTCGGCCCCGCCTGCGCCGAAGACGGCATAGGCCATGCCCGGTGAGACCTTGATGAGGGATTCGGCGAGGGCTGCGCGGGCGACCGATGGGAACCAGTGGTTGCCCATGTCGAAATAGTCGAGCGCGCCCTTCAGGGTCTCCACCAGTTCGGGATGGCGATGGCCGAAATTGTAGGTGCCGCCGTTGAGATGAAGGTCGATCAGGCGGCGGCCGGACATATCGTAGAGGAAGTAGCCGTCGCGGCGGTCGATCACCAGGTCGATGCCAGCCTTCTGCCAGAACTTGGTCTTGTCCGGATTCCAGAAGCGGATCGCCTTGTCGAACAGGTCCTGTTTGGAGTCGAAAGCGAACAAGCCATAGTCGTACATGTGTGCTCCTTCGGTCAGTATGTGACCGACTTCACAGATATACATAGGCAATCACAACATTTTTATGTTGTCAAGTGGTCACTTTCTGATCAAAATCCCCAAATGGATTGCAATGACGGTCAACTCCATGCCCGTACTGCCAAAATTCCGTGTGACGTGAGATGATCGATCCATGACTGTCCCTGAGACCAGGCTGAACAAATCTGACCGGCATTCACGCATCGTCGCGGAACTGCGCGCAGCACCCTCGCTTCGCGTCAACGAACTGGCCTCGCTGCTGAACGTGTCGACGGAGACTATCCGGCGAGACCTTGCGGAACTCGATGAGCGCGGCCTCATCAACCGCACCTACGGCGGGGCCATGCGGCCAGTGGCCTTCGAGCCGGCGCTGGCCGAGCGCGAAAAACTGATGGTGGAAGAGCGCGAGCGGATTGCGGCAGCGGCCGTCGGACTGGTCGAGCCCAATGACATTCTGATGATTGGCGGGGGTGCCACAACGACTATTTTTGCGCGGCGCCTCGCAGCCGAGCGGGACCACCTCACAGTCATCACGCATGCCTTCTCCATCGCCATCGCATTGGCCAGCAACCCGTTCCACAAAGTTCTGATGCTGCCGGGCCAGTATGACAGCCGGGAGGGCCTGATCCACGGGCCGGACACCATCGACGCGCTGCAGAAATACCGCGCTGGCAAGGCGTTTCTGGGTGCCAGCGGATTGACCGCGGAGGGCCCAAACGACGCAGGAGTAGGGCCGGGGCTGATCTATGGTGCGATGATGCGGCGATCGGCACAGACCGTCATCCTCGCTGATCACTCGAAATTCGAGCGGCCTTCCCTGTCGGTCTATGGGCCCTGGTCTGATGGTATTTCGCTGGTCACGGACGCCCAACCCGACGGCGAACTGGGGCAATCGTTGAGAAATTCAGGTGCGCACATCATTATTGCTTGAATAAATCAACTGAATTGATTTATCATGCGTTTGCATTGCACAATGCCGCTGCGACCACCTATAAGCTGCTGCGACAGCGACCGATCCTGATCACGAAAGACCTCAAGATGATCAAGCCCGCCCCACGCGGCACCGATGCCGAGACCATACGCTCCGAAATCCTCGAAAAGCTTGCCTATTCAATCGGCAAGGATCCTATGGTGGCAAAACGGCATGACTGGCTCAACGCCACGATCCTGGCCCTGCGCGACCGCATCATCGACCGCTGGATGGAGTCCACCAAGCGTGCGTATCAGCAGGATGCCAAGCGCGTCTATTACCTGTCCCTCGAGTTTCTTATCGGACGATTGTTGCGCGATGCGCTCAGCAATCTCGAACTGAACAACGCGTTCACAAAGGCGTTGGCCGATCTCAATGTCGACATCGACCTCGTCGAGGCATTGGAACCCGACGCGGCACTGGGCAACGGCGGCCTCGGCCGGCTGGCAGCCTGCTTCATGGAGAGCATGGCAAGCCTCGATATTCCGGCCTATGGCTATGGCCTCCGTTACGAACACGGCCTGTTCCGGCAGAAGATTGCCGATGGCTGGCAGGTGGAACTTCCGGAGAAATGGCTGGAAAACGGAAACGCATGGGAGTTCCCGCGGCGCGAGGCGGCCTATGAAATCGGCTTTGGCGGATCGGTTTCCGTGGAAACCAAAGCCGACGGGACGCAACGCCGCAAGTGGCAGCCTGCCGAAGTGCTGATCTCGTCGGCCCATGATATTCCCATGGTCGGCTGGCGTGGGAAGCGCGTGAACACGCTGCGCCTGTGGACGGCGCGTGCCGTGGATCCCATCCGTCTCGATGCCTTCAACAGTGGCGACTATCAAGCCGCCCTTGCCGAAAGCAACAAGGCCGAAATTATTACCCGCGTTCTCTATCCTGCAGACTTCACGCCGGCGGGACAGGAATTGCGGTTACGCCAGGAATATCTTTTTACCTCGGCGTCACTGCAGGACATCCTGCGCCGCCATTTGCAAAAGCATGACGACGTGCGTTCGCTGGGCGACAAGGTGGCGATCCAGCTCAACGACACACACCCGGCTGTGGCAGTGGCGGAGCTCATGCGGCTGCTGACTGACATTCACGGACTGGACTGGGCCGAAGCCTGGACAATTACGAAATCGTCCATCAGCTATACCAATCACACACTTCTGCCAGAGGCCCTGGAAAGCTGGCCCCTCCATATGTTCGAACATGTCCTGCCCCGGCACATGCAGATCATCTATGCCATCAATGCGAAGATCATCGCCGAGGCCCAGGAGTTGCCCGACTGCACGCCGGAATTCCTTGCCTCGATATCCCTGATTGATGAACACAACGGACGCCGTGTCCGCATGGGCCAGCTCGCATTCGTCGGCTCGCATAGCATCAATGGCGTATCGGCGCTTCACACGTCACTGATGAAGCAGAGCGTGTTCCGCGATCTAAACAAACTCTATCCGGGCCGCATCAACAACAAGACCAACGGCATCACACCACGGCGTTGGCTGCTAGGCGCCAACCCCCAACTCTCCAAGCTTCTGCAAGAGGCGGCCGGCGATGACGTGCTCGACGACGCGGAGACACTTTCTGCCGTCATTCCATATGCCCGCGATGACGGCTTCAAGCGGCGTTTCGCAGCCATCAAGCGGCAGAACAAGGTCGAGCTCGCAAATCTCATTGATGCCCGGCTGGGGATCAAGGTCGATCCGTCGGCCATGTTCGACGTGCAGGTGAAGCGCATCCATGAATACAAACGCCAGCTGCTGAACATTCTCGAGACGATCGCGCTCTACAACAATATCAGAGCACATCCTGACAGGCCGTGGGTGCCCCGGGTCAAGATTTTCGCCGGCAAGGCGGCCGCGAGCTACGCCCAGGCCAAGCTCATCATCAAGCTGATCAACGATGTCGGCCAGGTGATCAACAACGATCCGGATATTGGAGACTTGCTGAAGGTGGTGTTCCTGCCGAACTACAACGTGAGCCAGGCGGAAGTGATCGTTCCCGCCGCCGATCTTTCCGAGCAGATTTCGACAGCGGGGATGGAGGCTTCAGGTACGGGAAACATGAAGTTCGCCTTGAATGGCGCGCTGACCATCGGGACCCTAGACGGTGCCAATGTCGAAATCCTGGAACATGTCGGCAAGGAAAACATCGTGATATTCGGGCTGACAGCAGAACAGGTGGAAGAGCGCCGCCGCGGTGGTTACGACGCCGGGGCGGTGATCGAGGCATCACCAGACTTGCACAGCGTACTCGATGCCATCACGTCCGGCGTGTTTTCCCCGGACGATCACCAGAGATACCGGCCCATCGCCGACAGCCTCTATCACGGTGACTGGTTCATGGTCGCAGCGGATTTTGATGCCTACGCCGCAGCCCAGGCCAAGGTGGCCGCGGTCTGGCGCAAGACGGAGGACTGGACGGAAAAGGCAATTCTCAATACGGTGAACATGGGTTGGTTCTCGTCCGACCGGACAATCAGGGAATACGCCCGGGACATCTGGCAGGTGCCTGTAGCCTAGGAGTAGAGCACAATGGCCGAACCGGGATGGAGAACTGCGGACGCCGAGATCGAAGCGATCGTGGCGGGTCGACATGGCGATCCATTCAAGTGTCTCGGCCTGCACCACATCGATGGTCTGTGGATTGCCCGCAGTTTCGTTCCCGGCGCCCTGACCTTGGAGGCCCTCGGACAGAAGGGCGCGAAGCTGGGCAAGCTGGAACGGCGGCATGATGCAGGCTTCTTCGAAGGTCCCGTTTCCATAGAGACCCGCCAGATCATTCAGTTCCTGGCTGCAAATGGCGGCGGCGCCTGGACCGTAACCGATGCCTATCAGTTTGGACCGGTGCTCGGCCCGCTGGACGATTACTACATCGGCGAAGGTAATCATCTGCGGCTTTACGACAAGCTCGGGGCTCATCCGCTTCATCATGAAGGCTTCGACGGAGTGCATTTCGCCGTGTGGGCACCCAATGCCGAACGCGTGTCCGTGATCGGCGATTTCAACGACTGGGACGGACGCCGCAATGTCATGCGCAAGCGCATGGATACCGGCATCTGGGAGATCTTCGTGCCCGGTGCCAGCGTCGGCCAAGCCTACAAGTTCGAGATGCTGGGCCATGGTGGACACCTGCTGCCACTGAAGGCCGATCCTTTCGGGTTCTACGCGGAAGTCCGGCCGAAGACCGCATCGCGGGTGGCGCAGACCGACGGCTTCCAGTGGCATGATGAGCGCTACGCCGCAGACCGCGCGCGCAAGGACCATCGACGCGTGCCAGTGTCGATCTACGAGGTGCACCTGGGTTCATGGCGCCGCAAGGATGGCAGTGAATACCTGACCTATGATGAACTGGCCGATCAGCTCATCCCCTATGTCGTCGACATGGGTTATACGCATATCGAATTGCTACCCATCACCGAACATCCGTTCGATCCGTCCTGGGGCTACCAGCCGACGGGGTTGTTTGCGCCGACCTCCCGTTTCGGCGGCCCGCATGGCTTCGCACGCTTTGTCGACCGGGCCCATGGTGCCGGGATCGGCATCATCCTTGACTGGGTGCCGGCCCATTTTCCGATGGATGAACACGGTCTCGCCCGCTTCGATGGCACTGCTCTCTATGAACACGAAGATCCCCGGCAGGGCTACCATCCTGACTGGAACACGGCGATCTACAATTTCGGACGCCGCGAGGTATCGGCTTACTTGGTCAACAATGCATTGTTCTGGCTGGAGCGCTATCATCTCGACGGATTGCGCGTCGATGCCGTCGCATCGATGCTGTACCTCGACTACTCGCGGAAAGAGGGGGAGTGGATCCCCAACCAGTTCGGCGGACGCGAAAATCTCGAAGCGATCGCCTTCCTGCAGCGCGTAAATCATGAAGCATATGGACAGAATCCCGGCATCATGACGATTGCCGAGGAATCGACGGCGTTTCCCGGCGTGTCGAAGCCTACATCCGGCGGCGGGCTGGGCTTCGGATTCAAGTGGAACATGGGGTTCATGCATGACACGCTTCAGTATCTGCAGCGTGAGCCCATTCACCGAAAGCACCATCACAATGAGCTGACATTCGGTCTGCTTTATGCCTTCTCGGAGAACTTCGTGCTGCCGTTGTCCCATGACGAAGTGGTGCACGGCAAAGGATCGCTGCTGGCAAAGATGGCCGGCGACGACTGGCAGAAATTCGCAACACTACGCGCCTACTATGCCTT
>CAZECZ010000053.1:0-24694 GCA_964510815.1 uncultured Aestuariivirga sp.
TTGGCGATACCGACGGCGATACCCGCACCGACTTCCGCATCATCCTCGAAGGTGTCGCCGGCATCACGCTGACGGTTGGGGATTTCGTCCTGTAGCTTGTCCTGCGTGGCGCCCGAATGGTTCGGCGCTATAATATGAAGTCGCCCGCATCGAGAAACCCGACGCCGGTGAGGACGATCTTCATGTCGCCGCCGCCGTCGCCATCGGCATCGACGCGGACGATGGCATCCGGCCCGTTCAGCACGTAGCGCACCGAACCGGTGCCGCCGCCGGTGAACCCGCCCAGGCCATTGAAGTCGAGGACGCCGGCATTCACCGTTGCGAGATCGATCTCGTCGAGGCCATGCTGGAAATCGGTGATGCGATCCGAAGCCGCGGCGGTGCTGTCGTTTGCCGTCAGGAACACGAAGGTGTCGTGCTGCCCGCCGCCGGACAGCAGGTCGGCATCGCCCCCGCCGGTGAGCACATCCTCGCCGCCGCCGCCGAACAGCCGGTCGTTGCCAGCCTCGCCCATGAAGATATCGGCAGCCGTCGATCCCCGCAGCACGTCGTTGCCCGTGCCGGCCTTGACCGTGCCGGTAACAGAACCACCCGCCGCATGGGTGTATTTGTCATCCCCGCCCAACAGCAGGACATCACCGTTGACCATACCGGAATTGACCATCCGGTCGGCCTGATCGGAGAGCAGCACGGCAAGGACATTGCCGGTCAATGTGCCGGAATTCCTGACCACCATCGCGCTCGTCGAACTGGCGGTAATGGCAGCGCCAGCAGCGTTCTCGAAGGTGCCCGCGTTCACGATGGTGCCGCTGGTGTTGGTGGCAACGACCCCGCCGGTCATGAGGCTGGTGTTGACAACGCGGAAGCTCGCACCCGTCTCGAACGTGACTTTGCCGTTGATGGTGCCGTCGTTGTAGACCCAGCCGTCATGGAAATTGACCATGTTGATGGCGCTGCCGAGGCCGCCGGTTACGGTGCCGTTGTTGCGCACCAGATTGTCGCCGCCCTGGAGGAAGATGGCGGTGCTGTCGCCGCTGATCGATCCCGTGGCCGAGATGCCGATATCCCGATAGCCGGTGCTCGACGGGAATTCGCTGGCGACGATACCATTTGTCCCGCCGCTGACGGTGCCGCGGATCCGCGCCGTCAGGTCCAGCGTGGCATAGGCCGAATCCTGATTGAGCCCCGTCCCCAGCGGTACCGAAATCACGACGCCTGCGTCAATGACGACTGTGTCGCCACTTTGAAAGATGACGGTGCTGTTGCCTGAACCGGGCTTCAAGGTTGCCATGCTGGCATCTCCAACTGACCAGCCACGCTCCGGTGTCTCGCAGGACAAGACAGCTGGTTTCATAGCGGTCGAAAACAATCGGAGGTAGAGGCTTGCACAGCCGGCGGGGTCCGTCAACGACGCCGGAGACCGGGAGCGGCGGTTGTACTATGGGTTGCCTCCGCCGCGGCAAACCCCTAAGTGCGTTGCCAGAAACGATCTCAGGGCGAACGGTGACGGCACATGGCCATCAAGCTTTACAAGGGTGACTTGCCTGCGGGCATGGATTTCGGCGCCACGGTGGCGGTGGACACCGAGACCATGGGTCTTCTGCCGCGCCGCGACAAGCTGTGCGTGGTGCAGCTCTCCTCGGGCGACGGCAACGCCGCCCTGGTGCAACTCGACCGCGGCAGTTATGACGCCCCACATCTCAAGGCGCTGCTGGCCAATCCCAATGTCACCAAGATCTTCCATTATGCCCGCTTCGACGTGGCGGTGCTCAAGCAGTATCTGGAGGTCGACACCTTCCCGCTCTACTGCACCAAGATCGCCTCGAAACTGACCCGGACCTACACGGACCGGCATGGGCTCAAGGACCTGGTAAAGGAATTGCTCGGCATCGACGTCAACAAGCAGCAGCAGAGTTCGGACTGGGGCGCCCATGTGCTGACCGATGCCCAGAAGCAATACGCCGCCCAGGACGTGCTCTATCTTCACGAGTTGAAGGCCCGGCTCGACCAGATGCTGGCACGCGAGCACCGCACCGCCATCGCCCAGGCCTGTTTCGACTTCATCCCCACCCGGGCCGCCCTCGATCTCGCGGGCTGGTCGGAAGAAGATGTCTTTGCCCACTGACACGGCCCACCGGGCGATCCGCTTCGCCAGCCTGGCCCGCCTTCTGAGCTGGGCCGCCGCCGCACTGGCCCTCGGCATCGTCATCCTGTTCCTGGTGCAGGCCGGCCTGTTCAACGCGATGACGCCGAAGGAACGCCCGCCGGTCATCACGCCGCCGGACCCCGACAAGATCACCTCCACCGATTCGACGGTGAACGGCCTCGACAAGGAAAACCAGCCCTATGTGGTGACCGCGGTGAAGGGCTGGCAGGATGCCGCCACGCCGTCGCTGGTGCACATGGAAACGGTGGAGGGCCATTTCCGCCGCCCCAGCGGGGCCGAATATACCGTGACCGCCAACACCGGCGCCTATGACACCAAGATCAAGGAGCTCGATCTGGCGGGGGCGGTGAAGATCGTGCAGGCTGACCGCTTCACCGCGCTGATGGAGAAGGCCCATGTGGTGGTGGAGGACAAGAAGCTGACATCGGACGTGGCGGTGGACGTTACTTTCGGGTCCGGCCACATCAAGGCCAACGGCATGGAAATAACCGATGACGGGGCACGAATTCTGTTCTTGAATGGCGTCAAGGCCCGCTTTTCTCAGGCGGCGGCAAAGGGAGACGGACAACCATGATTCGAAACTGGGTTCTGGCGCTGGTGGCGACGCTGGCACTGACGGGTGCGGCGGGAGCGGAAACAGCCGCCACCAAGCCGGCTGACACCACCAAACAGGCTGCCACCGCCACGACCAAGCAGGTCGACATCGAGTCCAATGAGATGGAGATCTTCGACAAGGAGAAGAAGGCGATCTTCCGTGGGAATGTCGACGCCAAGCGGGCAGACGTCAGCCTCAAGTGCAATGAACTGGTGGTGAAATATGACGAGGTCAAACAGCCGGACGGCACCACCAAGACCGATGCCACCGACCTCGACGCCAAGGGCAACGTTCTGATCAAGACCGCCAAGGAGACCATCACCGGCGACTGGGCCAAGTTCAATCCCCAGACCAACAAGCTGGTGGTGGGCGGCAAGGTCAAGCTGGTCCAGGGCTCGACCGTGTTGCAGGGCAACGAATTGCATGCCGACCTCAACACCGACAAGGTGGAGATGAAGGGCGGCCGGGTGAAGGGCAGCTTCCTGCCGAAGTGACCCGGCCTTTATCTAAAATTAAACCGATTGGGTGGACATTCACGTGGCGCGTGACGAGGACGTGGTGACGGACCGGCAGACCCGGACACAGGCTTCGCGGCAGGAGACATTCCAGCCGCGGAACAAGGCTTCGGGAACAGGGCTGGCCGAGCGCGCCGGACTGGTGGTTGAGGGCTTGCGCAAGTCCTACAAGCGCCGGCCGGTGGTGCGCGACGTCTCGCTCTCCGTCAAGCGCGGCGAAGCTGTGGGCCTGCTCGGACCCAACGGCGCCGGCAAGACCACGGTGTTCTACATGATCACCGGGCTCATTGCCGCCGACGCTGGGCGGATCAGTCTCGATGGCGCCGATATCACCCATCTGCCCATGTATCGCAGGGCACGGCTGGGAATAGGCTATCTGGCGCAGGAGAGTTCGATTTTCCGCGGACTCACGGTGGAGGAAAACATTCGCGCCGTGCTCGAGCTGACCGAGAGTTCGAGAGCCAAGCGCGACAGTCAGTTGCGTGAGTTGCTTGATGAGTTCTCAATCTCCCACCTCCGGCATTCGCCGGCTGTTGCGCTATCTGGCGGCGAACGTCGCCGGGTGGAAATCGCCCGTGCCCTCGCCGCAAAACCCCAGTTCATGCTCCTCGACGAGCCCTTCGCCGGAATTGACCCGATTGCGATCAGTGATATTCGCAACCTGGTGCGACAGCTCACCGCTCGGGGAATCGGGGTGCTTATTACGGATCACAACGTCCGGGAAACCCTCGAACTCATCGACACGGCGCTCATCATCCATGAGGGCCAGGTCCTGACCCACGGCACCCCCGATGAGATCGTCAGCAATCCGGATGTCAGGCGTTATTATCTCGGCGCCGATTTCAGCCTGTGACGCAGGCATGAGGTCCCCATGGCCATAAGCCAGAGGCTGGAGCTCCGGCAGGGTCAATCCCTGGTGATGACGCCGCAGCTGCAGCAGGCCATCAAGCTGCTGCAGATGTCGAACATCGAATTGCAGGCCTTCGTCGATGCCGAACTCGAGCGCAACCCGCTGCTCGAACGCGACGAGCGCGCCGAAGTGCAGAAGGCCGAGCAGCCGGAAGCGCCCGGCGAGCCCGACATGGTGAGCGCGCTCAAGTCGACGGCCGCCGCCGAGGACCGCCTGCGCACCCTCGATACCGATCTCGACAATGTCTATACCCATGAGGCGCGCGCCGACGCCCAGAGCCGCGAACCGCAAGGCGCAGCCGATTCCGGCTGGTCGTCGCTCAGGCCATCGGGCGGGGTATCTCTCGATGGCGACGATCTCGATTTCGCGGCAACACTCACCAAGCAGCCGACGCTGGCCGAACACCTCACCGACCAGCTGAACCTTGCGGTGCAGGACCCGGGCGAGCGCCTGATCGGCCAGCATCTCATCGGCATGGTCAACGAGGCAGGCTATCTCACCGCCGGTATCGACGCCGTGGCCGAGACATTGGGAACCAGCGCCGAGCACGTTGAGGCGGTGCTGAGGAAGCTGCAGGATTGCGACCCGCCAGGCGTCTTTGCCCGCGACCTGCGCGAATGCCTGGCGCTGCAGCTGAAGGATGCCGGACGCTATGACCCGGCGATGGCCACGCTTCTCGACAATCTCGAACTGGTGGCCAAGCGCGATATCGCGACGCTGAAGTCGCTGTGCCGGGTCGATCTCGATGACCTCAAGGACATGATCGGCGAATTGCGCCGCCTCAACCCCAAGCCTGGCCACGCCTTCGGCTCCGAGCCGGTACAGCCGGTGATCCCGGACGTTTCGGTGCGTGCGGCGCCCGATGGCACGTGGCTGGTGGAACTCAACACCGAAACCCTGCCGCGCGTCCTCATCAACAACCAGTATCTCGCCCGCGTCTCCTCGACCGCGGCGCGCAGCGAGGACAAGCTTTACCTGTCGGAATGTCAGGCCAATGCCACCTGGCTGGTGAAGAGTCTCGACCAGCGCGCCAAGACCATCCTCAAGGTCGCCCGCGAGATCGTGCGCCAGCAGGATGCCTTTCTCGTGCTGGGCGTGCAACTCCTCCGGCCGCTCAATCTCAAGATGGTGGCCGAGGCTATCGAGATGCATGAATCGACGGTCAGCCGGGTGACCTCGAACAAGTACATGTCCACCCCGCGCGGCATTTTTGAACTGAAATATTTCTTCACCACCGCTATCGCCTCCGCCGATTCGGACGGTGATGCCCACTCGGCCGAGGCGGTCCGCCACCGCATCAAGGAACTGATCGACAACGAGGGCGCCGACATCCTGTCCGATGACACGATCGTCGAGAAACTCAAGGCGGCAGGCATCGACATTGCCCGGCGGACAGTTGCCAAGTATCGAGAATCACTCAATATTCCGTCCTCCGTGCAGCGCCGTCGCGAGCGCAAGGTGCAAAGCGCCTAAGACCGTTGACTTGAAGACAGGGCGCGACTAGGTTCCGCGCCGTTTCCAGGGCCCGGTGGGTGTGCGATCTGCTGTCGATCCGCCACTCCGCTGGAAGCTGACTGAAAAGGTTCAGCTGTGGATTGTGGCCAGCCAGTTGACGAATGACAAGAACACGCCCATGTCTAGGGGACAGGGCGAAGCAAGGGATATTGCGGAGACCATGCAGATTAAAGTGACTGGCAAGAACCTCGACGTTGGCAACGCGCTCAGGGTCCATGTCGAGGAACGACTCAATCAACTCCGGCAGAAGTATTTCGACGGCACCGTTCATGCCCACGTGACGGTGGAGAAGGTGCGGACAGGTTTCCATACCGATTGTGCGCTGCATCTGGCGACGGGTCTCGTGCTGCAGGCCCAGGGCGACGGTGCTGATGCCCATCCGAGCTTCGATGATGCGGCCACCCACCTCGAAAAGCAGCTGCGCCGCTACAAGCGCCGCCTCAAGGACCATCACAGCACCAGGCGCGAGCCGGTGCGCACGCTGGAAGCGGCGAGCTATGTCATCAGCCCGGCGCCGGAAGAAGAGGATGAAACCTCCGGCCTCAATCCCGTCGTGATCGCCGAAATGGGCACCACCGTGCCGGAACTGTCGGTGGGCGAGGCCGTGATGCAGCTCGATATTTCCAGCACGCCCTTCCTGCTGTTCCGCAATGGCGGGCATGGGGGCCTGAACGTGGTGTACCGCCGGCCAGACGGTAACATCGGGTGGGTCGATCCCAAGCCGCAAGCCTGACGCAAAGCAACGCCCTCACGACGGGAATGCCCATGACTCTTGATTGCATCATCGACAAGCAGTCGGTTCTGGCCAATGTGAAGGCCCGGAACAAGAAACAGCTCCTGCAGGAGCTGTCGCAGGCCCTGTCTGCCATTGTCGCCGTCGACCACCGGATCATCTTCGAGACGCTGCTGAAGCGCGAAAAGCTCGGTTCGACCGGCATCGGCCAGGGCATCGCAATCCCGCATGGCAAGGTGCCGTCGCTCAACCGCGTCTACGGCCTGTTTGCCCGGCTGTCGCAGCCCGTCGATTTCGATTCGGTCGACAGCCAGCCGGTCGATCTCGTGTTCGTGCTGCTGGCGCCGGAACACGCCGGCGCCGACCACCTGAAGGCACTGGCCAAGATCTCGCGCGTGTTGCGCGATCCCGGCATCGTGGAGAAACTGCGGGGCACGGAATCGAGCGAGGGGCTCTACGCCATCCTGACCGAGCCGGCGATGACCATTCCACCCGCTTCTGCAGCCTGAAATGCCAATGGCCGCCCGAGGGGCGGCCATCGCATCGTCATTCTGATCCACAAACGTAGCGGGTCAGTGCACGCTCATCGGCATGAGTTCGTGCTCGAAGGCGGATCCCACGGCACCTTCGTGCGTTCCCGAAATCGAAATCGGGGTGCCGTCGGCCTGATAGAGGCAGAACAGCTTCGCATCAGGCGCCACATTGACCTCGCCGCCCAGCAACCGGACGGCATCGACCCCCGCGATTTCGCGGATATAGCCCACCACGCCGTCGCCCAGATGCGTCAGGTCCTCGATCTCCATTTCCGTGATCTTGCGTGTTTCGTTGGCATTCATGATGTCACCCTCCAATCTGGATGCGGCGGACCACCCGCCGGGGTTCAGGCCGTTCGAGATTGAGCTCGAGGAGGCCATGCTCGAGCCGGGCACCGGTCACCTCCATGCCGTCTGCCAGCACGAAAGTGCGGGTAAACTGGCGTGCGGCGATGCCGCGGTGGAGATAGGCACGCGTGTCGTCATCTTTTTGCCGGCCACTTATGACCAATTGGTTTTCCTCGACCGTGACATCGAGCTCGTCGCGCGAAAAGCCGGCGACGGCAAGTGTGATGCGTAGACGTTCGGCTTCGCCCTCCGTCCGCGGCAGGCGCTCGATATTATAGGGTGGATAACCCTCGCCTGCTGTCTTCGTGGCACGGTCGAGCATGCGCTCGAGATCATCAAAGCCGAGCAGTAGCGGCGAAGAAAATACAGATAAACGCGACATCACATATGCCCTTTCACAGCAGCACTGGAATCTGCGGCCCTCATGGCACCGCTGATCCTGGAACATAATATGAAAATTCCTCATGCCGATTTCAAGTCTGGGGCGAGATGCGCGTCAAGACCGCGGCGCGCCGGGGTCTTGACGGCGCATTGGCCATTTGATCAAGTGGTAAAAAACAATGGCTGTACCAACGGCCCGCTTGCGTTCAGTATTGCCAAGATCATCAGGGAGACGAAGACATGAAGAGACGTACATTGCTTGCGACCGCTGCGGCACTTGCCATGTCGGCTGCGGCTGCCTTTGCCGCCGACGACAAGCCGGCCATCGTGTTCGACATCGGCGGCAAGTTCGACAAGTCGTTCAACGAGTCGATGTACAATGGCTCGGAAAAGTTCAAGGCCGACACCGGCATCCAGTATGGCGAGTTCGAGATCGCCAACGAGGCCCAGCGCGAACAGGCCATCCGCAATTTCGCCGACCAGGGCTACAGCCCGATCATCGCCGCCGGCTTCGCCCAGGCCGCGGCGGTCGAGAAGGTCGCCAAGGAATATCCCGAACTGAAGTTCGCCATCGTCGACATGGTCGTCGACCTGCCGAACGTGGAGTCGATCGTGTTCAAGGAACATGAGGGCTCCTATCTCGTGGGCATGCTGGCCGCCATGGCGTCCAAGACCGGCAAGGTGGGCTTCGTCGGCGGCATGGACATTCCGCTCATCCGCAAGTTCGCCTGCGGCTATGCGCAAGGCGTGAAGGCCGTCAACCCGGATGCGACGATCTTCCAGAACATGACGGGTGACACCGGTGCGGCCTGGAACGACCCGGTGAAGGGCGGCGAAATCACCAAGGGTCAGATGTCGCAAGGCGCCGACGTGATCTATGCGGCCGCCGGTGCCACGGGCCTCGGCGTGCTGCAGGCGGCGGCCGATGGCGGCGCGCTGTCGATCGGCGTCGATGCCAACCAGAACTATCTCCACCCCGGCAAGGTGCTCACCTCCATGCTGAAGCGCGTGGACGTCGCCGTCTACAACGTCATGAAGGACGGCAAGGACGGCACCTTCCAGGCCGGCATCAAGGCGCTGGGACTTGCCGAAGATGGCGTCGGCTATGCCATGGATGAGAACAACAAGGACCTTGTGACCGCCGACATGCAGGCCAAGGTGGAGGCCGCCAAGGCCGACATCATCGCCGGCAAGATCACCGTCCACGACTACACCGAAGACAACGCCTGCCCGGTGCAGTAAGCAAGAGTTGAGGTGGGGCTTGCGGGCCCCGCCGCTGCCCTTCGCCGCGCGCCCTCCCGGCCGGGAGGGTCTGGGAGGCTCACATGACGTCACCCGCCATCGAACTCATCGGCATCGACAAGCGCTTTGGCGCGGTGCATGCCAACAACAACGTGTCGATCGCCATTGGCCAGGGCTCGATCCACGGCATCATCGGCGAAAACGGCGCTGGCAAATCGACGCTGATGTCGATCCTGTTCGGCTTCTACCACGCCGACAAGGGAGAGATCCGGGTGAAGGGCCAGCCCGTCAACATCCGCTCGTCGTCGGATGCCATCGCCCACGGCATCGGCATGGTGCACCAGCATTTCATGCTGGTCGAAAACTTCACCGTTCTTGAAAACGTGGTGCTCGGCGCCGAGGGCGGCGCCCTCATCGGTCCGGCGCTGGCCAAGGCGCGAACCGAATTGCAGCGCCTCGCCCATGAATATGAGATGGACGTCGATCCCGATGCCATCATACAGGATCTGCCTGTCGGCCTGCAGCAGCGCGTCGAAATCCTCAAAGCCCTGTTCAAGGGTGCAGAGACCCTCATTCTCGACGAGCCCACGGGCGTGTTGACGCCGGATGAGGCCGATCACCTGTTCCGCATTCTCGGCACGCTGCGCGACCAGGGCAAGACCGTCATCCTCATCACCCACAAGCTGCGCGAGATCATGGCCATCACCGACCACGTCTCGGTCATGCGGCGCGGCGAAATGGTGGCCCATTTCGACACCGCCAGGACCAGCGTCGAACAGCTCGCCGAAGCCATGGTGGGACGCCACGTGCTGTTGCAGGTGGACAAGGGACCATCGAAGCCTGGCGAGATGGTGCTGGAGGTGAAGAACCTCACCTGGAAGGACAAGGACGGCGTGGCCCGCGTCGACAATGTGTCGTTCAGTGTCCGGAAGGGTGAGATCGTCGGCATCGCCGGGGTGTCCGGCAACGGCCAGTCGGAACTGCTCGACTGCATCGCCGGCATCGCCAGGCCCGCATCCGGCGAAGTTATCTTCGAGGGCAAGGAGATCGGCCACTTGGCCGACCCCGCCCATGTGCGCGCCGAGGGCCTCGCCCACGTGCCCGAGGACCGCCAGCACCGCGGCCTCATCAAGGAGTTTGATGCCAGCGAATCCGAAATCCTTGGCTGGCACAATGACGAAGCACTGGGCAAGGGCTTCCGCCTCGACCGCGGCAAGGTGCTTGCGCGGGCGAAGGCCGAGATGGAAGAATTCGACGTGCGCCCGCCGGACCCGCTGCTGAAGAGCGGAAAATTTTCCGGCGGCAACCAGCAGAAGATCATCCTGGCGCGCGAGATCCTGCGCGATCCCGATCTGCTGATCGTCGGTCAGCCGACCCGCGGCGTCGACATCGGCGCCATCGAATTCATTCACAAGCGCATCATCAGGCTGCGCGACGAAGGCAAGGCGATCCTTCTGGTGTCCGTCGAGCTGGATGAAATCCGCTCGCTCTCGGACCGCATCCTCGTGATGTTTGCCGGCAAGATCATGGGCGAGCTCGGGCCCGAAGCGAACGAGCGCGAATGCGGTCTGCTGATGGCCGGCGTATCGAAGGATGCGGCGTGATGATGAAGGCACGGGGGGATTTGCCGGCCTGGGTGGATGTGGGGCTGATCCCGCTGCTCAACCTTATTGTCGCCCTGTTGTTTGCCGGCCTCGTGGTGCTGATCATCGGCGAAAACCCATTGACGGCCATGTGGATCATGCTCAAGGGGGCCGTCGGTTCCATCAAGGGCTGGGGCTACCTTCTCTACTACGCCACCAATTTTGTGTTCACCGGGCTTGCCGTGGCCGTGGCTTTCCATGCCGGCCTGTTCAACATCGGCGGCGAAGGCCAGGCCTACATGGCGGGCATTGGTGCCGCGACTATCGGGCTTGGGCTTGAATTCCTGCCGTGGCCCATCCTCATTCCGCTGGCGATCCTTGCTTCCATGATCGTTGGCGCCTTCTGGGCCTGGGTGCCGGGCGTGTTGCAGGCCAAGCGCGGCAGCCACATCGTCATCACCACCATCATGTTCAACTATATCGCCATCAGCCTGATGCAGTATTTCATCAACTACTGGTTCCGGCCGGTGGGCAAGATGGCGGTGGAAAGCCGCGAGATCACCGGCGCCTACATCATGAGCTTCCGCGAGGTGGCGCGCGAGTTCTTTGGCGTCAGGCTGTCGTCTTCGCCGCTGAACTTCACCGTGTTCCTGGCGTTCCTTGCCGCCTTCGTCGTGTGGTACCTGCTGTGGCGTACCAAGCTCGGCTATGAAATCCGTGCGTTTGGCCTCAATCCCAATGCCGCCGTCTATGCCGGCATCAAGCCGGACCGCATCATCATGGTGACCATGGCGATCTCCGGCGCGCTGGCTGGCCTGCTGGCGGTCAACGAGGTGCTGGGCGTGCAGCACCGCCTGCTGCTCGAATATGTCGGCGGCGCCGGCTTCGTCGGCATCGCGGTGGCGTTGATGGGGCGGTCGCATCCCTTGGGGATTGTGCTGGCGGCGATGCTGTTCGGGCTTCTCTACCAGGGCGGGTCGGAACTGTCGTTTGCCATTCCCACCATTAACCGCGATATGATCGTGGTGATCCAGGGCCTCGTCATCCTGTTCATGGGCGCGCTCGAATATGCGTTCAGGCCCATGCTCTCGGCCATGTTCTTCAGGGTGGAGGATTGAGCCGATGGACATGCTCAACATCTTCCTGGGCGGCGAGACGCTGGCTTCCGCCATCCGCATGTCGGTGCCGCTGATCCTCGCCTGCCTGGCCGGCCTGTGGTCGGAGCGCTCCGGCATCGTCGACATCGGGCTCGAAGGCAAGATGCTGGCGGCGGCCTTCATCGCCGCCTCGGCCTCCGCCGTCTATGGCTCGGCATGGATCGGACTGGCCTTCGGCATCATCGTCTCAGTGGGCTTCGCGCTGATCCACGGCTATGCCTCGATCAACCAGCGCGGCAACCAGGTCGTCTCCGGTGTCGCCATCAACATGCTGGCGGCGGGTCTTGCGCTGGTCCTCGGCAACAGCTGGTTCCGCGAAGGCGGCCGCACCCCGGCATTGCCGCCCGAGGGGCGCTTCCTGCCCATCGACCTGCCGGGCTTTGCCTCACTCTATGATGTGCCCGTGATTGGCGTCATCGCCAAGATCGTGTCCGGCCATTCCCTCATCACCTATGTCGCGATCCTGATGGTGCCGGTCACCGCGTGGGCCTTGTCCAGGACGCGCTTCGGCCTGAGGCTCCGGGCCGTCGGCGAAAACCCGCAAGCCGTCGATACGGCGGGCATTTCGGTGGCGGGGCTACGCTATCGTGCCGTTATCATCGCCGGCGTATTGTGCGGCATTGCCGGCGCCTATATCTCGATCTCGCTGTCGGCAAGCTTCGTGCGCGATATGACGGCGGGCCGCGGCTTCATGGCGCTGGCCGCCCTGATCTTCGCCAACTGGCGGGCCTGGCCTGCACTGTTCGCCTGCCTGCTGTTCGGCTATCTGCAGGCGCTGGGCCTGAGGTTGCAGGGCGTTCACGTCTTCAATGTCGAGATCCCGGTACAGTTCATCAACATGCTGCCCTATGTGCTCACCGTCGTGTTGCTGGCGGGCTTCATCGGCAAGGCGATCCCGCCCAAGGCCGATGGCGTGCCCTACGTGAAGGATCGCTGAGATGCGTGATCTGGTAGAGGCCGCGCTTGCCGCGCGCGCCAGGGCCTACGCGCCCTATTCGAAGTTCCGCGTTGGTGCTGCCGTGCGCGACGAGCAGGGCCGCGTGTTCGGCGGCTGCAACATCGAGAACGCCTCCTATCCGCAAGGCTGGTGTGCCGAGCCTTCGGCGATCTCGGCACTGATCATGGCGGGCGGCACGGTGATCACCGAGGTGGCGGTGATGGGCAACGGCGACATGCTCTGCACGCCCTGCGGCGGCTGCCGCCAGAAGATCCGCGAATTCGCCAGCGATGACGTGAAGATCCATTGTTGCACCGAGACGGGGGAGCTGATCCGCAGCTTCACGCTCGGCGAGTTGTTGCCCTATTCCTTCGGGCCGGAGCATCTGACATGAGCGTGCTGTTGAAATTGTTGGGTGAACGCAAGCCAAGAACCGCCGTCATCCTCGGCTCTAGCCTCGGACCCGTGGCCGATGCCGTCACCGATCCGCTGGTCATTCCCTATGGCGACATTCCGGGTTTCCCGGTGTCGAAGGTGTCGGGCCATGCGGGAAAGCTCGTGGTGGGAAAGCTGGGCGGAACCGAGGTGGCGGTGCTGCAGGGCCGCTCGCACCCCTATGAAAGCGGCAACGCGGCGGCGATGCGGCCCGCGATCGAAATCCTCCATGCGGCAGGGATCGAGACTCTGATCCTCACCAACGCGGCGGGCTCGCTCAAGCCAGACATGCGGCCGGGTGCGATCATGCTGATCACCGACCACATCAATCTCTCCGGCATGAACCCGCTGATCGGCCAGCAGGGCGACGAGAATTTCGTGCCGATGACGGAGGCCTATGATCCGGGCTTGCGCCAGCGCATGCTGGATGCGGCGACGTCGGAATCGATTCCGCTGCATCAGGGCGTCTATGTGTGGTTCTCAGGCCCATCCTTCGAGACGCCGGCGGAAATCCGCATGGCGCAGGTGATCGGCGGTGACGCGGTGGGCATGTCGACGGCGCCCGAAACCATCCTGGCGCGGCGCTTTGGGCTCAAGGTCGCAGGCTTGTCGGTCGTCACCAACCTCGCGGCGGGCATCGAGGGCGCCAACCCGTCGCACGAGGAGACCAAGCGCGAGGGCGCCAAGGCGGCCGAGAACATGAAGAAGCTGCTGTGGCGCTTCTTCAGCGGAGATTGAGATGCTGCCGCAGGAGGTGATCCGCCGCAAACGCGATGGCGCAGCGTTGTCGCGCGACGAGGTGAAGGAGTTCATCAGTGGGCTGACGGATGGCAGTGTGTCGGAAGGCCAGGTGGCGGCCTTTGCCATGGCAGTGTTCTTCAAGGGCATGAGCCGCGACGAGGCCGTTGGCCTGACGCTCGCCATGCGGGACTCGGGCACTGTGCTCAAGTGGGATTTGCCGGGACCTGTCGTCGACAAGCATTCCTCTGGCGGCATCGGTGACAATCTCTCGCTGATGCTGGCGCCGATGCTGGCGGCCTGCGGCTGCTATGTGCCGATGATCTCGGGGCGGGGGCTGGGGCATACCGGCGGCACGCTCGACAAGCTCGATTCGATCCCGGGCTACCAGACCCAGCCGGGGCTGGAGCTGTTCAGGACCGTGACGCGCGAGGCCGGCTGCGCCATCATCGGCCAGACGGCGGATTTGGCACCCGCCGACAAGCGCCTCTATGGCATCCGCGATGTGACGGCGACGGTGGAATCAATTCCGCTGATTACCGCCTCGATCCTGTCGAAGAAGCTGGCGGCGGGCCTGCAGCATCTGGTGCTCGACGTGAAGATGGGTTCCGGCGCCTTCATGGCGGCGATGGACGAGGCGACGGGTCTGGCAAAGTCGCTCGTCGCGGTCGCCAATGGCGCGGGGCTCAAGACCACGGCGCTGATCACCGATATGGACGAGCCGCTGGCGCCTTGTGCAGGCAATGCCATCGAGGTGGCCCATGCCTGCGATTTCCTCACGATGCGCGCAAAGGATGCGCGTGTCACCGAGATCACGCTGGCGCTGGGCGCGGAACTGCTGGTGAGCGCCGGCATTGACACTACAATGGAGAAGGCGATCACTCGGCTGCAGGCGACACTCGACAGCGGCAAGGCGGCGGAGCACTTCGACCGCATGGTGGTTTTGCTCGGCGGGCCGAAAGACTTCATCGCAAACCATGAGAAGCATCTGGCCAAGGCGCCGATCATGAACCCGGTTTACGCGGACAGGGCCGGAGCGGTGTCGTCGATCCAGACGCGAGACCTCGGCGTGGCCGTCATCGAACTCGGAGGCGGACGGCGCGTAGCCGCGGACAAGATCGATCATCGCGTCGGACTTTCAGGGCTTCTGGGCAAAGGCGCCGCCGTCGATGCCACGACGCCGTTGTGCATGATCCATGCAGCGGACGAAGCGAGCTTCGCCCGCGCCGCTGCAATGGTGAAGGCGGCCTATGCGATCGGCGGCGCGCCACCCGTTTCACCCTGCATCCACTCTCGGATCGGACCATCCTGATGCCGCGCGCGTTTCTCTATATCCTCGACAGCTTCGGCATCGGCGGTGCGGCGGATGCGGCAGCGTTTGGCGACGAGGGCGCCAACACGCTGGTGCACATCTGCGATCGCATGAAACTCAACGTGCCGCACATGGCGTCGCTGGGGCTTGGTCTTGCGGCGAAGGGTGCGTCTGGCCGTAATCCGCTTCCGGAAGTGCCGCTGATCGGGCAATGGGGTCATGCCTCTGAAGTGTCGAAGGGCAAGGACACCATCACCGGGCACTGGGAAATCGGCGGCGTGCCGCTGCAATTTGACTGGGGCTATCTCCCGCACACCGTTCCTGCCTTTCCGGACGAGTTTGTCCGTGAACTGATGAAGCGTGCGGGCGTGCCGGGCTTTCTCGCCCTCTGCCATGCCTCGGGAACGGAGGTGATCGAGGATTTCGGCGAGGAGCACATCCGCTCCGGCAAGCCGATCATGTATACCAGTGTCGACAGCGTCATCCAGATCGCGGCCCATGAAGAGCATTTCGGCCGCCAGCGCCTCTACGACGTCTGCCACGTAGCACGTGAGCTGTCGTTCCCCATGAACATTGGCCGCGTCATCGCCAGGCCGTTCGTCGGCGAAAGACCCGGCGAATTCAAGCGCACTGGTTATCGCAAGGATTACGCGGTGAAACCACCGAAGCCGACGCTGCTCGACCACATCACCAATGCCGGGCGGCAGGTGATCTCGGTGGGCAAGATCGGCGACATCTTCGCCCACTGCGGCACCGGCGAGGAAGTGAAGGTGGCGGGGCTGGATACGCTGATGGATACGACGCTCGCCGCCATGGAGCGCCTGCCAGATGGCGGCATGGTGATGACCAATTTCGTCGACTTCGACACGGAGTATGGTCACCGCCGCGATCCCATTGGCTACGGCAAGCTGCTGGAGCACTTCGACACGCGCGTGCCTGAGATCTTTGCCAGGCTTGGTGACGGCGACCTCCTGGTGATGACAGCCGATCACGGCAATGACCCGACATGGAAGGGCACCGACCACACCCGCGAACAGGTGCCGGTCATGACCTATATGAAGGGCGTGGCGCCCGGCAGCTTCGGCCATCGCAGGACTTTCTCCGACATCGGTCAGACCATCGCGAGCCACCTCGGCGTGGGTCCATTGGGGTCCGGTACCGCCTGGACGCCATAATCACCCTTTCGCGAACGGCATGCGGCCTCTATGAGGGGGCATCAGAGTTGGGAGGCACGCATATGAAACCAGTGAAATGGGGCATCATCTCCACCGCCAACATCGGCGTGGAGAAGGTTCTTCCGGGCATGCTCAAGAGCAAGGACCTGGAGATCGTGGCGATTTCGTCGAGGAAGCTCAAGACGGCGCAAAGCTGGGCCGCGAAGCTCGGCATCCCCAAGGCCTATGGCTCCTATGAGGAGATGCTGGCCGATCCCGAGATCGAGGCGGTCTATAATCCGCTGCCCAACCATCTGCACGTGCCGCTCACGCTGGCCGCGGCCAAGGCCGGCAAGCACGTGCTGTGCGAAAAGCCCATCGCCATCACCGCGGCGGAGGCCAAGCAGCTCAAGAAGATCAGGAACGTGCATGTGGCCGAGGCCTTCATGGTGCGCCACGCCACGCAGTGGATCGCCGCGCGCGACCTGGTGAAGAAGAAGAAGATCGGCGAGGTCCGCGCCATCCAGGTGCTGTTCTCCTATTTCAACCGCGACCCCAAGAACGTCCGCAACATGGCGGATATCGGCGGCGGCGGCCTGCTGGACATCGGCTGCTATCCGATCACCGTGTCGCGCTTCATCTTCGATGGCGAGCCCAAGCGCGTGACGGCCACCATCGACCGCGACCCCAAGTTCAAAGTCGACCGGCTGGCCGGCGGCCTGGCCGACTTCGGCGACGGGCGCCACCTGTCCTTTACGGTATCGACCCAGCTCGCCCCCTACCAGCGCGTCAACATCATGGGCACCAAGGGCCGGATCGAGATCGAGATCCCGTTCAACGCCCCGCCCGACAAGCCCAACCGGTACTTCGTCCAGGGCATGGAGATGAACGAGGGCGAATGGACGGCGCTTCCGGTGTCCGACCAGTACCAGCTGCAGGCGGAGGCCTTCGGCCGGGTGATCCGCAAGAAGCAGAAGCCCGCCTGGGGCGTGGACGACGCCATCCAGAACATGAAGATCCTCGATGCGTTGTTCCGCTCCGAAAAGTCCGGAAAGTGGGAAAAGCCATGATTTCGGCGGGTTTGACAAGGGAATTGACGAGAGGGACCTGTTTCCCTATAAGCCCGCCATCCCGATGGGCCGGGAATGCGGGCCGTCTGCCACGAGGCATGCGGCAATTCGCATTTTACGGCCTGTCACCTGAGTTTCACTGAATTAGGACGAAAGCCACATGGCCAATACGAAATCGGCGAAGAAGGCCACCCGCGTCACCGCCCGCCGCACCGAGATCAACAAGGACCGCACCAGCCGCATCCGCACCTTCGTGCGCAAGGTCGAGGAGGCGATTGCCTCCGGCAACCCGGCGGCAGCAGCCGAGGCCCTCAAGGCCGCCCAGCCGGAGCTGATGCGCGGCGCCCAGAAGGGTGTCATGCACAAGAATACGGCGTCGCGGAAGGTGTCGCGCCTGGCCGCCCGGGTGAAGGCCATCCCGGCCTGATCCGCCCAAACCATTAGCCGAACGTCGAACGCCGGATGGATACATCCGGCGTTTTGCATTTGTCCGGCCACGGATTGTCTCGCGCAGAGATTTTCAAGTCGATTCAACTCGTTACAGGCACTGTCAAAACCAGTGTGTCCGCAGACGAGATTTTACTGGGCGGACAAATACGCAAATGAATGACAAATTTGTCACATGCTGAATGCGCGCCACATCCTGGATGGGCCGAGAAAGCGCATGTGAGTCAGGGACTTGAAAGGCCTGAAATTTTGCAGGCGTTTTGAAAGAGGGAGTCAAGCCCTCTCCGTGTACGGACTGATCGAGGATTCAGGTTGCGGGATTTGGGGCCGATTTTGTAGGTTCTGGACGTGGCCGGGACGACGTCCTGCCACGGAATAAGTCAGTTGATATCCGTCCCGGGGCAATGGCCGGATGTCGTTCAACACATGAGTAACAGGGACTCCGGGCGTTTGTCTGGTGAGGGTCGTTTTGCGTCGATTTTGGCACCATACCGCAACTCTGGCGGCCGGTGCCACGTTTCGGGCGGTATCAACAAGGGGTATCTGACATGACATGGTTTTCCACAGTGAGGCAGATCGCGGCGAACTAGGTTCGACGTGATTTGAATGGAGGCAAATGGCGCCACGGCAGTGGACGCCAAGGGATTTTTGCGCGCCTGGGGCTGGCGCGCGGCAAGGATGCGGCGGGCAAGATGACGGTAATGACGGGCGAACTGAAGGGCAAATGGGATCGCGTGGCGCAGCGGCTGCGTGCCGAATTGGGAGAGGATCTCTATTCGAGCTGGTTTGCCCGCATGGAAATGGAAGACTGCGCCGAGAAGCGCCTCACCGTCTCCGTTCCCACCCGTTTCCTGAAGTCCTGGATCGAGACCCACTACGTGTCCAGGCTGCACAAGATCAGCGAGGTCGAACTGGGATCGCTCGACACCGTGCACGTCAAGGTCCGCACGCGGGCCCCGATGGCGGTGCGCACCGCCAGTGCCGAAACCAGCGAAACGCGCGTGTCGCCCTCAGTTCTGCGGCCGGCGGCACCGCCGCAGCCAGCCGCCGCGGCACAGAACACCATTCTCGACCGGTCGCAGGCGCCGGATCCCAGCCAGACCTTCGACAGCTTCATCGTCGGACCGTCGAACCAGCTGGCCCACGCCGCCATGTGCCGGGTGTCCGATGCCGCCCAAGGCGCCACTGTCAGCTTCAATCCGCTATTCGTTCATGCCGGTGCCGGACTCGGCAAGACCCACCTGTTGTCAGCCGTCGCCCACCGCATCCGCGAGCGGCGCCCCGACCGCAAGGTCATGTTCCTCACCGCCGAGCGCTTCATGATCAGCTTCGTGATGGCGCTGCGCCAGCGCGACACCATCTCCTTCAAGGACCAGTTCGCCGCCACCGACGTGCTGCTGATCGACGATTTCCAGTTCCTGCAGGGCAAGACCATGCAGCAGGAGTTCTGCCATGCCTTCAACGCACTGGTGGATTCGAAGCGTCAGGTGGTGGTGGCCGCCGACGTGCCGCCGTCACAGCTCGACTCCATCGACCAGCGCATGCGCTCCAGGCTCATGGGCGGCCTGGTGGTCGATATCGAATTGCCGGACCTTGAGACGCGGCAGAAAATTCTGATCAGCCGCTATGCCGAGGCCCAGAAGCGCGATCCGCAGCTGGTGATCCCCGACGAGGTGCTGGAATTCATCGCCAACCGGATCACCGGTACTGGCCGCGAACTGGAGGGCGCGCTCAACCGCATCATGGCTTACCAGCAGTTCAACCATGCCGCGGTGACGCTCGATCTCGCCTCCATGGTGCTGCGTGACATGCAATCCAACCCGGATGGCAGCCGCATCAAGATCGACGACATCCTGAAGATCGTCGGCCGCCATTTCAACGTTGGCCGCACCGATCTGCTGTCGCCGCGCCGGGCGCGGAGCGTGGTGGTGCCGCGCCAGATCGGCATGTATCTGGCCAAGAAGCTCACGGCCCGCTCGCTGCCTGAAATCGGCCGCCGCTTCGGTGGCCGCGACCACTCGACGGTGCTGCACGCGGTGCGCAAGATCGAGGACCAGATCAAGACCGACGAGAAACTGGCCAAGGAAGTGGCACTCCTCATCCGGCTTGTGGAACAGGGCTGACTTTTCCACAGTTTGCCTTGAAAACAGCAGCTTTCCGGGCCATTGTCTTTCGCCCGGCAGGATCGCCGGTGCCAAGGATCAAGGGGTAATTCCGGTTATGCGTGTCACGATCGAAAGGTCAGCCTTTCTGAAGGCGCTCACCCATGTGCAGAGCGTCGTCGAGCGCCGGAATACCATTCCGATTCTCTCCAACGTGCTGGTGCAGGCCCAGGGCGGCGAGGTGAAGCTCACCGCCACCGATCTCGACATCGAGATCGTCGAAAGCGTGCCCGCTGAGGTTGCCAAGGGTGGCGCCACCACGGTGCCGGCCCACATGCTCTATGACATCGTGCGAAAACTCCCGGACGGTGCCCAGCTCGAACTGGAGCAGTCGGGCGACAATCGTGTCGCGATCTTTGCCGGCAAGTCGCGCTTCGCGCTGCAGGCGCTGCCGCATGAGGATTTTCCCGATCTCGCCGCCGGCGATTTCCCGCACCGGTTTTCCATCGGCGCCGCCGACCTTCGCGGCCTGATCGAGAAGACCCGCTTCGCCATCTCGACAGAAGAGACCCGCTACTATCTGAACGGCATCTATCTGCATGAGGTGCCCGCCGCCAACATGCTGCGCGCCGTGGCCACCGATGGCCACCGCCTGGCCCAGGCGCAGATTGCCAGGCCGGAGGGCGCTGCCGGCATGCCGGGTGTGATCGTGCCGCGGAAGACCGTGCTGGAAGTGGTGAAGCTGTTCGAAGGTGCCGATGGCGACGTGGAAGTCTCGCTCTCCGCCTCCAAGATCCGCTTCGCGGCGGGCGACCTGGTCCTGACCTCCAAGCTGATTGATGGCACCTTCCCGGATTATGAACGGGTCATTCCACGCAACAACGACAAGGTGCTGGAACTCGATACCAAGACCTTCGCATCCGCGGTGGATCGCGTCTCCACCATCTCCATGGAAAAGGGCCGCGCGGTAAAGATGCAGATCGGCGGCCACAAGGTGACGCTGACGGTCAACAATCCGGATTCGGGCTCTGCCGAAGAGGAAGTTCCCTGCAGCTATGAAGCCGATCCCATCGATATCGGCTTCAACTCGCGCTACCTGCTGGATGTTGCCTCGCAGGTGAAGGCCGAGGCGTTGGTGTTCAACCTTGCGGATGCCGGATCGCCCACCATCATCCGCGATCCGGGCGACGAGCAGGCGCTCTACGTGCTCATGCCCATGCGGGTCTAAGCCTCCTTCGTGACCGCCATCCCCACGCTCGCCATCGCGCGGCTGACACTGACGGACTTCCGCAATTACGCGGGGTTGAGGCTGCCTGTGGCGGCCAAGCTGGTGGCCCTGGCGGGACCGAACGGGGCTGGAAAGACCAACATCCTCGAGGCGATTTCGCTGCTCGGCCCCGGACGGGGCCTGCGCGGTGCAAGTTTCGACGAACTGGCGCGGCACGGCGGCGCAGGGTCGTGGGCCATTGCCGCCGAGATCGAGACGGTCGATGGGCCGGTGTCGCTGGGAACCGGCTGGAGCGGGCAATCCGAGGCCAATGATGGAAGCGGCCAGGGCCGCATGGTGATCATCGATGGCACGCCGCAGAAGAGCTCGGGCGCGCTTGGCGACCATATGCGTCTGCTGTGGCTGACCCCCGCCATGGACCGGCTGTTTGCCGGCCCGGCTTCCGACCGCCGCCGGTTCCTGGACCGGTTGGTAACGGCCTTCGATCCGGAGCATGGTTCCCGCATCCTGGTCTTCGAGAAGGTGATGCGCGAGCGCAACCTGTTGCTGGACGATGCCCGCGCCGATCTGACCTGGATGTCGAGCCTCGAAGCCCATATGGCGGAGGCGGCGGTCGCCATTGCGGCGGCCCGGCTGACGGGTTTGGAGGCCCTCCAGCGGCATGTGGCGCAGGCGCGTTCCGACAGTTCGTTCCCGTGGGGCGACATTTCCGTCGACGGCGAGGTCGAAGGCCTGATTTCGACCATGCCGGCCGTGCGTGTCGAGGACGAATATCGTAAGATATTGCGCGATTCGCGGGGGCTCGACCGGGCAGCGGGACGGACGTTGCGAGGGCCGCACCGGAGCGATCTGGTGGTGGTTCACGGGCCCAAGCAGATGGCGGCGGAACTGTGTTCGACGGGCGAGCAGAAAGCGCTGCTGATCGGCCTGATCCTCGCCCAGGCGCGGGCGGTGAAAGAGGTGAGCGGGGTGGCCCCCGTGCTGCTGCTCGACGAGGTGGCGGCCCACCTCGACCTGAGGCGCCGTAAGGGGCTGTTCGAGGCGCTGGCCGCCCTGGGCAGCCAGAGCTGGATGACCGGCACCGACGCCAGCCTGTTCGACGGCGTGGGGCCTGAAGGAACCGTTCTCCATGTGGAGGACGGCAACGCAATGGAAGTGATGGGACGCTGATGTCTGACGACAACACCAACGGCAACGGAAACGAACCCGAAAAGAAGTCTGAAGCGCCCAGGGGTGAATATGGAGCAGATTCGATCCGGGTGCTGAAAGGCCTCGACGCGGTGAGGAAGCGCCCCGGCATGTATATCGGCGACACCGACGACGGCTCCGGCCTCCACCACATGGTCTATGAGGTGGTCGACAACGCCATCGACGAGTCGCTGGCGGGCTATGCCGACCGGGTGACGGTAACGCTCAATGCTGACGGCTCCTGCACGGTGACCGACAATGGCCGCGGCATCCCGACGGCGGTCAAGCAGGATGACGACCACGATCCCAAGCGCTCGGCAGCCGAGATCGTCATGACCGAGCTGCATGCCGGCGGCAAGTTCGACCAGAATTCCTACAAGGTGTCGGGCGGCCTCCATGGCGTCGGCGTGTCGGTGGTGAACGCGCTCTCCGTGTGGCTGAAGCTCAACGTGTTCCGCGATGGCAAGGAGCACTTCATTTCCTTCACCCACGGCGTGGCCGATGGCCCCCTGCAGGTGGTGGGCGACGCACCGGACAAGCGCGGCACCCACGTCTCCTTCCTGCCTTCGCCCCAGACCTTCACCATGACCGAGTTCGACTACGGCACGCTGGAGCATCGCCTGCGCGAACTCGCCTTCCTCAATTCGGGCGTGCGCATCCTGCTGGCAGACATGCGCCACGTGGAGCCGAAGGAGGTGGAGCTGTTCTATGAGGGCGGCATTGTGGCTTTCGTCCGCTACCTTGACCGCACCAAGCAGGCGGTGCTGAAGGATCCCATCATGATCCACGGCGAGAAGGATGGCATCACCGTCGACTGCGCCCTGTGGTGGAACGACAGCTACCACGAGAACGTGCTGTGCTTCACCAACAATATCCCGCAGCGCGATGGCGGCACGCACCTTGCCGGTTTCCGGGGTGCGTTGACCCGGGTGGTCAACAACTATGCCAACGAAAGCGGCATCGCCAAAAAGGAGAAGGTGCAACTGACCGGCGATGACGCGCGCGAGGCGCTCACCTGCGTGCTCTCGGTGAAGGTGCCGGATCCCAAGTTCTCCTCGCAGACCAAGGACAAGCTGGTGTCCTCCGAAGTGCGGCCCGTGGTCGAGAACCTCGTCAACGAACAGCTGAGCGCCTGGTTCGAGGAACACCCGGCGGAGGCGAAGTCCATCGTCTCCAAGGTGGTGGAAGCCGCCGCCGCCCGCGAAGCCGCGCGCAAGGCCCGCGAACTCACCCGCCGCAAGGGCGCCCTCGATATCTCGTCGCTGCCCGGCAAACTGGCGGATTGCCAGGAGCGCGATCCGGCAAAATCCGAGATCTTCATCGTCGAGGGTGACTCGGCCGGCGGCTCCGCCAAGCAGGCCCGCCATCGCGAGAACCAGGCAGTGCTGCCCTTGCGCGGCAAGATCCTCAACGTCGAGCGCGCCCGCTTCGACAAGATGCTGTCGTCGGCCGAAATCGGCACGCTGATCACCGCACTCGGCACCGGCATCGGCCGCGAGGAATTCAACGTCGACAAGCTGCGCTATCACAAGATCATCATCATGACGGACGCCGACGTCGACGGCGCCCACATCCGCACGCTGTTGCTCACCTTCTTCTACCGGCAGATGCCGGAGGTGATCGAGCGCGGCCATCTCTTCATCGCACAGCCGCCGCTCTACAAGGTGAAGCGCGGCTCGTCGGAGCAGTACCTGAAGGACAACGAGGCGCTGGAAAGCTACCTGATCGACACAGGCCTCGAAGGCTCGACCCTGGTGCTGGCCGACGGCACCGAGCGCGCCGGCGCCGATCTGCGCGCCATTGTCGATGAAGCCCTGTCGATCCGCGCCGCCATCGAAGCACTGCATTCGCGCTATTCGCGCGCCGTGATCGAACAGGCGGCGATCGCCGGGGTGCTGAACCCCGAGATGCTCTCGGATGCCGAGAGGGCGAACGAGGCTGCGAGCTACATCGCCCGGCGCCTCGACACGATCTCCGAGGAGACCGAGCGCGGCTGGCAGGGCGAGCCCACAAGCGACGGTGGCTTGAGCTTCGCCCGCGAGGTGCGCGGTGTCCGGGAGGCCTGGACGCTGGACGGCAAGCTCATCGGGTCTACAGAGGCAATGCGGCTCGACCGCAAGGCCGAGCACTTGCAGGAAATCTATGCCAAGCCGGCGAAGCTCCGCCGCAAGGACAGCGAGACCACGATATTCGGGCCCATGGGTCTTCTGGACGCCGTCTTCGCCGCCGGCCGCAAGGGCATCACCATGCAGCGCTACAAGGGCCTTGGCGAGATGAACCCGGAACAGCTGTGGGAGACGACGCTCGATCCGAACGTCCGCACGCTGCTGCGCGTCAAGGTGTCGGAACTCGACGAGGCCGACGACATCTTCACCAAGCTGATGGGCGACGTGGTGGAGCCGCG
>CAZECZ010000054.1:0-24659 GCA_964510815.1 uncultured Aestuariivirga sp.
AATTTGAATCAGCTTTCAGCCGATTTGCCTACCGTTTATGAGTATGCGACCTAGTTCGCCACATCCACCATGGCCGCTTGCTAAGTTAATGGTTTTGCGGCATGTTCAGGACGACGGGGCCAGAACTGGAGTGTTATCGTGGTAGCTGTTGCTGCTGGCCCTGAACTTATTGTCAACTTCATCGATGATGGCAACCAATACCGGCCGTTCCTGACGTCGCTCTCAACCGGCGGCTATCTTGTGGGGTGGCAGGATACCAGCGGGCTTGGGTCTCCGCCCGGCGATATCAGCGATGATGTCCGGTTTGCTCTCTACGACACGTTTGGCAATCGCCTGACGTCGGGCGACACGATCGCCAACACCCAGAAGCTCAGTTCCCAATTCGAGGGGCAGGGTGCGGCCCTCAAGGACGGCAAGTACGTCCTGGTGTGGACCGACGATGGTGCCACCGCGCCGGCAGGATCGGTGTTCACGGAAGCCAATGCCGGAATCAAGCTGCAGATCTTCGACGCTGACGGAACGCCGTCCGGCGACGAAGTTCTGGTCAATCCCAACAGTTCGTCCTCGGCGCTCCGGCAGGATCAGCCATCGGTTGCAGCGCTCCAGAACGGCAAGATCATCGTGACCTGGACCACGCAGGATGTGAATGCGTCCAGCACGACGAACATTTCCGGCCGGCTGTTCAATTCCGACGGGTCGCCCGCCGGGGACGAGTTCACGGTGAACGTGCAGACGCTCGGGGACCAGGAGAACTCCACCGTTCACGCACTGAGCTCCGGCGGATTTGCCGTCGTCTGGGACGACCGCGAGAGCAGCCTCATCACCGGGAACGAGACCCATACCTTCATTCGTTTCTACAACGCCAATGGCGGTGCGCAGGGTGTTCCTCTGGAGGCGAACAGCGCCAATTCGGGCGACCCGCAGGAGGTGTCGTTCACCGAGTTGACAGACGGACGGATCGTCATCACCTGGACGGAAAACCAGACATCGGCGCCCGGCGACGCCTCCGGAAGTTCGGTCCGCGCGCGTATCTATGATCCGGTGACGCAAGGCTTCGGCGGTTCGTTCCGGGTGAATACCAGAACATCGCGCGACCAGAATGACGCGCAGATCGCGGCGCTGGATCATGGCCAGTTCGTGGTGGTGTGGACGGATGACAGCCGCAGCGGCGGCGACACGAGCTTCCAGGCCGTGCGGATGCAGGTCTTTGACTCGACGGGCGCCAAGGTCGGCAGCGAAATCCTGGTCAACAGCGAGTCGACGTTCGAGCAGAAGAACCCCGTGGTGACGGTGCTCCCCGATTACCGCTTCGTCGTGGCGTGGGAAGACAACAGCCAGACCGGTTCGGATCAGATGGGATACGCCATCCTCAGCCGCATCTTCGATGCGCGAATCGCCGGCATCGACATCACGGGCGACGCGGCCGGCAATGACTATGTCGGTTCGGACTTCGCCGACGTGATCCGCGGGCAGGCCGGTGCCGACCAGCTGTTCGGCGGTGCCGGATTCGATCTGCTGATCGGGGGCAAGGGCCGTGACAGGTTGCAGGGCGACAACGGCAGCGACGACTTGCGCGGCGGGACCGGCAACGACATCCTGATCGGCGGCAATGGCAACGATACGCTCGACGGCAACCAGGGTGCGGACAAGATGATCGGCGGCCCCGGCGATGACACCTACTACGTCGACGATCCAGGCGACGTGGTGATCGAGAAGGCCAATGAGGGTATCGACACAGTCAAGACGACGCTTTCCTCCTATGTGCTCCCCAACAATGTCGAGCGCCTGATCTTCATCGGCAACGGCAGTTTCACCGGCCAGGGCAACAAGCTCGACAATACGATCACCGGCGGCGACAGCGACGATCTGTTCAAGTCGGACAGTGGCGGTGCGGACACGTTCAACGGGCGCGGCGGATTGGATACCATGGATTTCCGCTTGAGCACGAAAGCCGTGAAGCTCAATCTCGACACGGGCGTACATGGTGGTGCCGCTGCTGGCGACACCTTCATCTCGATCGAGAAGTTCTATGGCAGCGCCAATGCCGACATCATGAAGGGCGGCAGCGCTGCGGTCACTTTATTCGGCATGTCTGGGGACGACACGCTGACAGGCGGCAACAAGAGCGACACGATCCAAGGCGGGACCGGAAACGACACCATGCGTGGCGGGGGCGGCGCCGATGTCTTCGTGTTCACGGAAATCATCCTGCCGCCGTTCGGCGTCGGCTTTGGCCACGACGACATCTATGGCTTCCAGGATGGCGTCGACACGCTCCGCTTTTCGACCGTCATCGCCCAGAGTATCGGTAACATCACGATCAGCGGAAACGGGACGACAGACGTGATGCTGCAGACCCTTCATGGAAGCGTGACCCTCCATGCGGCCACGGCAATCACCATCACCGCGGCCGATCTGGACTTTTTTTAGCTTACTGGCCGCCGCCGAGTTTCGAAATATCGGTGCCGTTGACGGTGACGCTGCCTTGCGGCGTGCTCTCGATCTGCCACGACAGGAAGCCGTCGTCGGCCTGCTTGGCCATGCCCTTGGCGACGATGATGACAGGAGCGATCTGGCCCATGCCCATTTCCGGCGGCGCGGATTGAATTGCCGCCATGATCTCGTCGATGCCCTTGAGCTGTACGCTGGCGCCACCGGAGGGCATGGACATCGGTCCTGCCGTCATGCTGCCCTCGGCCTTGAGATGATAAGCACTGGCAACGATTTCGCTGGGTCCAAGCCCGAGCGTCACGGCCATCTTCGGCATCAGGGCCGCCATCAGCGGCTGCTGCATTTCCGGCTTCAGAGGCGGGTCCTGGGTGAGGTCGAAATTGTCGATGATCAGTTGTGCAGGCGCCGCAAGGTCGAAGTCCGAAACGTTGAAGTCGATGGTGAAGTTCTGCGGCACCAAGTTCAAGGCGAAGGGGGGCACGATGCCGCCGGGCAGCTTCAGGCCAGTTACGGTGAGGGCCTCGCGCAGCTTTCCGTCCGCAACGACGCCGTTCATGTCGACCGAGATGTCGGCGCGATCGATGCCGAACTGGCCCATCATCGTGTTGATCGACAGCCCGTTGATGGTGCTCGTGCCCGAGATATTGTCCCACAGCGGAATGGCGCCGCGCAGCTTGTCCTTCAATTCGGCCTGTGCCGCGATGATTTCTTCCGGAGACGGGTGCGCGACGAGCCAGGCCGCCAGTCCAAAGATGCCATTCGACTTCAGGCCCTTCATGGCGATGTCCTGCGTGCCGTCCGGCGCTGAGATGGTGAACTGCATGGGGGGCATGGAGCCGTCCGGCGCTGACGGCGTGCTGACAGTCTCACGCAGGTTCTTGAAGGTTGACTTGTAGGTGGCATCGGCGCTGTCGCCAGTGCCGCTGGCCGCGCTCTCGGTGTGGGTCGACTCGATGGTGTAGGTCACCTCGGTCACTGCCGCGCCGCCAGTGACGGTCTGCTGGAAGGCGAATTTGTCCATATCACTTGAATAGGATGAAAATCCGCTCAGGGCTTCATCGAAGATGCCGCTGCCCTTGATTGAATTTGCACTGCCTTTCAGATCGATGGCGTTCTCGACCTTGAAGGCAAAGGACAGCGCCTGGTCCTGCTCCACTTGCCACTTGCCACCGCCCTGGCCGGTGATCTTCAATTCCAGGGGGCTGAGGCTCACGGCAACCTTCGGGTCCTTGATCTTGGCGAAATGCGGCGCGAAGTCGATCCGCGCGAGGTAGGAGTCTCCATCCACCGTCACCGTCACGACACCCGGGTCGTTGCCGAGATAAGTTTGGAGCGTGGAGGTGAGCTGCGAGGCGCCCTCGGCCGTCGCCGCCGACAGTGCAGGAAGGCTGGATCCGGACAGGATCACGAGAGTGAATGCGGCCAGACGCTTCATGGGAGTGCTCCATCAAATTGGGTTCGAGGCAGGCTGGCATCGGTAACCTTGGGCGTCAATACACTTGTTTGGCCGCATTCCGGCCTTCAAACCGTCAAAGGGGGCGGGCTTCATTCCTGCCCGTTGGCCGGGGGGCCGACAGGAGGAACCACATGTCACTTCGTTTTGCTCTCTTGCTTCTCGCCACCACCGCCGCGACGCCGGTGCTGGCTGCCGATATTCAGGCAAATTCCAAGATCGATGCTGTCACCGTTTTCCCAAGCGGTGCAGAAGTCACGCGCATGGCCGAAGTTCAGATTGCTGCCGGCGAACACACCCTGATCTTCGACAGCTTGCCGGGCGATCTCATGCCGGAGACGATCCGGGTCGAAGGCGATGGCGCCGGCCAGATCGAGATTGGCTCAGTCGACGCCCGGATCGCCTATGTGTCATCCACCGATATCGATGCCAAGCGCAAGGTGATCGAGACCGAGATCCAGCGGCTCTATGACGAACGTTCGACACTCGATCAGACCATCACCGATGCCGAGTACCAGAAGACCCTGATGCAGCAGCTGGCGGCGAACGCCTTTGGCAAGCCGCCGAAGGAGGGCGAGGCCAAGCCCTTCGGCGCCGATGACCTTGGCCAGTTGCTCGACCTGGTCGGCGGCCGTCTGCAGGCGTTTTCGAAGCTCGTCATCGACTCGCGGCTGCGCCAGCGCGACATCGACGTGCGCATCAATGATCTCAATAACCAGATTGCGGAACTGGCACCGCGTGATCAAGCAAGGATGCGCGTCGCGGTGCATCTTGCTGCTCCCGCCGCCACCGACGGCACCTTTCGTATCAAGTACCGCATTGCCGGTGCTGGCTGGCAGCCGATCTACGATGCGCGGCTGACCTCGCCCGACAAGTCCACGACCGCCAAGATCGAACTGGTGCGGCGCGCCGCAGTCACCCAGTCGACGACGGAAAGCTGGGACGGCGTTTCATTGACGCTGTCGACGGCGCGGCCCGTGGGTGCGACCGCAGCGCCGGACATGACGCCGCAGCCGATCGATGCCTTCGACGAAGGCCGGCGCACCAACTATCAGGCTCGCGCCCAGAAATCGCTGGAAGCACCCGCTCCAGCCTCGCAAGCGGTTGGCGGGCTGGCGCGGGACGCGGGCGAACCTGAGATGGATGACGAGCTGAAGAAGGCGGAGCAGGTTCAGGCGGCAATCCAGGTCGCGGGCTTCCAGGCGCTCTATGTCATTCCGGGCCGGGTCAGCGTGGACAACACAGGCACGGCCAAGAATGTGCGTATCTCCACCAGCGAGATCGATGCCACGCTGGCGGCGCGTGCGGTTCCCAAGCTTGACCCCAATGCCTATCTGACCGCCGGCTTCAATCTTGATGGCGATACGCCGGTCCTGCCTGGCACCACCATGCTCTACCGGGACGGTGTCTACATGGGGCAGGGATGGCTGCCGATGCTGTCGCCGGGCGAGGAAGCCAAGCTCGGCTTCGGTGCCGATGACCTGATCAAGGTGAAGCGGGTGGAGGTGAAGCGGCTGCGCGCCGAAGAGGGTCTCATCACCACATCGAATTCCGACACCCGGGCCTATGATATCACGGTCAAGAACCTGCACGACTTCGTGGTGCCGGTGACGGTGGTTGATCAGATGCCCTATTCAGTTGATGAGGATATCACCGTTGAAACTCTTCCCGGCATGACACCGGCAACGGCCAAAGATTTTGAAAGCAAACGTGGTGTGCTCGCATGGAGCTTCGAGCTTCAGGCAGATGCCGACAAGGTGCTGAAGCATGGCTTCAAGGTGACCTGGCCGAAGGACATGCGCGTGGGAATGAATCTCAACTGATTTCATTCGTCACAGGACTTTAATCACGATTTGGCTCTGGCTGAACGTTGCTTCTGCCGGAGCCATTTCTATTCTGACAACGAATTAATTTGCCGTGGCAGGCACGAGCGTCCACTGTGACGAGGCGACATATGCGTCCCGCCATTCTAGCCGGAAATCAGGTCATTGTTTGAATCCTTGCAAATCGCCGATCTCTGGATCGTGTTCTGTTCGATTGCTGTCTACCAACTCATCCTGCAATATCGCAGCAGCGGGCGGCTGCGTTACGATGAGGGCACGCCGAAGCTGCTGCAAGTCCTCACCGGCATGCCGGCCCTGCTGGTGTTGATCATTTTCCTGGCTGATCCGGATCTGCCGCACGCCAAGCCATTCACCATGACGGCGGGAATCGATCTGGCCGGATTGCTGATCTTCAATGTCGCCGCGCTGCTGGTGCTTTGGTCGCATATCACGTTGGGCGACTGCTGGTCGGGCGATCTCGAAACCAAGTCGGATCATCGCCTGGTCGACAAGGGGCTCTACCGGTTCATCCGCCACCCGCTCTATTCGAGCTACATGCTGCTGGCCGTCGGCTTGTTCCTGCTCAGCGACAACTGGTGGGTGGGGCTGTCCACGCTGGTCTATTTCATCGCCGTGGCGGCCCGGACCTGGAGGGAAGAGGCGATGATGGTGGAACGCCTCGGAGATCCTTACCGCGACTATCAGGGCCGGACCGGCCGGTTCGTGCCACGCCTGCCGGCGGTGTGGTCGGCCTTGTCTGGTGCGAGCCGCCCGCTGTCCACGCTGCCCACCGATTAAAGGCCGTAATGGCCGCGGCCGCCGCCTGACTTCGCCGGTCTGCGCGCGGCGAAGTTCCCGGGGGATTTTTCTGCGTTTTGGGTTGGGCGCGGGGGAAAGCTGGTGTATGTGCTGCCAACGGCTCCGGGGAAATGTCCTCCGGGGCCGTTCGCATGTCTGGAAGGAGCCTCGAATGGCAAATGTGGCAGTGGTCGGCGCCCAGTGGGGCGACGAGGGCAAGGGCAAGCTGGTGGATTGGCTGTCGGAGCGCGCCGATGTGGTGGTGCGCTTTCAGGGCGGGCACAATGCCGGCCATACGCTGGTAATCGACGGCGTCACCTACAAGCTGTCGCTGCTGCCGTCGGGGATCGTGCGCCCCGGCAAGTTGTCGGTGATTGGCAATGGCGTGGTGATCGACCCCTGGGCGCTGGCGGCGGAAATCGACAAGCTCGCCGGTCAGGGCGTCAAGGTTTCGCGCGACAACCTGCGGATTGCCGGCAATGCGACATTGATCCTGCCGCTGCATCGTGAACTCGACCAGCTGCGCGAAGCCGCTGCCGGGGCGGGCAAGATCGGCACCACGGGCCGCGGCATCGGCCCTGCCTATGAAGACAAGGTCGGGCGCCGTGCCATTCGCGTCAACGATCTTGCGGACCTTTCAACCATCGGGCCCAAGGTCGAGCGGCTTCTTGCCCATCACAATGCGCTGCGGCGCGGCCATGGCGAACCGGAGGTGAAAGCATCCGACCTCATGGCGCAGCTGGCCGAAATTGCGCCGCGCATCCTGCCCTATGCCGATGCCGTCTGGGCGCTGCTCGACGACATGAAGCGCGAGGGCAAGCGCATCCTGTTCGAGGGAGCGCAGGGCATCCTGCTCGATATCGATCACGGCACATACCCCTATGTGACGTCGTCCAACACGGTGGCGGGGCAGGCGGCGGCAGGCTCGGGGCTGGGCCCCAATTCCATCAGCTATGTGCTGGGCATTGCCAAGGCCTACACGACGCGCGTCGGGTCCGGGCCATTCCCCACCGAGCAGGAGAACGACATCGGCGAACTGATCGGCCAGCGCGGCCATGAGTTCGGCACGGTGACGGGCCGCAAGCGCCGCTGCGGATGGTTCGACGCCATGCTGGTGCGCCAAGCCATTAAGACCTCGGGCATCGACGGCATCGCGCTCACCAAGCTCGACGTGCTCGATGGGCTGGAGGAGATCAAGGTTGGCGTGGGTTATGAGCTCGACGGCAAGAAAATCCAACGTTTCCCGGAGGCTGAGGAGTCGCAGAAACGGGTCGTTCCGATCTATGAGAGCTTCGAGGGCTGGAAGGGCACGACGGCGGGGGCGCGGAGCTGGGCGCAGCTGCCGGCACAGGCGATCAAATACGTGAAGTATCTCGAAGAGCTGATCGAATGCCCGGTGGCGCTGCTGTCCACGTCACCGGAGCGCGACGACACGATCCTCATGAAGGATCCGTTCGAGGATTAGTCTTTGGCGGTGTCGCGCCGCGCGGCAGAGTCTCGTTCTTTTGACGAAGGAACAGGTTCTCCTTCGCGACGCTTCTCTGTTTTGCGATTTTCCTTGTTGTAGTGGACGAGGGGCTTGCTGACCTTGTCTTCCTCCTCGTCGGTATGGGGCGGACAATGTCCACGGCTGGAATCCGCGGCAGCCATCATGACCAAATCTAGGTGTTTGAACACGTTGACCTCCTGGTCAGAACGTTGAATGAGCAAGCGTAGACTTACCTGGATAACTTGCAGCGGCGCGCAATGTTCCGTTATGGGCCGATTTTCGTCTCGTGCCTGCCGTGCTACGATGCGCCCGCTACGGAGAGGAGCGAAGCCATGGATGCACGGCAACTCAAGGCGATGCAGGCGCCACTCAAGGCCGCCTACAGGGATGTGCCGTCTCAAGCCGTCATTACCCTGAAGGCCGAGGGCCGCCTCGGCGAGAACGTGAGTTGCTCGGTCGAAACCGGACGCGCGCTCGTTGAAGCCGGTCTTCATCCGGCCACCGGCGGAAGCGGGCTTCAGGCGTGCTCAGGCGACATGCTGCTGCAGGCGCTGGTGGCCTGCGCGGGTGTGACAATGAACGCCGTGGCGACGGCCCTGGAGCTGCCCCTTGACGGCGCCATGATCCGGGCTGAGGGCGATCTCGATTTCCGCGGCACGCTCGGCGTCGACAAGAGCGCGCCGGTCGGTTTCAAGGCCATCCGTCTGATGTTCGACATTGAGGGCAGCCTTACCGATGAGCAGAAGGCGCAGCTGCAGAAACTGACGGAGCGCTATTGCGTTGTCTATCAGACCCTCAGGTCGCCACCGGATTTCGACGTTCAATTCAACTGAGCTGATTTCTTGACGTTGTCTGGCTTTTGCCGGGCCCCAGGCGCGAGTCCAACGGGACAGACCGCCGGTTGACAATTTTCGTTCTCGCCATGTCCGGGTGAGCCGGATTGACGAGAACATTGTAGACCTCCGGCAGGATCACCGACGGCACACGGCAGAGCAGGGTGGAGTCAGACGCCAGCCATGCGTCGCCTTTCGAGCGCGTCACCGCCAGATCGTTCCGCCAGCCGTCCGGCAGGTTCTCAGCCGCGATCTCGTCCATAGCGACGCCGTCCTCGATGTCGATGGTCAGAAGCTGAAACCGGTCGGGCATCACGCCCCAGTTGATGTGCACCAGATGCTCGACCAAAGAACCGGCCGGATGTTCCGCACAATAGACGATGCGGTGCCCGACCGTATGCCAGCGGGCTGAAAAACGAAGACCACCGTCACCCGAAAGGTTTGCAAAGTCGGAAATCCGCCAGAGCTTCAATTCCCGCGCCCACTAGATGAACATGCCGTGTTCAATCTGACCAAGAAGTTCCTCTACGATACGGCTACCTGTATCGGTCGTAAGAAGTTCCATCGGGGACTTGCCTGACAATGCTCGGTTCGCGCTGCGAAGCCACAATCCGGCCTTTTCTGAGTTTCCAAACACTCTGTCTGCCTCGACAGCAATGCGGGCAAGTCTGATCGCCTTGTCAGTCTCATCTGCGGTCAGTGGCGTCTTGTCTGCGGTCCGCCGTGCCAGGGTCCGCTTGGGGATCACCAGTTCCTCGATCTCGTCTGTGTTGTAGAAGGATTTGAAGGCGGCGAAATCGGCGGGCTTGATCTGCAACTGCTTGCCTTCCAGCACGGCGCTGCGGGCAATCTGGAGCAGCGGCGCGAACATGCTGATCGCATCTTCCCGCGCTGTGTCGTGATCGCCATTATTCTCTCGCGCCGCAGGCTTGCGTCCACGTTTGGTGGCCGGCTTGTCAAGCACGGCTGCAGCGGCTGATGACTGTTTCATGTGCCAATTGTCCGAGTTCTTGAACAATATGGCACTGAAGCCGGTATTTTTCAAGTTTCGGCGGTCGTCAGATGCCCCGCTTCTTCTTGCCGTTGCCGGGCCGCAGGGACTTGCCGAGGATATGTTCGTCGCGGCCGATGACGTGCGCGGTGGAACCCACGATCAGCGGATCGGGGCCCGTCACGATCTTCTTGTTCTTGTTGGGATAGGGCAGGGACGACAGGAAATACTGCATGCAATTGAGGCGCGCGCGCTTCTTGTCGTCGGACTTTATGATGGTCCACGGCGCGTCCGCCGTATCGGTATAGAAGAACATCGCCTCTTTGGCCTCGGTATAGTCGTCCCACTTGTCGAGGGAGGCCTTGTCGATGGGCGACAGCTTCCACTGCTTCAGCGGATCATTCTCACGGGACTGGAAGCGGCGGTGCTGTTCTTCGCGGGTCACGGAGAACCAATACTTGAACAGCCGAACGCCGGAGCGCACGAACATGCGCTCCAGATCCGGGCACTGGCGCATGAACTCCAGGTAGTCGTTGGGCGAGCAGAAGCCCATGACGCGCTCGACGCCGGCGCGGTTATACCAGGAGCGGTCGAAGAACACGATTTCGCCGGCTGCCGGCAGGTTCTCGATGTAGCGCTGGAAATACCATTGCGAACGTTCCCGCTCGCTCGGCTTTTCGAGTGCCACGACCCTGGCGCCGCGCGGGTTGAGATGTTCCATGAAGCGCTTGATGGTGCCGCCCTTGCCGGCGGCATCGCGGCCCTCGAAGATGACGACAATCTTCTCGCCGGATTCCTTCACCCAGTTCTGGACCTTCAGCAACTCGACCTGAAGGTCCTCCATCTGCTGCTCGTAGACCTTGGTGCCGATACGGGTCTTGTAAGGAAACTCGCCGGTCTCGAACGCATGGCGGATCGCTTCCGGATTGTGGCGCAACTGGCTGGGCGTCAGATGCTCCGGCCGTTCCGAAGGCGTAGGCGACGGCGTCTGCTTTTCGGCTTTAGGCACCGGCTGTTCAGTTGGCGTTGCCGCGGGCGGCGCGGCAGCGGCGGCTGTATCGGACATGGTGATCCCCCTGGAGATTGCTTCATCAAACAATCTGATCCCACGTCACGTGGCATCCCTTGATCCTGATCAAAATCCCGTCTGCTGGAACCGAAATCCCGGAGATCAGGCCGCCGACTTGCTGGCCGATGTGTCGCGGTTGCGGCGCGTCAGTCCGTTGGCAAAATTCCGCAGGATGATGGCGGCGAGGTCGGCCACCCGCGCCGGGCGGTCGAGGAGATAGCCCTGAGCCAGGTCGCAGCCGAGGTCACGCAGGGTCGAGAGCTGCTTGCCATTTTCGATGCCTTCGGCCGTGACGGTGAGGCCGAGGCCATGGCCCAGCTTGATGATCGAGCGCAGAATGCCGCGGGCGCTCTGGCTTTCGTCCAGCGCCATGATGAAGCTGCGGTCGATCTTGAGCTTGGAGAAGGGGAATTTCCACAGATAGCTCAGGCTGGAATAGCCCGTGCCGAAATCATCGAGCGCCACGGCGATGCCCATGTCGCGCAGCACGCGGAGCTGGCCCAGAACAAGCTCGCTGTCGTTCAGCAAGGTGCCTTCGGTGATTTCCACCTCAAGCCGGTAGCCGGGGAACTGGTTGACTTCGAGCGCCTTGCGCACATCATTGATGAGTGTGCCTGACAGGAATTGCGACGGTGACAGATTGACGGCCACCATGAGGTGAGCCGGCCATTGAGAGGCGATGCGGCAGGCTTCCTGCAGGCACCATCCGCCAATCTGGTTGATGAGCCCGGCCTCCTCGGCGATCGGAATGAATTCCGCCGGCGAAATGTTGCCGAATTCCTTGTCTTCCAACCGGATCAAGGCCTCAAAACCGTTCAGCTCGCCGGTGCGGATATTGTAGACTGGCTGGAAGTCGAGACGGAAACCGTCTTTCGCGACAGCGGTAGCCACCGCTTTGCCAACCGCATTGCGGCGGTAGCGGTCGGATGCCGTCTCGTGATTGTAGAAGCCGTAGCCGGGAGTGCCCTGTTCCTTGGCGGCGTGTGCTGCGAGTTCGGCGCAACGGATCAGGTCTTCGTCGTTGTTCGCGTCCGTCGGGAACAGCGCAATGCCGGTGTGGCTCGGGCAACTGGTGTTGATGTCGGGCGCCCCGGCGCTGCTGCCCAGTTTCAGGGTGATTTCCTTGGCAAGGCGCAGCACCTGCATCGGGTCGCTGGCATCGTGCACGAATGCAAGAAATGCACCGCGGCCGGCGACCGCGATTTGGGCCACGCCAGCCGTGATGGTTTGAAGCTGCTGGGCCGCATTCCTGATGAGTTGGTCTTCGACGGCCTGGCCATTGGCCTGTGCCACGGCCGGCGCGCCGGTCATCTCACACAGGATCAGCGCCGACTTGGCATCCGGGGCGGCCTCTGCCAGGCTCTTCTTCACCTGATCCATGAAGGGATTCTTGAGCAGTAGCCCGGTCAGGGGATCGCGCTGCGAGATGCGGAACAGAGCCTGTTCCATCTGCGCCTTGCGCCGCGCGTGGTACCAGAATCCGAAGATGGGACCTGCCACCAGGAGCAGGCAGATGGCGAGCGAGGCCTTGGTTGTCTCTGCGGTGAACAGCATTTGCCGGCCCGTTTGGTCGATATTGACCAGAAGCCAGCCCGCCGTGTGGCGGTCGCTCTCAATCGGCACGATCGTTGCGGCGATGAAACGATGCTGACCGGACTCCTGCTGCCAATAGAGTTCGGTTCCAGGTGTCCGTGTTTTGAGAGCGCTGGCAAAGCGGCTGTCGACGACGTTGATATGCTTCCCGACCAGGAATGGATCAAGACCGGCGCCCGACTGCATCTTGAGGACGCCGTTGGTGTCGTAGACGCGAACCGCGATCACGGAGCCACCGGCCAAGCCGTAGCGGAGCCACTGAGAGGTTTGTGCTGCCGATTTGCTCCCCGTGGCGATCGACGGCAGTTCGTCCATATGCGAGGACATGAACCTGGACCAGCGTTCGGCGTCGATGCGCGCTTCCGCTTCCAGCAACTGGCGCGTTGCGGAATTGACGAGGCTATAGCCCAGCAGCGCAACCAGCGCGCAAAGCACCGCCAGGCCGACGAACGGCAAGTGCTTCTGCTCCAGTTTCAAGCCGATCCTACTGCCCATCATTCGCGCAATCCCAATCCAACCCCCGCCACATTCTCCCGGCACATCCTTGCTCGTAGCAGGTCGAAGCGAAAGAAGAGTAAATGCAAGGCCTGCCGTGACGCCTTGAGGAGCCAAAATGTTGGAGAAAATTTGCTTTAGATACTTGCGGTTGAGGGCAATTGTGGCCGTTCATCTCGCTTTGGTTGCGGCGCTTGGGCTGGTGCTCGCACCACGACATGCCGCAGCCGGTACCTATCTCGATTTTGCGACGTCGGTCACCGCCAAGCCGCCGGCGGGATCCATGTTCCGGCCGGATCTCGAGGCAGAACTCTTGCGGCTGGCCAATGGTTACCGCAGCCAGAAGGGCAAGAAGCCCCTGAAGGCCGGCGACTTCTTCGTCACCGCGGCGCGCGCCCATGCCGCCGACATGATGCTGCACAATTTCATGGGCCACCGTGCCAGCACCGGCCATGAGTTTTCCAGCCGGATGGCCGTCTTCGCAGGCGATGTTACCCGGTTTCCGAGCCTTGGCGAGAATGCCGCCCGCGACACTAAGAAAACGCCGGTGGATGCCGCGAAAGCCCGAGCCCTGTTCCAGCAGTGGGTGGACAGCAGTTCTCACCGCAAACAATTGGTGAGCCGCAATTACCAGTTCGTGTCCACCGGCGTGATCCAGCGTGGCACGAGTATCTGGGCCGTTCAGATCTTCTATGCTACACCGCGCGAGAAGGGGTTGTTTCAGTAGCGGGAGCCGCAAATGGCTGTACTGCCGGGTACGAGCCGGACGGTAATTGGATTCATCGCAGCGCATTGGGTTCCACTCATTCAGCTGAGCGTGGTGCCGGTTGCAATCATGGTGGCAATGTCGCTGGCGGCGGGTTGGGCGATTTCCGGGGTCTTTGCCGAGTTGATGGCCTTGCAACTCAATCCGGATATCCCGCTCGACCCCGGCGTGATGCGCAGCGTGCTGCGGGCCGAAGGGTTGTCGATGCTCATGAATATCGTGGCCGCGCTCGCCATGGCGTGGCTGTTCGTGCGCCTGATCCGCTATTACGTGTTTGGTGAACTCAGTTGGGCGTCGCTCGGCCCTGGAGGGATCAAACCCGTCTTGCTGACCGTCCTGTATGGCATCGGGATCGCGATCCTGACCTTCCTCGTCTATATTGCCGGCGTAATCGTCTTGGCGCTGGTCATAGGGCTGTTTGCTGGCGTGGCCGGCATCGGCGACAGCGGTAGCGGGGCGGTGATTTTTGCCGTGGTGGCCGGCGGGGCCTTTATCGGCCTGGTGGCTTTTGTGCTGTGGTTCCAATGCCGGTTTATCGTGGCGCTGCCGGCGGTGGCGCTCGGTACGTCACCGGATTTCTTCAAGGGAATGTGGCCCCTGAGCAAGGGTGAAAGCTGGGGCGTGCCGCTGCGGCTCATCTTGGGGAGCCTGGTCTTCCTGCTTGTGTTTCTGCCGGTCGCCGGTCTGGCCGCCTGGCCATATTTTGCCGCCATGATTGAACAGGCGCGCACCGGAATGATGCCCGATGCCATTCAGCCGGGCGACATCCTGCGCCGGCTCATGCTTGCTGGACTGCTGGGTTTCGTTGTCCAGATCCCGTGGATCTGGTTCATCAGCCTGCTGCTTGCAGAGGCGTACCGGCGCTTCATTGGAAGGCCGGGGGCTCCGGCCTTCCGCTGATCTGAAGATGTCAGGCGGTTGCGCCTGAGGCGGGGAGCGTCTTTGGCGCCATGATGCGCTGGGCGGCATTCTTCACCGCCTTCTGGACCTTCTCGAAGGCCCGCACCTCGATCTGGCGAATGCGCTCGCGCGATACGCCAAACTCCTGGCTCAGGTCTTCCAGCGTCATCGGGTCATCCTGCAGGCGGCGGGCTTCGAAGACACGGCGTTCCCGGTCAGAGAGCTTCTCCATCGCGTCATGCAGCAGGCCCTTGCGCATTGCGGCCTCCTCGCTCTGCATCAGCATCTCTTCCTGGCTGTCGCTGTCGTCGACCAGCCAGTCCTGCCATTCGCCTTCGCCGTCCTCGCGGATGGTGGCGTTGAGCGAGGTGTCGCCGGAGAGACGGCGGTTCATCGACACCACGTCCTCTTCGGTCACGCCGAGCTTGTGGGCGATCAGCTGGACTTGATCTGGCCGCAGATCTCCGTCTTCCAGTGCCTCGATCTGGCTCTTCACCTTGCGGAGGTTGAAGAACAGCTTCTTCTGGTTTGCGGTCGTGCCCATCTTGACCAGGGACCACGAGCGCAGGACGAATTCCTGGATAGATGCCTTGATCCACCACATCGCATAAGTCGCAAGACGGAAGCCCTTGTCGGGCTCGAATTTCTTGACCGCCTGCATGAGGCCGACGTTGCCTTCGGAAATGACTTCGCCCACGGGCAGCCCGTAGCCGCGATAACCCATGGCAATCTTGGCCACGAGGCGAAGATGGCTGGTAATCAGCTTCTGGGCTGCTTTCGAGTCCCCGTGCTCCTTCCAGGCCTTGGCCAGCATGTACTCCTCATCCGGCTGCAGCATCGGGAACTGCCGGATCTCCTGGAGATAGCGCTGAAGGCCGGCTTCGCCGGAAGCAATTGCGGGGAGCGTGGTTGTCTGGGCCATCTGTGTACCCTTTCCTATCCTAGATGCCACCATATAGGAGGCAATTACGCTGAAAATAAGACACCGGACCAGTTACAGATATTCAAGAAAGCGTGTTCGAGCCTTCGAGCGCTGCGAGCAGGCTCGCCAGATCATCTGGTGCGGGACTGTCGAAATGCAAGGGTTTACCGGTCCGGGGATGCTCGAAGCCAAGCGTTGTTGCGTGAAGTGCCTGCCGATTCAATGTCTTGAGAGCATCCCTTGCGGATTCGGATAAGGTTCGCTCGGAGGCGCGGAAGCCCGATCCATAGGTCTTGTCGCCGAGCAGGGGGTGCCCGATGTGGGCCATATGGACCCGAATTTGGTGAGTGCGGCCGGTTTCGAGAATGCAGCGGACCAGGCTTGCCACCGGGGGATTCCCGAAGGTTTTCAGTATTTCATAGTGCGTTACCGCGTCCCGGGCCTGGGCCGAGCGCGACACCGCCATCTTCTTGCGGTTGGCGTTTGACCGGTCGATGGCGGCGTGGATGGTGCCCTGGCGCCGTTCTGGCGCACCCCAGACCACGGCCAGATAGGCGCGTTGGAGACGCCCGTCGCGGCCGTGAGCAGCAAATTGCTCGGACAACGCCTGGTGGGCGGCGTCGTTCTTGGCCACAACGAGAAGGCCGCTGGTGTCCTTGTCGAGGCGATGGACGATGCCAGGACGCTTCACGCCGCCGATCCCCGACAGGCTGTCTCCACAATGGGCGATGAGGGCGTTCACCAAGGTGCCGGTTTCATTGCCGGCTCCCGGATGCACCACCAACCCGGCAGGCTTGTCGATCACGATCAAGTCCTTGTCTTCATAGACGATGTGAAGATCCATCACTTCGGGTTTGGGTTCAGGCTCCGCCGCCTCAGGGAACTCGACGCGCAAACTGGCTCCCGGTTTCACCTTGTGGCGGATTTCTGTGACGGGTTGGCCATCAACCGAGACGTGGCCATCGGCGATCAGCACCTGGAAGCGCGAGCGGCTCACCTCGGGAAAGGCCAGCGCGAGCGCGCGGTCGAGACGGGTTGCTTCCGCGACGATGGCGGAGAGAGGTGGATTGGGCCCGGATGTCATGGCGCGGCTCTATATCATGCCAAGGGCAGCATCGACCATGCACGTTCCCGTTCCAATCACCGCTTGCGCTTTGCAGGAGCCGCCGATATATGACGGCCACTTGGCCTCAAGCTCCCTTCGTCTATCGGTTAGGACGGCAGCCTCTCACGTTGCAAAGGCGGGTTCGATTCCCGCAGGGAGCGCCACTTCAAGCTTGTACAATCATGATCTGAAGCGCCCCGGCGTTCGCGACGGCCTGGAAAGCCGTCAGCTCGTCCCCATGTCCTTCTGAAGGGCGCGGATGCGGTTGGCGAGCGAGATGACATTGGCCACGGCGCGCGGTTGGGCGGGGGGGCCATTGTCCTTCGCCGCTGGCAATTCCTCGAGCTTTCGCGACCACTCGGCATCCAGCCGTTCGAGTTCCTTCTGGATGTCGTGGGTCTGGCGGCGGGCTTCCTCGAGCTTTTCCGTGAGCAGGGGGTCGATCGGTGCCTGCGGGTCTTGTCCGGTGGCGACTTCCCGCTCGTTGGCGACATGCAGGGCGAGCTGGTTCAACTTTGCAATGCGGTCCTGAAGGCCAGCGTCGGCCGCGCCATGCACGGGCGTCGGCACGGGGACAGGCGTTGCAAGGTCATCCAACTGGTCGATTTTCGTGCGGACGTCGGCAAGTTCCTGCTCGCGTTCGGCCACCGCAGCTTCGAGCGCGGCTTTCGCTCCCGCCTGATCGGCCAACCTGGTTTCGAGCGCACGGACATGCTGGTTCAGACGCTCGATTTCCGCGCTCTTGGCGGCGATATTGGCTTCCGCCATTTCCAGCCTGTTGCGGTGGCGGCTGACTTCGGCCATCTGCTCGGCCATTTTCAGCTTCACAGCCTCCAGCCGGCTGCCGAGCCGTTGGGACATCATCGCATGTTCGGCGCGCAGCCGGTCCCGCTCGGTCTGCAAGCCGACGAGGGTGGTGGGAACCTGCTTGTGCATGCGCCGGGCGCCGAGGCGCAACGCCGTGACCCAAACCAGCCGTCCCAGAAACAACGCCACCAGCGTTGCCAAGGCAAATCCGAGGACGACCAGCAAAAGTGTCTCGGTCTGGGACATGTGATCTCCGGCGTTTACACCTTACTAACGAATTCCGGGGGAAGTTGCAAAAGGGAAGCCAGCGCTGGCGGAGATGCCAACCCTGGCTGACCGGAGATCAGTTGACCTTCACGAACGTGTTGGTCTTGCACAGCACCGCAGCCACGCAGCCCTTCACCTTCATGGTGCCGCCCTTGTGGGTGACGGTGGCGCTGTAGGTCTTGCCATCGTCGGGATTGTAGATGGCGCCCTTCCACTGGCCGTCGCCGGCAGGCTTCATGCCGACCAGGATCGACAGACCCATGAGGGGGCGGTTGCGCAGCGACGGATCGGGATTTTCACGGTCAACCTTCGGCTTGCCGTCGATCTTGCTGATCGGTTCCTTGAGGCCGACGATGCGGGCACACAGGTTCGAGCCGCAGTTGGAAACCTTGACGGTCACCTTGCCGTTTTGCATGGCCCAGGTGCCGTTCGGTTCGGAGGCGGAGGCCGGCGAAAGGGCCGCAAACAGCAGGGTGGGCAGCGCGACCGCTGCCGTGGCAATCATGTTCTTCATGTGGACAATCCTCTTGTTGGGCTCCTAGAACCCGACAAGCATGGCAAAAGCATGACCTCGCCGGGGCCGTAGCCACGGACTGAACGACTGATCCCTAGAATGGGTTCCAGTCGGGGCGCCGGGTATATTTCAGATATCCGACATTCGCGCCCAGCCGTGCGCCCACTCCGGTGCGGATCGGGGCGAGGATGATATCGTCGTGGCGCTGGAAATTGACGCCCATGCCGCCAATCAGATAAGCCGACCCTTCGACCCCGCCAAAGCGCTCGTAAAGATCGTGCGGGTCCTGCGAATTGTAGACCAGCACCATGCTGCGCGAGCCGTTGGCACCGAAATCGAACCCGACCGACGGGCCCTGCCAGTAGATCCGCTGCTTGATGCCGCTCTTGTAGTAGATCGTGCCTTCGCCGTAACGCAGTCCGCCGACGAAGGCGCCGGAGCCTTCCTCGCCGACGATATAGGCGGTGGGCTCGCCCTGGCGCTGGAAGATGTATTCCACCGCCTTGGCCAGTCCGCGGCTTGCCTTTCCGAAGGTCTCGTGGCCCGCGGCGATGATCTCCTCGGTCGTGTACGTATCTTCAGACTGGGTGCGGGTCTGCTTCGAGACCGAACCCGTGGTCTGGGCGAATGCGGCGGGCGTTGCAGCCAGGGCAATGCCAATCACGCAGGCAGTCAGAAAGGTCTTCATCGCGAACATCCTATCAATGGCCATGGACATGCCATCCGGTCGTGGCAAGTCCAAGGCAAGTCCATGGCTTGGGCCATCCTGCACCCGGTTCTAGCAGGTGCGGATTTCAGGATGGTTAATGCTTCGTCAAAGACTGTCAGGCGCTGGCGATGAAGCCGGGGTTGTCGTAGCCGCGTTGACGCTTGCCATAGGCGAGGGGTTCGCCATCGACGGTCATCACCTTGCCGCCGGCCGCGGCCAGCACGGCGTGACCTGCCGCCGTATCCCATTCCATGGTGCGGCCGAAGCGCGGGTAGAGGTCGGCTTCCGCCGCCGCCACCAGGCAGAATTTCAGTGACGATCCTGCCGACGTCAGCGATTTGACCTTCACAGACTTCAAGTAATCGTCGGTCGCCTGGTCGCGATGAGAGCGGCTGGCCACGACCGTGGCGCCATCATCCGGTGTGGCGCGCACGGCAATCTGCTGCCAGTTGCCGGCGGTGTCGCCGTCGCTCTTTCCTTGTGCTGCGCCGATGCCGCCTTCGCCCCAGAACAAGCGGCCGATGGCCGGCGCATAGACCACGCCTGCAACCGGCTTGCCGTTCTGCACGCGCGCAATGTTGACGGTGAACTCGCCGTTTCTCGAGATGAATTCCTTGGTTCCGTCCAGCGGGTCGACGAGGAAGAAGGTATCGGAGGCCTCGGGGATGATACCGGCCGAGGCGGCTTCCTCGGAAATCACCGGCGTGGCCGAATCAATTTTCTTCAGGCCGGCTAGGATGACCTTCTCGGCGGCTTCGTCTGCTTCCGTCACCGGCGACAGATCACCTTTCGCCTTGGCCGAGAAATCGGTGGCATAGATCGCCATGATCTCGCGTCCGGCGACCATGGCCAGGTCGATGAGGGATTGCATGAAGGGTGAGGGCTGAATGGTCATAGGCGGTCGTCTCCGGATTTTCGGGGCCTTCATGTCTGCTCAGGGCGTGGCCGTCAATGCGGAATTTCCCCGCGCCTTTTGCTACAAGGGGCTAACCGAATCAGATGACCGGGTTACGACATGACAGATGCCAAGCTTTCCGACCTCGACCTTGCCGCCTTGCTGTGCAGCCGTGTTTGTCACGACGTGATTTCGCCGGTGGGGGCGATCGCCAACGGGCTGGAACTGGCCGACGACCCGGACACCGATGCCGAGACGCGCGAGATGGCACTTGAGATGGTGCGCTCGTCGGCGCGGACGGCTTCGGCCAAGCTGAAGTTCTGCCGCATCGCCTTCGGGGCCGCGGGTTCGGCCGGCGCCATGATCGACATGGGCGAGGCGGGCGAGACGGCGACCGCCTTCGTCGGCTCGGAAAAGGTCAAGCTCGACTGGCAGGCGCCGCGCGAAAACCGCCCGAAGCAACAGGTCAAGATGGTGCTCAACATGTTGCTGATGGCGATGGCGGCAATCCCGCGCGGCGGGGTGGTCACCATTTCGATCGACGGCGAGACCTTCCTGGCGCGCGCCAAGGGTGACCGCGCCAAATTGCCGGAGGCCACCTTGCAAGTGCTCGATGGTTCGGTGGACCTCGCCACCGTGGATGCTCGCCTGGTGCAGCCCTATTACGCCAAGCAACTGGCACAGTCGGCCGGCCTGACACTGACCATGGCCATGGATGGCGACGACGTACTGGTGAAGGCGGCCTGATCGGGCGCCAGACGATGAAATCGCCGGCGATGAGCTGTCCCGCCGTGAAGCCGGCGAGGAACAGCGTATCGCCGTGAGCCGTGTCGAAGCGCAGTCCGCCGGTGCCCGACAGGTTGAAGTCATAGCCAAGTGGCAGGAACTTGGCGACGGACATTCCGGACACCAGATCAATCTTGTCGGTGCCCTGGGCGAAGTCCTCGATGTAGAGGAATGATTTCTCAATACGCGCCGCACCACCGGGGTGGAAGATGATGGTCTCCGCGCCATCGCCGCAGAAGACGCGGTCGACGCCCGTCAATGTGTCGTGCCAGCCGCCCCAATGAACCAGGTCATCGGTGCCGCCGTTGAATTCAATGAGATAGTTCTGGATCTGCAGGGCGTAGGTTACGGTTTCGTTCAAGTCGCCCGCCGCCGTCGATGACCGTCAACGCGCTGGTGGCCGTGATCTCGTCGGCGCCGCCGAGTCCACGGATCAGGGAGGTTTCGCCGGGCAGCGCAATGCTGTCGTCAAGCACATCCGCGAGACGCGTTCCATCGATGTAGTGATCGAAAACCATGGCCGTTCGAACTCCGGCAGCTTACCAAAGAAAATAGCCGGATGCAGTAAACAGCGGATTGCGCTACGGGAGGGTAGGGGCGGAGATCGTTCAAATTGTCAGCAATTTCTTCAGATGCCCGTCAGGTCCGTGGCGTAACTTGGGCACGACGGAGACAAGATGAATGACAACATACGTGTACGCCGCATCGATAACGATTGCATCCATACTGACCGGACTGTCTCTGTGGGGCGCTTTGAGCCGCGCCCGTTTGCAGCCTGCGCACGCCACCGTGCGCAAGCCAATATCCCGCCGCTAGATCAGCCTATAGATTTGACGTGATGGCGCGGAACCGCGCCGTCAGGCACTTTCGCGAATTTCGCCGTCACCCATCGGGGGCGCGTTTTCGCGCAGCACATAGCCGCGGCCCCACACCGTCTCGATGAAGTTCTTGCCGCCTGCCGCGTTGGCCAGCTTCTTCCTGAGCTTGCAGATGAAGACGTCGATGATCTTCAACTCGGGTTCGTCCATGCCGCCGTAGAGGTGGTTGAGGAACATTTCCTTGGTGAGGGTGGTGCCTTTGCGGAGCGAGAGGAGCTCCAGCATCTGGTATTCCTTGCCGGTGAGATGAACGCGCGCACCACCGACTTCCACCGTCTTGGTATCCAGGTTCACGCAAAGATCGCCGGTGACAATGACCGACTGGGCGTGACCCTTTGAACGGCGCACCACGGCGTGGATGCGGGCCACAAGCTCATCCTTGTGGAAAGGCTTGGTCATGTAGTCGTCGGCGCCGAAGCCCAGGCCCTTGACCTTGTCCTCGATGCCGGCAAGTCCTGACAGGATCAGGATCGGCGTGTTGACCTTGGCCACACGAAGCGTCTTCAATACCTCATATCCGGACATGTCCGGAAGGTTCAGGTCAAGCAGTATGATGTCGTAGTCGTAGAGCTTGCCAAGGTCGACACCTTCTTCGCCGAGGTCGGTGGTATAGACGTTGAAACCCTCGGATTTGAGCATCAGTTCAATGCTCTGGGCCGTCGCGGTATCGTCCTCGATCAGCAGTACCCTCATCTCGAATCCCCTATGGTCCGGACTCTGTCACCTGAGTCACTAGGTCTGGCGCGCCCGACAAGGCTTGCGCACAACTAACCGTTAATCATCACGCTTAAGATAAACCGGCAAAGGTTAACAAAAGCTAATCCAATGCGGTCGACCTTTCGAGAATCATTACGCATATGTAGTAGCCCGGCTTGCGCCACCTACTACATATTGACAAACTCGCCTCGTGGTGGACTTGACCACACGAAATGCCTGCTGCTGGGGCGATTTACGCTGCCTTAAGCTTACCCGTTCATCATGAACGCGAACGGACACAGGAATCTTCTGCGTAGTTGATTCGGTGAATCGTGAAAAGGGGACGGAACCAACCGCCTCAGTGTTTGTAGAGTTTGAATGAGGGTCACCATGCGTTCAAGGGAGTCACTTCTCCGGCTGCACCGCTTCCGCACCGAAGACAAGCGCCGGCAGGTTGCTGATATCGACAGCATGATTCAGGACTTCATGCGCAAGTACGACGATCTCGACGCGCAGGTGAAGTTCGAGGAAAGCCGCAACGGGGTCAGCGATCCCAATCACTTCAACTATTCGCTTTCGGCCAAGGCTGCGCGCGGTCGGCGCGACAATCTGATGCGCTCGATCGCCGAGTTGAAGGACCAGCTCAACGATGCGCAGTCCGCGCTCGAGGAAGAAGAGCAGGAATTGCGCCGCGCCGAGTTGCTCGTGGAAAAGGAGGGCGGGGCGCCCGCCCCGATCACGACCCATAGCATGGCGGCTCACCACGTCGTCAGGTGAGGCGGAACGGCCGCATCTTGTCGTAATAAGGCCGCGCGGCATCGGCGATGGCGCGCAGCGCATCCGGCAGATTAACGGGCTTCGGTTCGGGACGTGACAGTCCCGTCGATGCCCAGACTGCATTGTACCAATGCGGCGCCCATACGCCGTCGAAGGGCTTGGGGCCCGCGGGCCACGACAGCATCGCCTCGTCGAAAGAGATTCCACAGGCTTCGCATAGCTTCGTCAGCACGTTTCGCGGATCGGCCAGCACGTCGTCGGCATCGACGACCGGGGGCGCATGGCCCAAATGGCCGGCGACCATGTCGAAGATCTCCGCCTGCTCGACGAAGCCGATGTCGCGCAGCGACACGTCGGACCACTTCTTTGTGTAGCTCGCAAGAACCCGTTCAGGTGTCCTGATCAGGAAGGCGTTGGTGAGGCCCTTGATCCATGCGCGGTCATATCCCGCCAGCATGTGGTGGGTCATGTGCTTCTGATAGAAGAGTGGCTTTGGCGCCGGTGCCAGGCAGCGGGCCACCAGGCGGTCCCAATCGCTGTCATTGGCGGCGATGATCTCGTCCCGCATCGGGTGGTCGTTGCCGTGATGGACCAGCGAGAAGGCGTAGAAGGGTTCGTCCCAGGCAACGCAATCCGCGCGGTTGCCGAAGGCATACATCATGGCTGTGGAGATGTTTCGCGGACCGGACCACATGGCGAGATTGGTCATTTACAGGCTCCGCCTCGCGTCCTTGATACAGAGTTCCTTGTAAAGCGTTGAAAGGCGAATCGAAACTGGACCCGGACCGGACCATTCCGCGGTCGACATGGGGTGGCGCACCGGGCGCCCATCAATCACGCGCACGGGCGTCAATCCCGCAAAGGTGCCGGTGACGAAGGCCTCGTCGGCGCCATAGACATCGTAGAGCGAGAAGGACTTTTCGAAGACAGGAATTCCGTTCTCCCTGCACAGGCGGATCATGTTGCCGCGGGTTATGCCGGGGATGCAGTACTGGCCTGTCGAGGTCCACACTTCGCCGCGCCGGATGATGAAGAAGTGGGTGGAATTGCAAGTCGCCACGAAGCCCAAGGGATCGAGCATCAGACCTTCATCAGCCCCGGCATTTGCCGCCTGAATACAGGCGGTTATGCAGTTCAGCTTGGAATGTGAATTAAGTTTCTGGTCTTGCACGTCGGGGTATCCGCGGCGGACGTTGACGGTGTGGAGCGAAAGGCCCTTGTGGAATTTCTCAGGGTTGGGCGTCTTGTGCTCGGGGATGATCACGATGGTGGGTGCACCGATATTCACACGTGGATCCTGGTAGGGGGTCGCCTTCACGCCGCGCGTGACCATGAGCCGGATATGAATGCCGTCTTCCATGCCGTTGGCATCGAGACACTCGAAGACGCGGGCGACGAGTTCGTCGGGTGCCAGACCGATGTCCATGAAGATCGCCTTGGCGCCCTCGTAAAGGCGCTCGATGTGTTCGCGGAGGAACGGAATGCCGCCCTTCACCATGCGCAAGCCTTCCCAGACGCCATCGCCCATCATGAAGCCGGAGTCGAAGACCGAGACCATCGCCTGGGCGCGCGGCACCAGTTCGCCGTTGACGGAGATCAGGATGTCGAGGTTGCGGGGATCGATCTTGACGTCGTGGATGGA
>CAZECZ010000055.1:0-24502 GCA_964510815.1 uncultured Aestuariivirga sp.
CGACCACATCTTGGCACATCATGCCGGGGCGGAGGCCGTCCACCCCATCAGGTCATGACAGTTCGACCGCAATGACAAGGAACAGCAGGCCGTTTGCCGCCAGCGAGAACGCCACGGGATAACCAAGCAGGAGATGGAAGATCAGGGCAATGAACATGATCGGTGCCAGGTTATGGGCGACGAACTCGATCATTCGTTGTGGCCTCCCGCTGGAGACGTATCACCTGGCGCGTGCCCATGAACACTTGGCGGAATCGAACGATTCAATTCCGGGTCCGTTTGCTCAGCCGGCTCGCGACCACATCTATTCTTACATGGGCATTGTTCTGCAAGGCGTAGGACGCTGCGAGCAAGAAGACAGCGCCGAAGAGCAGCCACTGCAATTCCAGCCAGGCATTCGAACTTGTGTCGAAAGCCTTTCGAATGATCGCATTCACCGCTGAAACGATGACTGCCAGCAGAATTAACCAGCGAACATTATATCCGATGAGCCGCGTCATTGCGTCAATGGCTTTGCTGATCGCAATCAACGCGCCCATTTGGCCTTCCCCCGCGTGCCGTTGACCGGCGTATTATTTATGGTCAAGAGTCTACGTGGGATTCGACACGTCCAACAAGAGGCAATCGTGACTCTGCAACTGCGACCAGATGGGCGCCAATCCGACACAGCGTTGATGGTGCAGCGCGGTGTTTGTCGGCTCTTGCGCCAGTCGGGGTTTGCGACACTGCCGGAATTCACCCTGGCCACCGGGCGGCGCGCGGACATCATGGCGATCAACGATTCCGGAGCAATCTGGATCGTTGAAATCAAGTCGTCGCTGGCAGATTACCGTAGCGACTCGAAATGGCCAGAGTATCGAGACTATTGCGACCGATTATTCTTTGCCATTCCGGCTGACATGGATCCCGATGTCATTCCCATCAATACGGGCCTGATCATTGCCGATGGGTGGGGCGCGGAAATCCTGCGGCGGCCCGAATCCCATGTGGTTCATGCATCACGCCGAAAGGCCGTGACGCTGGCTTTCGCCCGCGCCGCGGCCCTGCGGCTTCATGGTCTTTACGATCCGGATGTCGGTTTCTAGGCTGAGACAGCTTCCTTGTCCTGTGCGTAGATATTCTCGCCCAACGGATCGAAGCCTTCGTCATTCACCTTGATGTAGAGAACTGCGGTTCCGCGCGGACGAATACGCTCGTGATAGATGCTTGACCCGAGAAAGACGATCATGTCACCGAGTTCCTCATTGAGCGCAAGTGCATCGGGAGAAGCATAAATGTCGGCCAGACCCGGGTTATCCTTTTCCGTCATGAAAACAGCGCGCTCGCCCTCGTTTGGTTCTCGGTCGAGGGTCGGAAAGACGCAGACGCTTGTTTCGGGACCCAGATGGATCGGCAGACCGATCGAATACTTCGATGCGCCGCGATCCTTGTGCGGAGCGGGATATTCCGGGGCATCGTCCTCGTATTGCTTGAGGTGACGTTCGGAAATCGTGAAGCCTTGCTCATTGAGACCGGTCAAAGCAGCAAGTTCGCTGCGAAAACGGTCGGCGATATCCTCCGACGGAAAATCGTAGAGGAATTGGTGCTTCTTGCCGCCGATGCGCCAGGTTCCATATTCGGAGACGTCTCCAGTCCGGGACTTCGCGAGAAACTCCTGAAGGGTTGCCATGAAATCATCGGATATGATGTCTTTCAGCAGGATATAGCCATCCTGCTCCAGTTGATCGCGATAGTGCTTGAGATTGCGCTTGAATGGCATGGGACACCTCCTGAAGGATTGGATCTTTCGAGGTTCCGCCATGCAATCCATATGCCCGGAAACGTTTAATGCCGCGAAACGCCGGAATATGGTTTAAGAAACGTAAACGCCGCTATTTCGGGGCCCGCTTGGCCAGAATCCGCTGCAAGGTGCGTCTGTGCATGTTCAGTCGACGGGCGGTCTCAGATACATTTCGATTGCACAGTTCATAAACCCGCTGGATGTGTTCCCATCTCACACGGTCTGCCGACATGGGATTGTCAGGCAGTGCGGCGCGGTTATCCTTGTCTCCGACCAGCGCACCGTAGACGGCATCCGCGTCTGCCGGCTTGGCGAGATAGTCGATGGCTCCAAGCTTCACTGCCGTCACCGCGGTTGCGATATTGCCATAGCCGGTCAGCACGACGGCGCGCGCGTCGGGACGGGCCTGATGCAACGCCTCGATCACATCGAGACCGTTGCCATCAGCCAGCCGAAGATCCACAACGGCGAAGGCGGGTGCTGCCCTCTTCACATGCGCAACCCCTTCGGCAACTGATTCTGCGGCGAACACCTCGAATCCCCGGCTTTCCATCGCCCGTGCCAACCTCGTCACAAAAGGCTTGTCATCGTCGACGAGCAAGAGCGTCTTTTCGCTCGGCATCGGGGTTTCGTTCATCGTGCTCTGTCCTTGCCGGCTTTCATCCATAGTACCGCTTCTCTAACCCCCTGATGTCACGCATTCAACCTGATCTTACGGAATCATGACACGCCCAGATCGATCTGCGCACGCGGCCAGACGATATGGACGACCGCGCCATGCTCCGGCGTCGGCCGATTGGCGAGCGAAACACTCGCGCCCGAGCGCTCAAGGAGGGTCTTGGCGATGAAGAAGCCCAAGCCCATGCCACCATGGCCGCCTGTCTCATCGCGTTCCGGGTCATAGCCCGGCCGTGTGGTCACAAAGGGGTCACCCAGGCGATCAATGATATCTTGATGGAAGCCGGGGCCGTCGTCGCCAACCGTGATCGAGACTTGAGTGTCGGTCCACCGCGCGTCGATGTCCACTCGGGTTTCGGCAAAATCGACTGCGTTTTCCAAGAGATTGCCCAAGCCATAGGTCACACCGGGGTTGCGGCGGAGGATGGGCTCCGTTCCGTCCGGCCCGCGGCCGCTCGCCACGGAGTTCGTCACGCGAATATCGATACCCGTGCCTCTGAGCGGTGCGATCAGATCCTCGACCATGACGCTCAGTTTCGCGCGCTGATATACTTCATCATTTTGAGCCTCCCGGTTCGACAACCTTGCCAGGATTTCGCGGCATCGTGCGGCCTGGCTGATCAGGAGATCAATGTCTTCGCTGACCGGGCCACTTGCGGGCAGTTCCCGCTTAAGTTCCTTGGCCACAAGTGCGATGGTCGCGAGCGGTGTGCCCAGCTCATGGGCGGCAGCCGCCGCAAGTCCATCCAGTGCCGAGAGGCGTTGTTCGCGTGCCAGCACCAATTCTGTTGCCGAGAGTGCAGACGACATCTGGCGGGCCTCGTCGGCAATGCGCCGCGCATAGATGGCCGAGAACACGACGCCGCAGATGATGGCGACCCACATGCCGCCGATATAGGCTTCGGGGAGCGACAGCGTCTCGCTTGGCCGCCATGGCAGTGGGTAATGCTCGAAGGCCAGAAATGTCGCGCAGCCGAACGCTGTTGCACCGAGCCACAAGGTCCAGCGCAACGTGAGAGACGTGGCAGAGATGGTGACCGGTACCAGGAACAAGAAGGCAAAGGGGTTTTCCAGCCCGCCCGTGAGGTAAAGCAGAACCGCCAGCTGAATGATGTCATAGGCGAGCAACAGTCCAGCACGGGATTCCTGAAGACGAATACTCTTGCGCCACCGGATGGAGAGAAAGATGTTCAGCCATGCACTGAGCGCAATAACCGCAAGGCAAAAAGACAAGGGAAGCGGAAAGCCAAGGAGAAAATGCACCCCAAGAACCGCGGCGGACTGACCGATGATGGCGATCCAGCGCAGGCGCACAAGCGTGCGCAGACGCAGCATGCCAAGTTCGGAATCAGGAGCATTTGTGACCGAGATTGATTCGAAATTCTGGACCATGCAGGCAATCAGAAAAGGCATACATTGTTGAGAACCGCGAATAGGCCTATCCCGGGTCGAAGAGGAATCCAAGCGTCATGCCCAGTCGCCACATCCTGTTGTTCTCGATCGTCATACTTCTCCTCTCTGCAGGCCTCGCGGCCTATTCCCTATTTGGCATCCGCGGAACTGCGATCCAAACCGGGACAGGCGAAGCGCTTGTCGGCGGGCCGTTCACACTGGTTGATCAAACCGGAAAGTCCATAACTGACAAGGACTTCCGGGGAAAATACATGTTGATATTCTTCGGCTATACCTATTGCCCCGATGTCTGTCCTACCGAGTTGCAGGTCATGATGGCTGCACTCGGCACCCTTGGGCCCAGAGCGGCCGAGGTCCAGCCAATCTTCATCACAATCGACCCGGACCGCGACACGCCAGAGGTCATGCAATCTTATGTCGAAAATTTCGGTCCTTCACTTGTAGGCCTGACGGGTACGGCCGAACAGATCGCGCAAGTCGCCAAGGCCTACCGTGTCTATTACGCAAAGTCAGGAAACACCAAGACCCAGGACTACCTGATGGATCACTCCAGCATCATCTATCTGATGGGCCCCGACGGACATTTCGTGAAGCATTTCACCTATACCACCGACGCAGCAGCCCTTGCCGAAGGGATTGCAGGTGCCATGGCCCCTTCCCCCTAAAGTACGACAATTTCACGACTTGCTCACCATATACGGAGTTGATACCCTTTTGAGTCCAGTATCGGGGTGTCAGGGGTCGAGTCCATGCTTTATTACCTCTACGAAATGAACCACGCAGCGCTGGCGCCTTGGCGCGCGATGGCGGATGCCGGGCTGAGTTTCTGGACAAACCCCGTCAATCCTTTGTCTGCAACCCAAATCGGACGCTCGGTTGCCGCCTCTCTTGAACTGTTCGAGCGCACAACCAGGCGCTACGGCAAACCGGAATTCGGGATCACCGACACCATTTGCGATGACGATCTCTGCGACGTCGAAGAAGTCGAGGTCTTGCGGAAGGAATTCTGCGGCCTGTTGAATTTCCGCAAGCTCAGTGGAAAGGGCAAGAAGGCCGAACACAAACTGTTGATCGTGGCACCGATGTCGGGTCACTACGCAACCCTCCTGCGCGGCACCGTCGAGGCCATGTTGCCGCACTATGATGTCTATATCACGGACTGGATCGACGCCCGGACGGTTCCGCTCAGCCACGGAACATTCGGTCTTGACGAATACATCGATTACATGCGGGAATTTCTGACTTTTCTCGGCTCCGATGTGAGCGTCATGGCCGTGTGCCAGCCGTCCGTTCCTGTGATGGCCGCCGTTTCGCTCATGAATGCTGAGGGCGATCCGAACGTTCCCCGCACCATGATACTCATGGGTGGTCCCATCGATACGCGCCGCAACCCGACGGCCGTCAACCGGCTGGCCGAGGAAAAGGGTGCCGACTGGTTCCGCAACAATGTCATCATGAAGGTTCCGGCACCACACGCTGGAATGATGCGCGATGTCTATCCCGGCTTCCTGCAGCTTGGAGGCTTCATGACGATGAACCTCGACCGGCACTTGGATGCGCATCGCGACCTGTTCTGGCACCTCATCGAAGGTGACGGCGACTCTGCAGAGAAGCATCGCGAATTCTACGACGAATACATGTCGGTCATGGACCTGACGGCCGAGTTTTACCTGGAGACGGTCGAGCGTGTGTTCGTTAATCACGACCTGCCGAAAGGCACATTCACCCATCGCAACAGCAAGGTCGAACCGTCGAAGATCACCCGGACCGCGCTGATGACCATCGAAGGCGAGCGCGATGACATCTCCGGCGTCGGCCAAACGGAAGCGGCTCAGGATCTGTGCTCAGCCTTGCCACCGGAAAAGCGGCTGCATCATCTTCAGAAGGGCGTTGGTCACTATGGCGTGTTCAATGGTTCGCGATTCCGCAAGGAAATCGTGCCGAAGATCGTCGACTTCGTAAACGCCCAGCGCTGAGATCCATTCCACGGCCGTGCTTCGTCGCGCCAGCAGATCCTCGCCGCTCGATCCAGCGGCAATCCAGATTGGTAGCGATGAGCTTCCCGTCATCTTTCGACGCCATGCCCAGGCAAGACGGCTGGTGCTGCGGCTCAACATGGAAGCGACGGCTGTGACAGTCACCGTGCCGCACGGCGTCTCCCGTTTGAAGGCCGTTGATTTTGCCGAGCGGTCGAAGGACTGGATCGCGCAGCGGCTGGCTCTGCGAGGGCAGAACATTCCGCTACGGCCCGGAAGCCGTATTCCGCTGCACGGTGTCGACCATGATATCCTCCATGTGGCAACTACTCGTGGACGGGTCAGTGTTGATCCGGCTGCCCTGGTCATCCATGTGGCGGGCGATCTTCCCCATGTTTCGCGCCGGCTTCTGGATTGGCTGAAGAAAAGCGCGCGCGATGAACTCACGGCCGCAGCGCGGCGGTATGCTGCGTTGATGGACGTTTCGTTCCGCCGAATCAGTGTGCGCGATCAGCGCAGCCGCTGGGGTTCATGTTCGGCATCGGGTGATCTCTCCTTTTCCTGGCGGCTCATTCTCACGCCGCCCTATGTGCTGGACTATGTGGCAGCTCACGAAGTCGCCCATCTCAGGCATATGGATCACAGTTCCAAATTCTGGCGTCTGGTACTCACCCATTGTCCGGATGCAGCCCGCGCCAAACGTTGGTTGAAAAGCCACGGCCAGGAGGTCCATCGGATCATCCTCGAAGGGAATCCAGTCAAGTAGCAGCCATCATGCTCATGGTCTCAGCTATAGGCTGCAATGCGAGTGACGTCGGTATGGATCGGCGACACGAAGCCTGCGTCTAGCGCCTTTCCCGTATCTTCTTCATGCGTTCGTAGGCGCTGATACTCTTTTTCTCTCTGGTATTTTGTTCCGGCGGGCGATCTTCGCTCCCCCCAAATAGATTTCCCACACTTTCGAAGAAGCCCTTCGTGGACTTTCTCGGGGTGTCCGTCTCCTGGGATGGCGCAACAATGCCCGGCGAATCCTGTTCGATCAGAGAAACGATGCTGGGGTCGCCCCCCTGATCACCGCCGGGTAGCGGATGTGGTGTAAGACCCTGATGGGCAGGTTCCATGACATCGCGCCAGATCAGGGCCGGCAGCGATCCGCCAGTCACTCTCTTCGTCGGCGAGTTGTCATCGTTGCCAACCCACACGCCGGCCACAAGATCGCTCGTGTATCCGACGAACCAGGCGTCACGGTAGTCCTGACTTGTGCCGGTCTTGCCGCCGATCGGAAATCCCGGGAAGGCGGCCTTCTTTCCGGTGCCCCAAGATACGACGGCCTGCAACATGCGGTTCATGGCACCGAGATCGTGGCTCGATATGGCCGGCGGAAAGCCGGCGCCGGATCTTTCGTAGAGGACTCTGCCATCACGTGTCGAAATTCTCGTCACGCCGTAGGGTACAACTGGCACGCCTCCATTTGAAAAGGGCACGAACGCAGCTGTCAACTCCAGAGGTGTGACTTCCGATGTGCCGAGGGCAATTGAAGGATCATCACTGAGTTCCGACGTGATGCCAAAGCGGTGTGCAACGGCGACCACCGCATCAGGTCCCACTGCCATTACCAGCTTGGCCGCAATGGTATTGAGCGACAGGGCCAGGGCCTTCTCCAGCGTCACAGAACCCAGGTATTTCTGGCGGTAGTTCTCCGGCTGCCAGTTACCGTATCTCACAGGTTCATCGACTTCGACGGTGTCGGGCGTGAAACCCTGCTCAACCGCGGCCACGTACAGAAACGGCTTGAAGGCCGACCCCGGCTGCCTCTTCGCCTTGGTCACACGGTTGAATTGGCTGCGCTTGTAGGACTTGCCGCCAACCATGGCGCGCACGGCACCCGCACCATCCAGGACGACGACGGCGCCCTGGCTGACTGAAAGTTTGGCACCGTCTTCGTTGAGACGCTTGCGAAGTGACTTCTCTGCTGATGTCTGAATGGACTGGTCGATGGTCGTCTCGATCACGATTGACTGATCATAGGTCTTGATCAGGTCCGGAAGCTGCTCGTTGACCCAATCGACGATATATTGCTTTGCCGGAACATAGTCCGAGGGCCTGGCGGTTTGCGGCGAGTCCTTGGCCTGTTGTGCATCCGCGGACGTGATGAAGCCGGCCTCGACCATGCTTGCTAGGACAAGCCTTGCCCTTTCGGCGGCACGATCAGGATGGGTCGCGGGACTGTAGTTCGTCGGTGCCTTCAAAACTCCGGCAAGGGTAGCCGCCTCCATAAGGGACAGCTCGGTTGCCGGCTTGTTGTAATATGTCCGGGCAGCCTTTTCGATCCCTGTCGCACCAGCGCCGTAGTAGACCCGGTTCAGATAGAGCTGAAGAATTTCATCCTTGCTGAAATGGGCTTCGAGCCAAACGGCGAGTACCACCTCTTGCAGCTTTCGCCAAATGGCGCGGTCGGCACTGAGGAAGAGGTTCTTGGCCAGCTGCTGAGTGAGCGTGGAACCGCCCTGAACCAGGCGGCCACTGCGATAGTTGGTATACATCGCACGCGCCAGTCCGATCGGATCGACACCAAAGTGAGACCGGAAGCGGCGGTCCTCAATTGCAATGACAGCATTCGGCACGTAATCAGGCAGGTCGCTCAATCGCGCGTCGTCACCATAGAAGGACCCTTGTTCGGCGAGCAACGTTCCATCGGATGCCAGCAGCATTACACCCGGCTCGCGATCCGGAATCTTGAGTTGCCCGTTTTCGTTCAGGGTGAACCAGATATAGCCAAAAAGCCCCGCAAGCGCCACGACGCCCCAGAATGACAGCACGAAAGCCGTGCGGAACAGCCAACCGAGCAAGGAACGACGGCGGGCAGGTTTGCGACGGGAACTGGTTTGCCGGCGGTTGTTGTCTGAAAACAACCGCGGCTCAACCTTTTGCTTGCGGCTTTTCCGCTTGCCCGAACTGAAGAGACCCATCGTCCCCGGCTACTCCACTTCCCCGGGTAACGCGCTATCAGCCCCACCTTTAAGGCCGGTGAACCTTCTATTCCCGAAGCAGAATATGCTTTACGGGAAATGATGGTCCTAAGATGACCGGGCCTCGATTACATCACGGCGCCGACATGCCACGGTACGTATTCGTTGTCGCCATAGCCGAGCAATTCCGACTTGCTGCGCTCACCAGACGCCACCTTCAGCATTGTCTCGAAGATCTGCTGGCCCTTGTCCTGAATCGAGACACCGTCGAGGACATCGCCGCAGTTGATGTCCATGTCGTCGACCATACGGTTGTAGATGTCGGTATTGGTCGCGAGCTTGATCGAAGGCACCGGCTTGCAGCCATAGGCCGAGCCCCTTCCGGTGGTGAAGCAAACCAGATTGGAGCCCCCGGCGACCTGGCCCGTCACGGCGACCGGATCGTATCCTGGCGTATCCATGAACACGAAGCCCTTGGTCTTGACGGGCTCGGCATAGCGGTAAACGTCCCGAAGCGTGGTCGTGCCGCCCTTGGCCGCCGCACCCAGTGACTTTTCAAGAATTGTCGTGAGGCCACCAAGCTTGTTACCGGGAGACGGATTGTTGTTCATCTCCATGTTGTTGCGGCTGGTGTAGTCTTCCCACCACTTGATGATGTCCACGAGTTTCTCGCCCACCTCGCGATTCGCCGCGCGGCGGGTCAGCAAGTGTTCGGCACCGTAGATCTCCGGGGTCTCCGAGAGTATGCCCGTGCCGCCATGGCGTACGAGGATATCCACGGCCGCGCCCAGTGACGGATTGGCAGTGATACCCGAATAACCATCCGAACCACCGCATTGCAAGGCGACCATCAGGTCGGACGCAGGGCAGGTCTCCCGCTTCACGTCATTGGCGTGCGCCAGCATCTCGCGCACCACGGCGACGCCGGCATCAACGGTCTTGCGGGTGCCACCAGTTTCCTGGATCGTCATGCTGCGGAAGGTTTCGCTTTCGGTGATGCCGTAGGCTTCCTTGAAGCGCGGGATCTGGAAGCCCTCGCAACCGAGGCCGACCATGACCACGCCGCCCATGTTGGGGTTCGTCGCGTATCCCCACGCCGTGCGCTTCAAGATGTCGAAGATCGCACCGCGGTAATCGACCACGCAGCCGTTGTCCATCTTGAGGGCCACGATGCCATCGATGTTGGGATAGTCGTTCAACAGACCGGAACGCCGGACTTCCTCGGCGATGAAGCCTGCCACGGTCGCCGAGCAATTCACGCTCGTCATGATGCCGATGTAGTTGCGTGTGCCAACTTTGCCATTGGCGCGGCGGTAGCCCTGGAATGTCGCCTGGTGTGCCGCCGGCAGGATGTCTTCTGCCTTCGATTCCTGGGCAAAGGCATAGTCACGGGCAAAATCATGCATCCCGGTATTGTGTTCGTGGATCCAGGTGCCCTTCGGCATGTCCTGCTTCGCGAAGCCAATGATCTGTCCAAACTTCCTTACCGGTTCGCCTGACTTTATGTCGGCGGCGGCCATCTTGTGGCCTTTCATGATGCGGTCGAGTGCCGTGATACCTTCGGGAGCCGCCGCTCCCTTGTCCACGACATCAATGGCGACCAGCACATTGTCATCCGGAGACAGGCGCAGCATGCGTGGAGATGTGGTTGCGGAAACGGTCATGTTGTTGGGTCTCTCGATTACCGGGGCTTGTGTGTCTTGCGAAAACCACTAACATGTTAGCATGCCAGTTGCCACAGTCACCTATGATTTTCTCGGCGAGCCCTCTGCCACGGCCAGGGGCACGGCGACGGCCAGAGTCTATGGTGCACTGCGGGATGCCATCGTCCAACTGGACCTCAGGCCGGGTGAATCCATCGACAAGCTGGCTATCGCTTCGCGACTAGGCGTGTCGCGCTTTCCGGTCGGAGAGGCGATGAACAGACTGGCGTCCGAGGGTCTGGTCGACATCATCCCGCAAAGCGGTTCGCGCGTCGCACTGATCAAGATTTCCGATATCCGGGAGAACATGTTCCTCAGACGGGCGCTGGAAGTCGAAACGGTGCGGCAGGTGGCCATCTCAGCCACGAATGCGTTGACCGACGCGCTGGCGAGCAATCTGCGGTATCAGAAGGCTGCCATTGAGAGCGGCGACCGAAAAGGCTTTCACAACTTCGACCTCATCTTCCATGACTTGTTGCAGGAGCATCTGGGGTTTGGACGGGTGCGCAACGCAACAGAATCGGCCCGGCTGGGATTGGAGCGGATCCGCCGACTGCTCAACACCCGACGCCGGCTGGAAACGACTCTCGCGGAACACCAGGCCATTCACAACGCCATCGAAGTCCGCGATGGAGACGCTGCGGCGCAGGCTATGAACCGGCATTTGCTGGAAGTCCTTGCAGAACTCGAAACTTTCGCCGAAGACAGACCCGAACTGTTTGCGGACCTGACACGACAAGGAGGCACCACAAAATGAAGAAGCGCATGTTCAAGGCGCCCTCCGGGCAATCGATCGGCTTTACGGAGCTGGGCTTTGGAACGGCACCGCTCGGAAATCTGTACCGTGCGGTTTCAGAGGCCGATGCCCAGAAAACACTTGATGCAGCCTGGAAGGCCGGGATCCGCTATTTCGATACGGCACCGCTTTATGGGCTGGGCCTTGCAGAAACCCGTCTCAACCACTTCCTGCGTGGCAAGAAGCGGGACGACTACGTGATCTCGACAAAGGTCGGCCGCCTGTTGGAAGTCTGCCCGCCTGAACAGCGCACCGGAATTGGCAAGTTCTTCGACACGCCGTCCCGCAAGGAACGCTACGACTACAGTTATGACGGCGTGATGCGCTCGATCGAATTCTCGCTGGAACGTCTTGGTATCGACTCGATCGATATTCTGTTCGCTCATGACATCGACGTTTTCACCCATGGCACGGAAGCGGCCCGCGATGCTCATGTGCTGGCTTTCATGGGCGGCGGCTACAATGCGCTTCGCAAGCTGCGCGACGAGAAGGTGATCAAGGCCTTCGGCGCTGGCATCAACGAATGGCAGGTTGCAGAGACGTTGACCCGTGCCGGCGATTTCGACATCTTCCTGTTGGCAGGCCGCTACACGCTCCTGGAACAGGAAGCGCTCGAATCGTTCTTGCCGCTTTGCGAGGAACGCGGTGTGGGGATCGTGCTGGGAGGACCCTATAACTCAGGCATTCTCGCCGTTGGGCCAAAAAAGGGCGCCATGTACAATTATGAGCCAGCATCCGAGGCGATCATCGACCGTGTCAAGAAGATTGAGCGGGTCTGCAAGGCACACAAGGTGAAGCTGGCCGAGGCAGCGCTACGCTTTCCGTTGCACCATCCAAGTGTTGTCAGCGTCATTCCCGGCGGTGTCAGCCCAAGAGAGGTGGCCCTCAACGCCAAGACAATGGACGCCAAGCTTCCGAAAGACTTGTGGAAATCCCTCAAGGCCGAGGGACTTCTGCATAGTAGCGCGCCGGTACCCAAATAGGCCCGTCTCAGCCTCGGCGCCGGGCTATCTGCGCGACGAGATTGGCGAGAGCTTCAGGATCCCGCCAGTGCGGCATGTGACTTGCGCCGGGCATGACTCTCACCGCCACATTGAAAGGCAGGTTGAGTGCGTGATGGGCGGGAATGATCGCGTCGTCTCGCATGAAAACGGCTTCCACGGGAATTGTGGCGTTGGCGAGCGCTCCGAGAATGGAAACCATCTGGGAACCGTCGCGCGACACATGTGACGCGATCGCCCGAAGATGGCGACCATGCGTCGACAGATGCTCGGCCAAGGACGTTTGCACCTCAAGCGGCACAGAATCGCCCAGAAGCTGGAATGCGTGATCGAGTTGCACACCCAGCATTGCGTCAACGAAAGCACCGCTGATCTCCTCGCCACACCCGGCCGGTGAAAGCATTGTCAGAGAGCGCGCCCGCTCCATCAGTTTCGACCCGATCACTGCCCCAAAGGAATGTGCGACAATATCCAGCTTTTCCGGTGGCAGAGACGCGGTGATGGCTGCGGCGAGGTCCTCGATGGTCTCAGCGGAAGATTGGGTTTCTCCGTGTCCTGGAAGGTCGACGGCGATGGCACGAAATCCCAGCGTAGAAAGCTTTCGTCCGAGCGTGGTAAAACTCTGCGAGTCCGCAAAGAGGCCATGGATCAGCAGAACGGTGCCGATTTGCCGGCCGTGTGCGGGCCACTCCCGGTAGAAGATTTTGCCGTGCGCTGTTTCAACGTGATAGGTGGCACGGGCCGGCCGCGATGCTGCTGCCAGATCGGCGCGCGTAATGCGGCCGCTACGGCCTGATCCCGCCAAGGCGGAAAGGTCAATCCCGGTGCGGCGCGCGGCGACGCGGGCTGCGGTCGAGGCTCGCGGACGCGCATTCGAGACGCCGACATGATGTCTCTGCACTGACCTGAGCACCGGCGCATTCGAAGCAGGTGCTTCAGCCTTCCGCGCCTCCGCCACAGCTTCGCCTTCGATCTCGATGCGCGCGATGGCGCTCTCGACTGGCACCATCTGATCGCTCGTCACGAGCCATTCGATGAGAACACCGTCCTGAAGAGCAGGGACCTCCACCGTGGTCTTATCGCTTTCAACCTCAAGCAAGGTTTCACCACGCCTGAACGCTTCGCCAGGCTTCTTGATGATGAGCCCAATCCGGCCTTCTTCCATTGTTTCCCCCAAACGGGGGAGAGGCATCTCGACTATGCGGCCCATGATGGCGCAATCCTCTTGACGAGCCAAAGCCCCGCTTCCGCGATGAGTTGGGCAGAAGGGACCGAGCCGCGCTCCAGGGCCGGTGAAACCGGGATGGGAATATCCTCGCCGGCAACACGGATCACCGGCTCTTCCAGATAATCGAAACAGCGCTCCGAAATGCGGGCTGACAGCTCAGCAGCGAATCCGGACGTCATCACGCTTTCGGTGACGACCATGGCGCGGCCGGTCTTCATCACGGACTGAATGAATGTTTCGTCGTCGAGCGGGTTGAGACATCGAATGTCGACGACCTCTGCGTCGACACCCTCTCTCGCAAGTGCCTCTGATGCGGCAAGCGACTCCAAGACCATCTTCGAATATGTGACGATGGTGACGTCGCTGCCTTCGCGGCGAATGACGGACTGACCCCATTTTCCATCAGGTCGGTCGGGGTCCATCTCGCCCTTCCTCACATAAAGACCCTTATGCTCGATGAAGATCACGGGGTCCGGACATCTGAGCGCCATGCGCAGCAGGTGATAGGCATCGTTGACCGTTGCGGGCATGACGACGCGGAGCCCCGGCATATGGGTAAACCAGGATTCCAGTGATTGCGAGTGTTGGGCCGCAGCGGAACGTCCCGTGCCACCCTGTGTGCGAAGGACCATTGGCACACCAATCTGACCACCAAACATGTAGCGGCTCTTGGCAGCCTGGTTAGCGACCTGATCCATGGTGAGGCCAGCGAAGTCGATGTACATCAGTTCCGCAACAGGACGTGATCCGGTCATTGCAGCGCCGACCGCGGCCCCGATGATACCCGCTTCGGCGATAGGCGTATCGACGACACGGTTCTCGCCGAACATCTCCAGCAGGCCCTTGGTGACGCCATAGGCACCACCATAGCGGCCCACTTCTTCACCCATGATGAAGATCGATGGATCTTCAGTCATGGCATCGACGAGAGCCTGGCGCAGGGCATCGCGATAGGTGGTCTCGATCGAAGCCATCAGCGCGCCTCCCCCAGAATCATTGACAGGTGGTGGCGCAGCGGCCTCGGCCGGGGTTCGCCTTCGGCAAAGACATCGCGAAACATGGAGTCGTGATCGGGAGGATGTGCAGCAATCGCATGCTCGACGGCGGCATTCATTTCCTTGTTCACATCTTCATCAAGTTCATCGAGTGTGGAGCTGTCCACGGTCTTCCGTTCAAGAAGTCTGCCGCGGGCATTGGCGACTGCGTCGCGCTTGCGTCCTTCAGCCTCTTCGGCTTCGTCGCGATAGGGACTCTTGTCGAGACGGGCATGACCGTAGAAGCGGTAACAGGTGAGTTCAATGAAACCGGGGCGTCCGACGCGCGCAGCTGCGAAGACACGTTCTGACACCTCGTGAACCTCTTCGACGTCTCCGCCGTCGATCGCAACGCCATTCAAACCGCAGGCGATGGCGCGTTCGTGCAAATTCGGATTCGCTGCAGCCCTGTCGATCCGGGTACCCATGCCATACTGGTTGTTGATGCAACAGAACACCACCGGCAACTTCCACAGCGCTGCCATGTTCATCGCTTCATAGAGAATGCCCTGCTGTGAAGCCCCATCACCGAAGAAGGCGACAGCCACATTCTTCGAGCCTCTGTTTCGATAGGACATGCCGGCGCCGACAACGTGGGGAATGCCGCCGCCAACGATGGCATTGGCGCCGAGATGGCCAAGCCCCATGTCAGCGATGTGCATGGACCCACCCTTGCCGGAACAATAACCGTCGGCCTTGCCGGCAATCTCGCTCATCATACGGTTGGGATCGGCACCGCGGGCAATGAAGATGCCATGGCCGCGGTGGTGGGTCGTGAAGCTGTCGCCCTGTTCCATCGCCTCGCAGACGCCCGCGATGGCTTCTTCTCCGATCGACATGTGAAGCATTGAGCCAGCAGTCTGGCCGCGCACAAAGAGTTCGTTCACCCGCTCCTCGAAGGTACGGATGCGCCGCATGGTGCGGTAGAGGTCAAGAAGTAGCCGATTTCCGCCAGTCGTCATCAATCACGAGTCCCCTTTAGACGGGGGACTTATGCAACACTATAGGCGGCAAGCAAAGAGCTCTAAGCGGCGGCCAGATCTGCAGGCGGATCCTTGGCGCCAGTCATGAAAGCCACCGCGTCAGACATCGTGTATTGTTTCGGGTCGATGACGCAAAGGCGTTTGCCGAGACGATGAATGTGAATGCGATCTGCGACTTCGAAGACATGCGGCATATTGTGCGAGATCAGCACGATGGGCAGGCCGCGCCGCTTGACGTCGAGGATCAGTTCCAGAACGCGGCGGGATTCCTTGACACCGAGGGCCGCGGTTGGCTCATCCATGATCAGCACCTTGGTACCGAAGGCCGCAGCGCGCGCCACGGCAACACCCTGGCGCTGGCCGCCCGACAGTGTTTCCACTGCCTGGCTGATATTCTGAATCGTCATGAGACCAAGCTCGGTCAGTTTCTCGCGAGACTTTCGTTCCATCTCGGTCCGATCAAGCATACGGAAGATCGATCCCAAGGGCCCCGGCTTCCTGATTTCGCGGCCAAGGAACATGTTATCGGAAATCGACAGCGCAGGTGACAATGCGAGGTTCTGGTACACGGTCTCGATGCCGGCCTCGCGAGCCTCCATGGGATTTGAGAATTCGACAAGTTTTCCGTCGAGACGGATCTCGCCTTCATCAGGGATCAGGGCGCCGCAAATCGCCTTGATGAGGGTAGACTTACCGGCACCATTGTCGCCAATCACCGCAAGGATTTCGCCGGGATAGAGATCAAAATCGGCGCGATCGAGTGCGGTGACCCGGCCGAAGCGCTTGACCAGACCGCGGGTGGTGAGAATGGGTTCCCTGGCCATTATGCAGCTACCTTTCTAATCCACTGATCGACCGCGACGGCGCCGATGATGAGGACGCCAATGAGGAGCCATGTCCATTGTGCGTCTGCACCATAGAGACGGAGGCCCAAGGAAAATACGCCGACAATGAGGGCTCCGAAAATCATTCCCAAAATTGAGCCCCGGCCGCCGAACAGTGACAAACCACCGATCACCACGGCCGTAATGGACTCGATATTGGCAAACTCACCCGATGTGGGAGAGACCGAACCGATGCGCCCGATCAAGACCCAACCCGCAAGTCCGCAGATGAGGCCGGCGAGCGTGTAGACCATGATGAGCATACGCTTGACGGGTACACCCGAGAGTTCGGCGGCGTCCGGATCGTCGCCGACGGCATAAAGCCGTCTCCCCCAAGCGGTATAGTTCAGGACGTACCAAAGGAAGATCACCAAGGCGAACATGAAAGCCACGCCAAGCGTGAACACTGCTCCCGAGATATTGATTTGCTTGCCGAAGATCTGCAGCAGTGGCGCCTGTGCTTCGATATCCTGGCCGCGGATGGTCTCGTTTTTCGAATAGATGTACTTGATCGAGTTGAAGACTTGCCACGATCCCAAGGTGACGATGAAAGGCGGCAGCTTCATGTGCGCGACCAGCCAGCCATTTATGAAACCGCACAGTGAGCCACAGGCAAGACCGCACAGAATTGAAATGGGAACTGGGATCCCGTAGCGGAACGTGAATTGACCCATGATCACGGCCGAAAGCACCATGACTGCGCCGACAGACAGGTCGATGCCGGCCGTCAGAATCACCAGCGCCTGCGCTGCTCCCACAATGCCCACGATGGTAATCTGCTGGATAATCAGGGTGAGCGAATAGGCGTTGAAGAATTTTCCGCCGACAAGGACACCGAAGATCGCGACCGACATGATCAGCACGATCAAAGGAACCGCAGCCGGACTTGAGTGCAAGAACTGCTGGAACTGCCGGATCAGCGAGTCATTCTCGCTGAAATGGACTACTGTCTGATCGCTCTTCTCAAGAACCTGTTCATGTTCCTGTGCCATCGCCCCCACTCCCTCTCGCCGCGGTTACGCCCGCTGTGTCTTGTTGAGAAGGGCGGCCACGCGGACCGCCCTCTCGTGTTGACTGCAATGATTCAATGAATCATCGACGCGATCAACCCCAGCAGAGCTCAAGGCCCTTCTTGGTGTCGATCGAGGGAACGCCCTCTACCGGATTGTCAGTGATGAGCTGCACGCCCGTATCGAAGAAGTTCTTGCCCTCGGTCGCCTGAGGCTTCTGGCCGGTGTCGGCAAACTTCTTGATCGCTTCGACACCCATGGAGGCCATGAGCAGCGGATACTGCTGCGAAGTGCCGCCGATGATGCCAGCCGCCACGTCCTTAACACCGGGGCAACCGCCGTCCACCGACATGATCAGCACCTGGCCTTCCTTGCCCACGGCCTTGAGCGCCTCATAGGCCCCGGCAGCCGCTGGTTCGTTGATCGTATGGATCACGTTGATGTCCGGATTGATCTGGAGCAGGTTCTCCATGGCCTTGCGGCCGCCTTCCGGATTGCCGTTGGTGTAGTCGTGGCCAACGATACGCGGATCGTCTTCGTCGCCGATCACGTTCGGATCCTTGATGTCGATGCCAAAGCCCTTCATGAAGCCCTGGTCGCGCAGCACGTCGACGGTCACCTGCTTGGTATTGATGTCGAGGAAGCCGACCTTGGCATCCTTGGCGGCATCTCCCAGCTTGGCCTTGGCATAGGCGCCAATCAGGAATCCAGCCTGGAAGTTGTCAGTGGCCATGGTCTGGTCAGCGGCATCAATCGGCTCAAGTGGGGTATCGAGGGCGATCACCAGGATTCCGGCGTCGCGGGCCTTCTGGATCAACGGCACGATGGCCTTGGTATCGGAGGGAGTAATCAGAATACCCTTCACACCGTCTGCCATGCAGGTCTCGATCGCTGCAACCTGGCCTTCGTTGTCACCATCGTCCTTGCCGGCATAGGCTTTGAGGTCGACACCCAGTTCGGCGGCCTTGGCCGTCGCGCCTTCCCGCATCTTCACGAAGAAGGGGTTGGTCTCAGTCTTGGTGATGAGGCAGGCGCCGACACCTTCGGCCTGGGCCGGGGCAGCGGAGAACAGTGCCACCGCGGCGGCGCTGAAGAGAGCGGCTTTCAGAATGGTCTTCACGTGGATCCTCCCATGGAAACGTGGCCCCGTGACGGGGCAGACTGAGATGAACGTACAGTTCCTTATAGCGGCGCCGGATCGGCAGGCCGATCCGGCAGCCAAAATCATCACAGACCAAAACCCATCAAGAGTCAATAAGTAAAGCGGCGTGATTTATTCATTGACAGAACATGGCTGTGCTGAAAATCTCGTCTCCTGAAAGAGACGGGATGGCACGTGACGACCGACTGGGTGATGACTGGAACGCAAGGCGCGAAGGGTGCTGCCATGTCGCGCGGCACGACCCAAAGCGGTGTCCGGCTCTACAATGAACGCCTGGTTCTATCGCTGATCCGTCTCCACGACAGCCTCCCAAAGGCGGAAATCGCCCGGCTGACTGGCCTCTCGGCCCAAACAGTGTCAGTCATCGTCCGCCAGCTTGAGGCGGACGGATTGTTGCGCCGCCTGACCCCGAAGCGCGGCAAGGTCGGACAACCACTGATTCCATTTGAGCTCAACCCCGATGGCGCCTCTGCCATTGGACTGAAGGTTGGCCGCCGCTCAGGTGACCTGGTGCTACTTGATCTCACAGGCCGGGTGAGGCGAACCATCCACCGCCCCTATCGGTTTCCTGCACCACATGAATTGCTCGGCTTCGTTGCGAAGGGTGTGGAGGATCTCGTGGCAGATTTGCCACCAGATCAAAGACAGAGAATTTCAGGGCTTGGTATTGCAGCGCCGTTCGAGCTGTGGAATTGGGAGGACGAAGTTCGCGCGCCGCATGACGTACTTGAGAGCTGGCGGAATTTTGACCTCTCTCGCGAGATCGGCCGATTGTTCGACTGGCCGGTCCACTTCTGCAACGACGCGACGGCAGCTTGCGCGGCTGAATTGCTGTTTGGAAAGGGGCAGGATTACAGGGACTACGCCTATTTCTATCTTGGGTATTTCATTGGTGGTGGCATCGTTCTGAACGGCAGTATCCACCAGGGACGCAAGGGCAATGCCGGTGCGCTGGGTTCATTTCCGGTGACGGGGAAGGACGGCGCCTGTCAGCAATTGATCAAGTCAGCTTCCCTGAATGTGTTGGAACGGCAAATCCAGATGGCGGGTGGAGACCCTGACCTCTTGTGGCGAGACCCATCCGACTGGTCGGCCGTAGGTTCGGTCCTTGGCCGTTGGATCGCGGCCGCAGCTCAAGCGATTGCCATAGCGGCCGCAGGCGTGGCGGCAGTTCTGGAACCTGCCGCAATCGTCATCGACGGCGCCATGCCGACGGATGTGCGCGCACGCCTGACCGAAGCCGTCATTCGAGCTTTGGACCATGTCGACATGCAAGGTATCTCACCATTTGACATCGTCGAGGGGTCGATTGGTTCCGACGCCAGGGCGATGGGGGCCGCCAGCCTGCCCTTGTTTGACAATTTCATCATAAACAGCAACGTGTTGTTCAAGGAACAAGAGTGATGCTTAAAGGTATCGATCCACTACTGAGTCCAGATCTCCTGCGCGTGCTGCGCGCCATGGGGCACGGCGATGAGATTGCGATCGTAGACGGCAACTATCCCGCCGAGGAACACGCCAAGCGCCTTGTTCGGTTGGACGGCCACGGTGCTCCCCGCATTCTCGACGCCATCCTGTCGGTCATTCCGGTGGACGATATGGTGCCGGAAGCCGTCTGGCGCCCTGCCGCCTATCTGGATCCCGACCGCATGGAACCGGTCTTCGAAGATTTTGCCGCAGTCTTAAAAAAATATGAGCCGGCGCAGAAGATCGTGGCGCTCAAGGGTGATACTTTCTACGACAAGGTGAAGTCGTGTTTTGCCATCGTCGCTTCGAGTGAGGCGCGGCTATATGGCAATATCATTGTCAAGAAGGGCGTGATCTATCCGTCGTGATCTTCAACGGTCGCGAAAGTCCGGCCTCCGCTTCTCGATGAAGGCCTTCATGCCCTCCTTCTGATCGTCCGTAGTGAACATCGACAAGAACAGGCGGCGTTCGAACCGGACACCTTCTTCCAGGGTCGTTTCGAAGGCGCGATTGACGGTTTCTTTCGCCATCATTGTGATCGGCTGCGAATGAGAGGCAATTTTTGCGGCCGCTGCCAACGCTTCCTCGAGCAGCTTATCTGCCGCGACTATGCGGGCCACGAGTCCGCAACGTTCGGCCTCCTCGGCGTCCATCATTCGGCCCGTCAGGATGAGGTCCATCGCCTTCGCCTTGCCAATGGAGCGGGGGAGACGTTGGGTACCACCCAAACCCGGCATGATTCCCAGTGTAATCTCAGGTGTGCCGAATCTTGCCGTCTCGGACGCGATGATGAAGTCGCACATGAGTGCCATTTCGCAGCCACCGCCGAGGCAAAAGCCCGATACCGCCGCGATGACTGGCTTGCGAGCTCTGGCAAGTCCGGACCATCCCGCCAAAAATTTGCCGAGGTAGGCGTCGACATAGGTCTTGTCGGCCATTTCCTTGACGTCGGCGCCGGCCGCAAAAGCCTTCTCGCTGCCAGTGATAACCACACACCCGATAGCCTGGTCTGTGTCGAAGGCATCGAGTGCCTGATTCAATTCCGCAATGAGCGCAGAATTCAACGCATTCAGGGCCTTGGGCCGGTTGAGCGTGATGAGACCAACCCGGTCTTTCGTTTCGACAATGATGTTTTCGTAGTCCATGTAAGAAATCCTGAATCCAGCCTACTTCTGGCAGGCTGAACAGTAAAAGGTTGAACGGCCTGACTGTACAAGTCTCTTGATCGCCTTGCCGCAGGTTTCGCAAGGCTCTCCTTCACGGTCATAAACAAGGAAGCGCTGTTGGAAGGCACCGGCTGAGCCATCGGTGTGAGCGAAATCCTGTAGAGTCGAGCCTCCTGCGAGAATAGCCTCCACCAAGACATCGCGGATGTGGCGAACAAGATTGTCGAGACGCTGGCCGGCCTTGCTGCCCTTTGCAAGTGTCTTGGCCTTACGCTTCGGTGACAGGCCAGCACGATGCAACGCTTCGCAGACATAGATATTGCCAAGGCCCGCAATCACATGCTGGTCGAGAAGGGCGGATTTGAGCGGCGCCGACTTTCCAGCGAACCTTGTGGCGAGGTAGCCGGCATTCAGTTCGTTACCCAGCGGTTCTACGCCGATATCGCGCAATAGTTTATGGCCACCGGCGCTGGCGAAAGGAAACAAGTCCATGACACCAAAGCGCCGAGGATCTGTATAGACAACCTTGGAGCCGTCATCGAGCAGGAAGATGACGTGATCATGCACGCCATCACCGCCGTCAGCGCTGCCAGGTTCAAAATAGAATTCCCCCAAATTCTGCGACGGACCCTCCGGCCGCTTGACTGTGAACCGACCGGTCATGCCGAGGTGAACGAGGAGACAGTCGCCCCCCTCCATTTCAGCAAGGATATACTTGGCGCGGCGCGTTAGGTGCTGAACTTGCCGGCCCTTCAACCGGGCCGCGAAGTCCTTGGGAAACGGGAAGCGAAGGCCATCACGGCGCAAGACCAGATCTGCGATCCTGCGGCCCTCCAGCGCGGGCTTCAAGCCGCGCATTACGGTTTCGACTTCGGGCAATTCCGGCATGGAGTCTTTACACTCGGTTCGCCGCGCCGTTGCAAGAGCCTGTTCGGGTCTTTTCAGCGGCGGCATTTGCGGGCATAAGCGGCGCCGATTTCCCAAGGGGGTTATGATGTCCAAGTTCGTTCCGCGCGTTTTTTCCGGCATGCAGCCGACAGGCAATCTGCATCTGGGCAATTACCTTGGCGCCATGTTGAACTGGATTCATATGCAGGATACCCACGAATGCATCTATTGCGTGGTCGACCTGCACGCCATCACCATGTGGCAGGAACCAGACGAGTTGCGCCGCGCGATCATTGACGTAACCGCGGCCTATCTCGCCTGCGGCCTGGACCCGAAGCGAAGCATCATTTTCAATCAATCCCAGGTGGCAGAACACGCAGAGCTCGCCTGGATGCTGAGTTGCGTGGCGCGGACAGGCTGGCTCGACCGCATGACCCAATTCAAAGAGAAGGCCGGCAAGGACAAGGAAGCAGCTTCCGTCGGTCTCTATACATATCCCATCCTGATGGCAGCCGACATCCTCGGCTACCACGCGACCCATGTGCCAGTGGGAGAGGACCAGAAGCAACACCTTGAACTGGCCCGTGATATTGCGATCAAGTTCAACAATGACTTTGCCGATGCGATCACGGCTCATCAGGCTGGCCCGGAATTCTTCGTGCCGCCGGAGCCATTCATCACGGGTCCCGCGACGCGCGTGATGAGCCTGCGGGACGGCACCAAGAAGATGTCGAAGTCAGACCCCTCGGACCTTTCCCGCATCAATCTCACAGATAGCGCTGACACCATCGCCAAGAAGATCCGGAAGGCGAAGACAGATCCCGAGCCCCTTCCATCAGAAGCCGCGGGACTCAAGGGCCGTCCGGAAGCTGACAACCTCACCGGCATTTATGCCGCGCTGTCGGGGAAGCCGGTTACGGCAGTCCTGTCGCAGTATGGCGGCGGGCAGTTTTCCGTTTTCAAGAACGATCTGGCAGAACTGGCGGTGTCCAAGCTTGGCCCCATCGGTGGGGAAATCTCTCGGCTCAGCGCCGACCGCAGCTATATCGAGTCCGTTCTTCGCGACGGTTCGGAACGGGCCAGGAACATTGCGGCCCCCATCGTCCGCAAGGCGCGTGAGATCGTCGGCTTCGTCGTATCCTGACGGACACTGAGGCCTTTGAATTTTACGCCAGCGGGCCTATATTAAATCCGACTAGAGGACTCGACTATGTTCATCCAGACCGAAGCGACACCCAATCCTGCAACTCTTAAGTTCCTGCCTGGAAAGCCTGTTTTGCCGGGTGATACGCGAGACTACCGCGATGCCGATGCCGCCGCCGAATCACCGCTGGCGCAGAAACTGTTCATGGTCGAAGGGGTTTCCGGGGTGTTCCTCGGTCAGGATTTCATCACTGTCTCGAAATCCGGCTCTGAATGGCAGCACATGAAACCTGCCATTCTCGGTCTCATCATGGACCATTATCTCTCAGACGCTCCGATGCTGATTAACGATGTTGGCACGGGCAGTTCGGGCGCCAGTGAGTTCTTTGACGAAGGCGACGCCGAGATTGTCGGAACGATCAAGCAGCTTCTCGATACGCGCGTGCGGCCAGCCGTGGCACAGGATGGCGGCGACATCACGTTTCACGGCTTCCGGGATGGCATTGTCTATCTCAACATGAAAGGGTCGTGCGCGGGTTGCCCGAGTTCAACTGCCACGCTGAAGCACGGCATCGAGAACCTGCTCAGGCATTTCGTACCAGAGGTCAGCGAAGTACGCGCCGTTTGACGGTGGAGGCCTGAGCGGCCTATCACGCCGTTTATGTTCATTCTCGCGATCGATACATCGATGGGCGCTTGCTCTGCGGCCGTTCTGGGCAAGGTGGATGAGCGGGTAATTGCCAGCCGGTATGTCGAGATGGAACGCGGCCATGCCGAGGCCTTGCCTCCGATGGCGCAGCAAGTGGTGGAAGAGGCGGGAGTAACGCCCGCGGAGCTGTGCCGTATCGCAGTGACCACAGGGCCGGGAACCTTCACCGGCGTCCGCATTGGTCTTGCCTTCGCGCGGGGGCTTGGACAGGCGCTCGGCATTCCGGTGATTGGAATCGACTCGCTACGCGCGATTGCGGCAAATGAAGAGAGCCGTGACAAACCCATCGTGGTTGTCGCTCACGCGCGCAATTCGGAAGCCTATGTTGCTGCTTACGATGCTGCCGGGGCTGAGATCACCGGACCGCGGGTCATGAAGATTGATCGCGTGCCTGCATCCGCACCCCAAGGGGCAGTGCTGTTGGGCACCGCTGCCGACGATCTCCTGAAGCTGTCCGGGAGACCGGATCTGATCCGTTCCCAGGCTGGCGATTTGCCATCTGCGTTGCGCTT
>CAZECZ010000056.1:0-24211 GCA_964510815.1 uncultured Aestuariivirga sp.
GCTAAGCTGGCTGCCATCCGCCTGTGGCTACGATTTTATGAGTCTGCAGCCTAGATCGGACGACATGGAGCCGATGTCTGCCAGGTCCGAAGCTGCCGCTGCGGTTGCGGGAGCCGGATCCCTGAGCACGGTGCCTGCCGGGCACAACGTCCCGTCACCAGCAAAGTAGTCGTCCGTCGATACCCACTTGCCATCCGAAGGCACCGTATAGCTAGGCGAGCGGCCGCAAGGCGCTCCGGCGGAGACTATGAAAAGCCAGTCGCGCAACTTAACCTTGATCAACTCCACTGACGCCGACTAGGATCAACAGATATCGGGGAACGAGCAGGAAGGTGAGGCATATGATTGGCAACACATTCTGCCGTCTTGTCGGCGTATTGACATTTGTCGTGACCGTGTGGTGCACGGCTGCATCAGCTGAAATCCTCTCCGTCGACGAACTGGAAGCGCTGGCCGCGCTCCGTTACGGCAATGCGACGCCACAGCAGCAAGCGCTGCTGTTCTCCCGCAATGACGCCATCAACCGCGCAGCCCTGCAAGGCTACATCACCGATGACCTCTACCAGACGGCACAACGCAATTTCGCCGACACCAACCAGCGTCTGGCGCGCGATGCGGCGCTCGAAGCGGGAGCGGAGTTCCGCGTTCAGACGGCGTCGTCCGCCACCTACAATCCCGGAACCGACTCCGACTATATTACCAAAGTGACGAGCCCCGATCAGATCGAGAACATGCAGCAGGGCTACAATCGCCGCATCAACGACTATCTCCGGCAGAACAATGTCAATGTCAGCCGCAACGACTGGCATGTGCAGCTCGACACCGACTTCATGGCCGATCCCGCCGGGGTCACCGAAGACCAGTTCCGCCAGATCGCCAAGCTCAACAACGATGCGTACAAGCGCCGGGCAGCGGCTGTCTACGAGGCCGTGAGCCGTGCCGGCGGCGACGTCCGGGTCACGCCCGAGATGTTCACGGGCTATGCCGAAGAGATGAAGGATTTCATCGCCAAGAAGCAGAAGATGCTGGCGCAGATGCGCAAGGACCCGCGGCTTCTCTCCTCGCCGAACTTCCAGGCCGAATTCCAGAAGATCATGGCGCAAGAGCAGAAATACATCTCGCGTATCGAAAGTTCGAACGCCCTGCTCCGCCAGCAGCGCGGGTTATCGCCGCTCCAGACTCTGGACGACATGAACGTGTGGTCGATCAAGCAAGCCGAGGACGGCACGTGGCGGCTGGTGCGCGATCCTTCCATTGCCAAGCTTGGATCGGTACGCTCGGCGGCCAATCTGAGGACCACCGCAGCGGCCAGCGCGCTGGCCCAGAACTCGCTTGAGAATGCCATCGAGCGGCTAGCTCAATCGAGCGCTGAGGCAGCCATGCGCGACCCGGATTTCGCCCGCGCTGCAGCGCGCGACATCGCTACTCTGCTTTCCGATTTTCCGCCAGCGCGGCGCGGCCAGTTCATCGAGACCATCGCCCGCAACCAGGGAGATGATCTTGCCCGCGAGGTCGTCATCGCCATGCGGGCCGAACATCGCGCAGCAATGCAATCGGGCCGAACTGCGCTGCGCGCCTGGGGCGGGCGTGTGCTCGCCGCCCTGCAGGCTGCCGGCGTGGCCTATGAGGTCTACAATGCCGGTGATGCATTGAAGGAATATGCCGAGGCCATCACCAGGGCACTGGATCCGAACACCTCAGAGGAAGAGGCTGAAGCGCTGTTCGCCAAGGCTGATGCCGCAGCACAGCGCCTTGTAATGGCAGGCGGGCTCGGCGCACTGTTCGAGGCTTATCCAACCATTGCGCTGGCCATGGGCGAGTTCGCCGTTGTCAACTACGGCACACGCTGGGTTCTGGAAAACACCGAGACTGGCCAGCAGATCGATATGATGGTCGCTGACCTCTTTGATGCGATTACCCAGGCAGGTGAACAGATCAACTGCAATGTGCGGGAGTTCTTCGGCTATGAAAGCGAATGCGAGAAGCTTCGCGCCGTGGACCAACGGGTGCTGGAAAGCGTGCTCGCCGGCATTCGCGAGGGTCGTTGGCAGCTCGCGCCCGGTCACACCATGCTGGACGTGATCGAGGCCATCCGAGACGGCAAGTACAACACGTTGAACGACATTCTCGAGCATTCGGACCGCTGGAAGGACGCGGTCGCCGCTATCAGCGACCTCGAAAACCGTCTGGCGGGGCTGAAGCAACGATGTGGCCCGAACGCCGCCAATGGCAATGCGGCGCCTGCCGATCAGCCCGCCACGGACAAGCCCCGATCGGCCGTGGAGGCATGCCATGCCGCACGTCAGTCGCTCACCGAAATCCGCGTGGCGAGAACGGCCGTCGACCGCCTGACCGGCGATGCCCTTCGCCAGTTCGAGAGCGCCGAGCGGGGCATTGCCGCTTGTGCTGGCGATACTCAGCTCGAACAGTCCTTCGCCACGGCACAAGCGGCATCATCGAATGCCGCCAATGCGGCGCGCGGCTTTGCCGATCTGATGACGAAAGTCGATGCCGCCAGCAGTAATGTCGAGTCTGCCAAACGCGGCGCCGAAGAGGCACTGGCCGCGGCAACCCGCGCCGAGGAAGACTGCACGCGGGAGATCAATGATTTGATCGATGCAACCGCCGCAGCCCATGCCGGCATCCCATGGGACCGGCTCAAAACTCGCGTCAAGACCATCGAGGATGCCGCCGTTGGCGTCGCCGAAACCCGCGGCGAAGGTGCAGGCGCAGCGGAGCGCGCTGCCCTCGCCAACTGCCAGTCGCTGACCGGCCCCTTCGAGGACCAGCTCGCCGCCATGCAGAGCATTCTGAGGCTGGATGGCGTGCCCGACCGCCGCCGCGCCATCGAGAAAGATGCCCAGGCCTGCAAGGACAAGTTGGTGGAGGACGCGCCGCCACTAATTCCGGTGATCACATCGACCGCCGGACCATCGGACGGCGATGGTGGAACAACGACAGGCGGACGTTCCGATCCAGTGGCCCTGCAGAACTGCCTGTGCGCCTGCAACCGGGGCAAGACGGAGTTCGATTGCAGTTATGATACCAAGGACAAGGGTTGGTCGCCCTCATGCCGCAATCTCGATAACGGCCCCTGCATCTGCAAGGCTTTCGGCTGCTACCGGGCCCAACCCGTCACGTCAGGCGCATGCGCCATCGCGTGCCGCGCCAAATATGGCGGTGGCGGCTGATCGCCTATTCTGCAGCCGCTACCGCCGTCACCGTCAGCCGGTATGGTTTGGCCGAGCGGTCATCGTTCCGGCCATCGCGGACCTCAAGGTAATACGAGCCAGGGGTCTTGATCTTCACTTCGGCATCGACCGGACCGCCTGCGGCTTTCGGTCCAATCCATCCGCTGATGGTGTTGAGATTGGCATCGAGAAACCGGATGCTCATGTCGAGGTTCTCGGGCGACTGGCTGATCGACGCCCTCAGCACACCAGCTTGTCCGGCGTCGACGCGATACCAGTCCACGTCGCCCTTTGGCAGGATGGTGGCGGTAACGGGATCATCGAAGCCGATTGACGCAGCAGTGCCGATCGCGTTGTTCGGCTCGAAGCTATCGCCTGTCTCTTCAAGACCGGCGGCAATCTGATATGGGTTCGGCGAGCGCTCGTCATTGCGGCCGTCCCGGACCTCGAGATAGTAACGCCCGGGTACGCCAATGTCGATCACTTGGATGTTGTCGCCACCCTTCGACAACGGCCCAAACCATCCGGTGATGACCTCGAGGTTATCGTTGAGGACCCGGAAAGACATATCGAGATTCTCCGGCGACCCGGTGAGCGCAACAGTCATCGCTCCTTGGGCTGGGACATCGACGGCGTAATAGTCGGCATCTCCCTTGGGCAGGATATTGGCGCGGGTTTGTTCACCGATTGACAGCGGTGTCGCCAATCCGATGGCATTGTTGGGTTCGCCTGTATCGGCGGTGGGCACAAAGCTCGCTTTGACCGTGAAGGGCAGTGGCGAACGCTGGTCGTTGCGGCCATCGCGGATTTCGATCAGATAGCTGCCTGGCGCGGGGATGTCGAAAATGTTGATGTTTTCCCCGCCCTTGGCAAGTGGAGCATACCAACCGGAAATGACTTCGCGATTGGCGTCCAGGACGCGGAAGCTGAGATCCAGATTTTCGGGCGAATTAGTGAGGAAAATCGTCAGTTCGCCTTGCGCGGGCGCCTCCACCTGATACCAGTCGACATCGCCCATGGGCAGGATGGCCGCCTGTTGTGGATCGTCGAACGCCAGACGTGTGGCATCCTTGGTACTGTTGTTGGGTTCGCCCCGGTCGCCGGTCGGGCGCAAGTTCAATGCAAGCTCAAAGGGCGTTTCCGATCGCGCGTCATTCCTGCCGTCGCGCAGTTCCAGCACATAGCGCCCGGCGGCGGGCAGATCAAAGAAAGCGTCCAGTGGGCCACCGGCCGCAAGCGCCGACACCCAGCCACTGATGACATCTCCATTGGCATTGAGCAACCGCACATTGAGATCAAGGTTTTCAGGGGCCTTGGCAACCTTCACGGCCAACTCTCCCTGACCATCAGCATTGACGGCAATATAGTCGACATCGCCCTGCGGCAGGATGCTTGCCGAAATGGCCGTATTGATCGGCACTTCGGTGGCTGCACCATAACTGTCATTGGGTTCGCCAACTTCGGGCACCGGCGTGAAGCCAAGCGAGATTTCGTAGGGCGTTTCGGACGACGCATCATTGCGTCCATCGCGAAGCTCAAGCCAGTATTCGCCACCTCCGCTGACATCGAAGACGGTGTCAAGCGCACCACCCTTTGCGGGCGCATTGACCCAGCCGCTGATGACCTCTCCATTGGCATTCAAGAGCCGTACTGCCAGATCAATCTCCGGCGGCGCCAATGTGCTCGCCAAGTGCAGCGCACCACGCTTCGGCGCACGAACACGCCACCAATCGACATCACCGGTCTTGCCGATCGTTCCGGATATCTTGCCGTCAATGGCGACGAGACCGGCGGTCCCATAGTTGTTGTTGTCAGGTTCGGACTCGGATGCAACTGCCGGCCGGTCGGCATTGTCCACCGGCGGCGTAAGGTGCTCCCCGGCTTGCAACTCATCCACGAGCCCGCGGACTTCCTCCGAAACCGGAGTGGCATCCTGCGCCCAAGCGGAGACAGACATTGAAGCGGCGAACACTGCCAAGAGCGCGGACCACATCTTCATGGGGCTTCGTTCCTCAAGAGACTTCATGATGACCTCCTTAATGACAGGCTGACGGACAAGCACAGCGGGATTTTGTGACAAATCTTGCCCGACCGAACAGAAGGCCGTCAATGAGATGGGTCAATTGGCGCGGCCTTCGCAATCACAACGCCTCGATCGTGATGGTCCACAATCCACAGACTTACTCAGCCGCCACCTTCATCCGAGACCTGGATCGTGGATTACTTTGACGACCGCACCACTGAGGGACGCATTGGTGCAGGTTCGGAACACCGGTTCGTCAAGGTGAATTGAGCATTTGGCAAAGGCCCGGAACCTCGTAAGTACGAACTATGAACAAATTTCCACGGCTGGAACTGATGAGCCAAAGTTCCGGCGCGAACCGGCAGCCAGTCACTCGATAAAAGGCAGGATGGTGTGGATCTTGACCTCCCACTGGCTAGAAGCAGGTAATAGATAGATTTGCAGTGCTTCCTGGTAGCCAGGTACCCCTTGAATATCGAATGGCGTCGTTCTGCTAGCCATGCATGTAGAGTATGAAAGGCTCCAGCTACATACTAGCGAATTTAGCGATATCACTAAATGAATGAAATATTTGAAGAAGTGGTGCCCAGGGGCGGAATCGAACCACCGACACGCGGATTTTCAGTCCGCTGCTCTACCAACTGAGCTACCTGGGCACGGGTCTGGTGGCGCGGTGTATAGGGGAGGCGAAAGAGCTTGTCCAGCCTCATGACGCCCACGTCCGCATCTCGGCCGGCAAGTTCCCGCTGCAACGAATCCCATCGAAATTCCAGCTGGTTAATGCACCTCACCGGACTCGGATCGATGACCGCGCCGCACCGCCAGCCCAACGGCTACCCAACGCAAACACCTCGCTTTAGCCTCACGAGACGGCTGGTTTCAACACACCCTGGTCGGCGTTCTCCGCCGCGCCGGCCCTCATGGTGAAGGCCAGAGCCGTCATGCCGGTTGCGGCCGCTGCCATGGCATAGAGTGCCGGGGCATGCGGGCCGACGTCATCGGCCAGGAGCTGGGCGATCATCGGGGCCGTTCCGCCGAAGATCGCATACGAGACATTGAAGGAGACGGAAAAGCCCGACATCCGGATTTCCGGCGGGAACAGCTTGCCGATATAGAAGGCATAGACGCCCGTGTAGGGGCCGACCACGATTGCCAGGCAGATTTGTCCAGCCAGTGCGTAGTCCGGATCCGGATGGTCGATCAGCCAGAACAGCGGATAGGCGGCCACGAACAACGCTGCGGCAGACGCCATCAATACCCGCCGCGCGCCAAACCGGTCGGCGAGCCGGCCGCCGGCAACCACCGCCACCGCCAGGACGACCATGCTGATGGTATTGATCTCAAGGCTGAGCGCCTGATCGATGCCCGCGACCCTGGCCATGTAGGTGGTGAGGTAAACGAAGGCCATGTAGAAATTGATGGCGGCCATGATCGCCAGTCCCACGCCGGCCAGCATCATTTGCCAATGGTCGCGCACGGCGATGACAATCGGACTGCGCCGCTGCGGATCGCCTGGAGAAACAACCTCATCCGGCATATGCCGCCGCAGCAGATAGCCCGCGATCCCGACGACGGCACCGAGGAGGAAGGGAATGCGCCATCCCCAGGCGGCAAGCTGCTCGGTGCTGAGCAGCGCAGTGAAGACGGCCGCCACCGCCGAGCCAAGCAGAATGCCGGAGATCGCTCCGACGATCGTCCAGCTCGACGTGGACGCCTCGCGTCCCCCGCTTGCCCGCTCGAACATATAGGTCACCGATCCGGTGAGTTCGCCGCCGACCGACGCACCCTGCAGCAGCCGGAGAAAGACGAGCAGCACCGGCGCAGCGACGCCGATGGTCTCCCAGGTCGGCAGAAGCCCGACCAGCGTGCAGGGTATGGCCATCAGCAGCGTCGACCAGACGAGGGCCGTCTTGCGCCCCAGCCGGTCGCCCAGATGACCGAAGATCGCACCGCCGATGGGACGGGACACGAAGCCGACGGCAAAGGCACTGAACGACATCAGCAAGGAAGCTGAAGGGCTGGAGGACGGAAAGAACAGCGTTCCGATGATGGCTGCGAAGTAGCCATAGACCGCGAAGTCGTACCACTCCAGCATGTTGCCCACGAGGCCGATGAGAATGATCTTGAGATTCTTGTCCGGTACCATGACATGTCGCTCCCGCAGGCCGTTCGATCGGCAACCAGTTTGCGTTCCTGGACGGACGCTAGCGCTTCCGGATTAAAATTGACTTAGAGCAACCTGACTTTTGATGGAACCATCAAAAGTCAAGTAAGTTGCTCGCTCATCAATAGGTCGGTGCGTCATTGCTTCGCCAAGACGATTCTGTCTTGGCGCATTACGCACCAGGGGCGTTCTGTTGATTGACGCGATTGGCAGCGGGCCGTTGCTTCGGGATGCGGGGAAGCCGTCAGGACTTCGCTGCAAAGAGCGAGAAGGCCAGCGGCAATCGCGGGAAACCCTCAGGCAGAACCCACATGCGGCGGCGGCCTTCCACCGGTACCATGATGGGAGAAAATTGCCACGCGAGCTTCTCGTGCTCGTTCAGCGCGTCAATGCGGAGCCCCGCGCCGATCACGGCATTCACGATGTCCGACAGCGGATGAATCCACTCATGGGTTGCCGCATTCGCGATCTTGGCGGTGTCGCCGGTATAAGTCGTTTCCTCCATCATCACGAGGGGCGCCTCCGGGGGTGTACGCCAGTCGAAGCCGGGGCGCAGTTCCGGCGAGGCCTCGTCCAGCACCATGAGAGATGGGTGGCCCTCCAGCAGGTAGAGCCGGCCGCCGGGCTTCAGCAGGGATGCCACAACCTTCGCCCACGCATCAAGATCGGGCAGCCAGCAGATCGCACCCCAGGTGACGTAGACCATGTCAAAGTCTCCGTCGGTCAGTGCGCGGGCATCATAGACATTACCCTCGACGAACACCGCATCGAGCCCGGTGCGCTGTTGGAGGTCGCGCGCGGCCTTCAGCGCGACCGGCGAGAAGTCGAGGCCGACGCAGGAAGCCCCGCGCCGCGCCAGGCACAGCGTATCGATCCCGAAGTGACATTGCAGATGGGCGATGCGCAGGCCCGCCACGTCACCGATCTCGGCATGTTCGATGTCATGCAGATTGTCGGCACCGCCAAGGAATTCCTTCACACGGTAGCCGCCCGCCTCGTCGCGGAAATGGATCGCCGCGCGCTCGTCCCAATTGAGGCGATTTACAGTGAGGTAATCCTTCATGATACTGTCCCAAAACAAAAGGGCCGGTTCAGCACCGGCCCTTACGAATTCATCCGTGTACGGAGGCTCAGGCCCCGGCGCCCTTCGGTGCCGAGACGGTGCGCTGCTTTTCGGCGATACGGGCCGATTTGCCGGTACGGCCGCGGAGATAATAGAGCTTGGCGCGGCGCACCTTGCCGTGGCGCACCACCTTGATCGAGTCGATCATCGGCGAATAGATCGGGAACACGCGCTCCACGCCTTCGCCATAGGACATCTTGCGAACCGTGAAGCTCTCGTTGAGGCCGCCGCCGGACCGCGCGATGCACACGCCTTCATAGGCCTGAACGCGGCTGCGCTCGCCTTCCTTGACCTTCACGTTGACGATGACGGTGTCGCCGGGGCCGAAATCGGGCACCGCACGCTGGGCGGCAACCACGGCCACCTGCTCTTTTTCGAGCTGCTCGATGATATTCATAACTCGCTTCCTTTCGGGGTTGCGCGCCTATACCCGCAACCGGTTCAAAAATCAAATCTTTCCAGACTCGTAGGCCGCCCAGAGGTCGGGCCTGCGACGCCTCGTCAGGTCTTCCCGGCGCTCCTTCTTCCAGCGGGCGATGGCACCATGATCGCCCGAGAGAAGAATCGCCGGTATTTCAACGCCTTCCCAGAGATTGGGCTTGGTGTAGTGCGGATGCTCGAGGAGCCCGTCCTCGAAGCTTTCCTCCGTGCCACTCTCCTGCTTCCCCATGACGCCCGGCAGCAGCCGGACGATGGCGTCGAGAAGGACCAGCGCTGCCGGTTCGCCGCCGGAGAGCACATAATCGCCCACCGACACTTCGCGGAGCTGCCGCCTGGCGATCACCCGCTCATCCACGCCCTCGAACCGGCCGCAGACGATGAGGCAACCCGGACCTGCCGCCAGATCCCGCACCAGCGCCTGCGTCAGCCGCTCGCCGCGAGGGCTCATCAACAGCCGCGGACCCACATGCCCGCTGTCGTCGATGGCCTTGGCCAGAATGTCCGGCTTCAGCACCATCCCAGCACCACCACCGGCTGGATGATCGTCCACCGTCCGGTGGCGATCCGTGGCCGAGGCCCGGATGTCCCGCGCCGTCAGCGACCAGATCCCCTGCTCCAGCGCCCGGCCTGCCAGCGACAAGCCCAGCGGTCCCGGAAACATTTCCGGAAACAGGGTGAGGACGGTTGCAGCGAAGCTCATTCCCGCGTGCCCTCATCCAGAAAGCCCTCCGGCAGGTCGACCACCACCTTTTCCCCATCTGCTTCCAGCACATAGCCGTCTGCGAAGGGGATGAGCACTGTGCCCGCGCGGCCTTCGATCTTCACGTCGAGCAGATCGCTGGCGCCGTAGTTCTCGACGCTGACAATCTCGCCCAGCGTGCTGCCGTCTGCCAGTTGCACCGGCAGGCCGATGAGGTCGTGGATATAGACCTCGCCCTCCTCCGGTTCCGGTAGCGCCGTACGAGAGACGAACAGATCGGCTCCCTTCAGCGCCTCGGCGGCATTGCGGTCCGTCACCCCTCTCAGAATGGCGATGAAGCCGTCCTTCTGGGGCCTGAGCCTGGCGATCTCGACCTTCCCGCCCTTTCCCGTTTCGAGCGGCGAATAGGCGGCGATCGCACGCGGGTCGGCGGTGTAGCTGCGGAGCTTCACCTCGCCCCTGATGCCATGGGCGCCCGAGATGTGGCCCACCAGGACCATGTCACGCGGCGCCATGGCGCGTCAGGCCTCAGCCTTCGGCCGGGGCAGCAGCCGCGGCTGCCGCAGCGGCGGCATCAGCGGCGGCCTTCTCGCGCTCCTGGCGCTTCTTGCCGGGCTGCGCCTTCTGCGGGTTGTTACGGGGCTCGCGCTTCTTGAGGCCGGCGGCATCGAGGAAACGCAGCACGCGGTCAGTCGGCTGGGCGCCCTTCTTGAGCCACTCGGCGGCCTTCTCGCCGTTGAGCTTCACGCGGTTTTCATCGTCCTTCTTCAGCATCGGGTTGAAGGCGCCGACGACGTCGATGAACTTGCCGTCGCGGGGTGCTGCGGCGTCAGCGATCACGATATGATAGTAGGGGCGCTTCTTGGTGCCCGCGCGCGCAAGGCGCATCTTCACGGCCATGGTGTTACTCCTTTGATATCCGTGTTTCGTTGATCTTCACTTCTTCTTGCCCAATCCGGGCAATCCCTTGAATCCGCCGCCGCCCAGGCCCGGCAATCCGCCGAGGCCGGGGAGCTTGCCGCCGCCGAGCCCCGGAAGGCCCGGCATGGCTGGCATCTTCGACATGTCGGGCAGCGCGCCGCCCTGCATCATCTCTTTGAGGTCTTCCGGCAACGCGTCGGGGTTCAGCCCCGCCAGCTCGGCCTGCATCTTTTCGAGTTCGGCGGCGTCCGGCGCCTTGCCGCCGCCCATCATCTTGCCGAACAGGCCCTTGCCCTTGCCCATCTGCTTCATCATGCCCGCCATCTGCAGGTGCATCTTCAGCAGCCGGTTGATCTCCTGCACCTCGGTGCCGGACCCCGCCGCCACGCGCCGCTTGCGCTTGGCGTCCATCACCTTGGGGTTCCGCCGCTCATAGGGCGTCATGGAGCCGATGATCGCCATCTGGCGCTTCAGCACCTTGTTGTCGAGGTCCATGCCCTCGACCTGCTTCTTCACCTTGCCCATGCCGGGCAGCAGATTCATCACGCCCCCCATGCCTCCGAGCTTCTGCAACTGCTTCAGCTGGTCGGCCAGGTCCTCCAGATCGAAGGCGCCCTTCTTCATGCGCTCGGCGATCTTCTTGGCCTTGTCGGCGTCGATCTCGAGGGCGGCCTTCTCGACCAGGCTGACCACGTCGCCCATACCGAGGATGCGGCCAGCGATGCGCTCCGGATGGAAATCCTCCAGCCCGTCGAGCTTTTCGCCCGTGCCCATCAGCTTGATCGGCTTGCCGGTGACGGCACGCATCGAGAGGGCCGCACCGCCGCGGCCATCGCCGTCGATACGGGTCAGCACGATGCCGGAAATGCCGATCTTCTCGTCAAAGGCGCGGGCGAGGTTGACGGCGTCCTGGCCCGTGAGGGCATCCGCGACCAAAAGCGTTTCATTGGGCTTGGCAATGTCGCGGACGGCGGCGGCTTCGGCCAGCAACTCCTCGTCGATGTGGAGGCGGCCGGCGGTGTCGAGCATGACCACATCGTAGCCGCCTTTGCGGGCTTCCGACATGGCGCGCCTGGCGATCTCCACGGGGGTCTGGCCCTTGATGATCGGCAGCGTGTCGACGTTCACCTGCTGGCCCAGCACGGCGAGCTGCTCCTGCGCCGCAGGTCTGCGGGTGTCGAGCGAGGCCATTAGAACCTTACGCTTGTCGCGCTCGGTCAGGCGGCGGGCGATCTTGGCGGTGGTGGTGGTCTTGCCGGAGCCCTGCAAACCGACCATCAGGATCGGAACCGGCGGCGAGGCGCGCAGGTTGAGCGGCGTGCCTTCGCTGCCGCCCAGCGTCTCCACCAGCGCGTCGTGGACGATCTTGACCACCATCTGGCCGGGCTTCACCGACTTGACGATCTCGGCGCCCACGGCCTTGGCCTTCACCTTGTCGGTGAAGGTGCGCACCACTTCGAGGGCGACGTCGGCTTCCAGAAGGGCGCGTCTGACCTCGCGCAGCGCCTCGTCGACGTCGGATTCGGACAGGGCACCGCGTCCGGTGATCTTGTCCAGAATGCCCGAAAGGCGCTCGCTTAAGGTGTCAAACATCAAATTCCTCGTGTCGCTATGCCCTCTCCTGCCGCGAAGCGGTGGGAGAGGGTGCCCGGAGGGCGGGTGAGGGCTCTGTCACCGCGCTTGGTGTGGCCAGCCCTCATCCGGCCTTCGGCCACCTTCTCCCATCCTGCGGACGGGAGAAGGCACATCTTTCCAACGCCCAAACGCATTTCGCACCCGGGGGCGAGAACTCGCTGCCGGATGTTGGCATCGTCACCTCCCGGGAATGTCAAAACCCCATGCGTGACGGCGCCTGAAGACGTTCAAGCGTCATGTGATGGCGGTGGACATAAGGGAAACGGGGCAGCAATTCAATCAACTTCGCAAACTGCATGAGTTTACTGTGTTTAATGAGAGTGTTGTTAAAGTCATTAATTGTTGCTAAAAGAGGATATGGACAGACGAAAGAACCCTTACGCACCAGGTGCCGGCATTCAGCCGCCCGCGCTCGTTGGACGTGATAGATTGCTTGAAGACGCACATATTGACTTGGAGCGACTACTCAAAGGGCGCCCGGTTCGTAGCCTGATGTTGCTCGGTTTGCGGGGTGTTGGAAAGACAGTGCTGCTGAATAGATTGAAGGCGGATGCAGACAAATTGGGCTTTCAGACGGCCAAGATTGAGGCTCCCGAAGAAGGTGCGCTACCTCAGTTGCTGGTGCCGGAGCTCCGCCGGATTCTCTTCAGTCTCGATCTGCAAGCCAATGCAGGTAACAAGGTGAAACAAGCAATGGCGGCTCTTCGCAATTTCGGGAGCGCCTTTCGAATTGCTGTCGGAGAAATAGAAATTGGAATGACGCCCGATCCCGGCATCGCAGATACCGGAAACCTTGAACAGGATATGCCACAGCTTCTTATTGCCACCGCGGAAGCAGCTGCAGAACGGCGAACCGCAATTGCGCTGTTTGTGGATGAAGTCCAATACCTCTCTCCGAAAGAACTAGCAGCAATAGTCGTAGCCTGTCACGAGACCGCTCAAAGAAACTTGCCGCTATACTTCGTGGGCGCAGGCCTCCCGCAAATTGCAGCACTAGCTGGAAACGCAAAATCATACGCCGAAAGACTCTTCAACTATCCCGAGATTGACAAACTTCCACACGAAGCCGCAAAGAAGGCACTTGTATACCCCGCCCGAAAAGAGGGTGTGGAATTTGAGGATGCTGCCGTAGAAGAAATCCTACGCGTAACCGAACGCTATCCTTACTTCATTCAAGAATGGGGTTACCATGTTTGGAACTACGCGCCTTCAAGCCCAATAACGAAACCAGATGTCGAAGACGCTACTCCCGGTATTGTCACACATCTGGATTCGAACTTCTTTAGAGTGCGGTTTGATCGGCTCACAGTTCTTCAGCAAAAATACTTGCGTGCAATGGCAGAGCTCGGTGCTGGCCCCCACAAGACTGGTGACATTGCCACAGCACTTGGCGTCGAGGCCACATCTGTTGCAACTGTCAGACAACAGTTGATCAACAAAGGAATGGTGTGGAGTCAGCGACACGGGGAAACAGCATTCACAGTTCCCATGTTTGACAAATTCATGAAGCGGCAAATCCCGGTCCTTGAGAAACATGTCCCGAAGAAACGCAAAGGGAGTTCGTAGACTGGCTTGAACTCCACTGCCTCTTTCAAAGCAACGGGCTCAGCATCGCGATGGTGTTGTTGTAAAGCCTCCTCGGCATGGACCAGCCTTGCACCTCCTCGCGGGTGATGCGCCGTGATTGCGCGAGATAGGTCTCCTGCCGCTGCCGTACCACTGTCGCCGCCCCCTCGTCCGAGATCAGGATGTTGTTCTCGAAATTGAGATCGAAGCTGCGGCGGTCGAGGTTGGCCGAGCCGATCAGCGCCACCTCGCCGTCCACCGTCATGGTCTTGGCGTGCAGCAGCCCGGCGCCATACTCGAAGATCGTGACCCCCGCCTCCAGCAGGTCGAGATAATAGCTGCGGCTCGCTGCCGCCACGATGCGTGAATCATTGCGCGCCGGGAAGATCATGGTCACCGCCACGCCGCGCCTTGCACAGGCGCAAAGGGCCGCCTGCAGCATCTCGTTCGGCACATAATAGGGCGTGGTGACGAACAGTTCGCGCCGTGCCTCGAAGATGAGGGCGGCGAACAGGGCGGGCATCGCGGAGAACGGCACGGTGGGCCCGGTTCCGGTCGCCTGCGCCACCACGCCCGGCGTGCCAGGGTCAAGCGGCTCACGCAGATAATGCGTCAGGTCGCCGGCGGAGGAGGCCATCCACTGGCTGGCGAACAGATACTGGTTCTGCCGCGCCACCGGGCCTTCGAACCGCATCATGATATCGACCCACGGCGCATAGCGCGCCTTGATGCGGAATTCCGGATCGGCGCAGTTCTGGCTGCCGCAATAGGTGATGCGGTTGTCGATCACCACGATCTTGCGGTGGTTGCGGATGTCGATACGGCCGTTGAGGGCGCGAAGCAGCGGATTGCCGACCCGCAGGGCCGCCACCGTCTCGACCCCGGCGGCCGCCATGCGCCGCCAATGCTCAGAGCCGATCAACCGGCGCGAGCCGAGCCCGTCGGCAATGATCCGGCAGGCGATGCCGCGCTGCCTGGCCCGGATCAGCGCCTCCACCATCTTGAGGCCGTTGGTATCGGCAAGCCAGATGTAGAAGCTGATGTGGACGTGGTCGCGCGCCTGGTCGATGTCGGCCACCATGGCGTCGATCGCCGCGTTCGAATCCGCCAAGAGCTGCACATCGTTCCCGCCCACCGGAGCGAAGCCGTTGATCGCGCGTCCCGTGGCGAACAGCGCCAGGTGGCGGTCCGGGATCACCGGCGGCGGCACGCTGGGCCCCAGGCCCGGCGAGGATGCCATCGGCGGGAACAGGGCCAGCGCCTTGCGCTCCCGCAGGCGGCGGCCGCGTCCGACATTGGTTTCGCCGAGGAGAATGTAGGCGATCATGCCGGCAACGGGTGCGGCGAGAATCACCAGCGCCCACGCCACCCGCGAGGCCGGTTCGCGATTGGGCCGCAGGATGGCGCGGATCAGGAATGCCACGTGCAGCAGCCCGATGACCAGGGCATAGAGCGTGACGTTCGTCATCACAGAAGCACGATCCGCCTAGCCCTTCAGCACATGTGCCCGGGCGGGATCGAAGGCCAGCCACAGCGTGTTACCCGGATCGGTGGGGAGATCGGCCAGCAGGCGTTCCTGGACCTGGACCTTGAGTTCCATGCCGCTCCGGGTTTCGAGGAACAGGGTCACCATCGAGCCGATGAACTCCTCCGAGATGATTTCGGCCTCGAACACGTTCTCGCCATCCGGCCGCGTTGCTGACACCGTCAGCAGATCGGCGGCGACGACGAAGGTGACCGGCTGGCCGGCGGCCACCTCGTCGCCGATGGTGAAGGTGCCCGCCTCCGTCTCCACCAGCCGGCCGCCCTTGGCCGTGCCCGCAAAGATGTTGTTGCGGCCCACGAACTCGGCGACGAAGCGGTTGGCGGGGGTGCGGTAGATGTCGCGGGCCGTGCCGATCTGGGCGATCTCGCCCTTCGACATGATGACGACGCGGTCGGCCATGGCGAAGGCTTCCGACTGCGAGTGCGTGACATAGACGAAAGTGATGCCGAGGTCGCGCTGCAGCTTGGTGAGCACACCCTGCATGCGGATGACGAGATGGGCGTCGAGCGCCGAGAGCGGTTCGTCCAGCAGCAAAATGCGCGGTTCGGTGACAAGCGCGCGGGCCAGAGCCACGCGCTGGCGCTGGCCGCCCGACAGTGAGGCCACGTTGCGTTCGGCGAATTCGCCGATCCCCAGCCGCTCCAGCCAGTCCAGAGCCTTGCGCTTGCGCGACGCCGCATCCTGGCCCCGCATCTTGAGGCCGAACTCGACATTCTCGCGGGCATTCAGAAACGGAAACAGGGCGAGCGACTGCCACACCATCGGCGTGTCGCGCTCATGCGGCTTGGTGCCGACCAGCGACTTGCCGTCGAGGCGGATGTCGCCTTCGCTCGGGTCTTCGAGGCCGGCCAGCATGCGGAGCGTTGTCGTCTTGCCGCAGCCCGATGGTCCCATGAAGGCGAGAAATTCACCCTCGTGTATCTCGAAGTTCATGCGCTTCACCGCTTCGAAAGTGCCGAAGCGCTTGACGACATTGTCGAAGACGACGAGCGGCTCAGCCATCAGGCGGCCTCCTGCTTTTTGGGCTGCAGCCGCATCATGAACAATTGGGCGATGACGACGAGGGTTATGGAAATCACCAGCACGGCGGACCCTATGGCATTGATCTGTGGATCGACGTTGCCGGTGAGGATTTCAAGGATCACCACCGGCACCGTCTTGTTGAGGCCGGAGACGAACCAGGCCACGGCGAATTCATCGAAGGAGACGGCGGCGGTGAGACACAGCGCGGCGATGATCGAGGGCTTGGTGAAGGGAATGATCACCGATTTCATCGTCACCCATTCCGACGCCCCGAGATTCCAGGCGGCGGACTCCAGATTGGGGTCCATCTGGTTGAGCCGGAGCCGGATCACCGCCATGGCGAAGGGCGAACACAACACGGTGTGGGCGATGATCACCGAGATCACCATGCCCGAGGCATTGAACATCGACAGCCAGCCCAATGTCGCCAGCGCGAAGATGATGAGCGGGATGGTGGGCGGCAGCAGGGCGAGGACGAGGAAGGCCTTCTTGCCGAAGAAGTCGTAGCGGTAGTCGGTATAGGCGGCGGAAAACCCGATGAAGGTGGCGAGCACCGCCGTGCACACGGAGACCAGCAAGCTCGTCTGTGCCGCCGGCCAGATCGCATCGCCACCGAACGCCTTCTCATACCAGTGGGTGGTGAAGGAGCCGAGCGGGATGGTGGGAAAGCGGTCCGAATTGAACGAGAACACGAAGCTCGCGATGATCGGCGCGAAGATGAACAGGAAGACGAAGGCGGTATAGAGCGCCAGCAGCGCCCTGGTGAGGGTTCTATCGGTCATCGGCGCTTCCTGTAGGCATAGCCGATGGCGGCGAAGGCAACGGTCAAGAGGGTGACGATCATGGTGATGGCGACGACGGCGGCGCGCGGCCATTGCTGGCCGGACTTCGATGTGTCGATGATCATGATGGACAGCGTCGGGGGCTTGGAGCCGCCGAGATAGTATGGCGCCACGAAGTCGCCGAAAGACAGGATGAAGCAGAACACCGCCGCCACGATGAGCCCCGTCTTGGCCAGCGGCACGATCACCGCATAGATGGCGCGAAACCGGCCGCAGCCCAGATTGTGGGCTGCCTCCACCAGCCGCGTGTCGATGTTGGCCAGCGAGAAGGTCTGCAGGATGATGGCCAGCGGCAGGCACAGCGTGGCATAGCCGACGATCGTGCCGAACTGGGTGTTGAGCATGGTGTAGGGGCCAAGCCCGGCCAACCCGAACAGTGCATTGAGCACGCCCTGCTGCGCAAGGATCACTTGCCAGGCAAATATTCTCACGAGGTAACTCGTGAAGAACGGAATGATGAGAAAGAACAGCGCCCAGCGCCGCACCGTCTCGTTGACCTTGAAGGCCAGGAAGAAGCTGGCCGGGAAGGCGGCAAGCGTGGTGACCACGGTTGCCAGCGACGCCATCCACAGGGTGAAGACATAGGCCGACCAGAAATAGTCGCGGGTGAAGGTCTTCACCCAGTTCTGCATCTGGAAGGCCGGCTCCATGCGGTAGTTCTTCACCAGGAAGAACGACATGGCGATCATGAACGCCAGCGGGCCGATGAAGAACAACCCCTGCCAGATCAGCATCGGCAGCCGCCACATCAGCGCGTAAGGCTCAACCCTGCGGGATGGGCTTGTCACATCTCTCCCCTCGAAACGCCACCTCGGCGTGGCTTGCGCCGATGGCGCATCACCCCGGAGGAACTATGCCGCCTTTGCGGGGCACGCACAATTCCTCCAGCACCAATGCAAGCACCGGCCTTGGCCGGCCCGGATCAGGCGTTCTTGTATTCCTGCCAGAAGTCGTTCCAGTCCTCCAGCGACTGCTGGTGCGGAATGTCACGATAGTGGATGCGGCCTTCCTTGATCAGTGTAATCGGGTTGTTGGCGGCACCTTCCACCTGGCCGGTACGCTGGGCCTCCTTCGGCTCCTTCTCGCCAAGCAGTTTCATGCCGCCCTTGGTGACGGTGAAGCCCGGATACGCCGCCATCATGGCGGAATGCACCTGGCCTTCGGGCGACAGCATGTACTGGATGAACTTCTTGACGATGTCGGCCTTGGGCGTGGCCTTGCCGATGGAATAGCTTTCCGTCCACTGGATGCCGCCTTCCTTCGGCACCACGGATTTCACCGGCGCGCCATCCTTTTCGAGCACACCGGTGATCCAGTCGCCGATGCCGGCCATGGCCATCATCTCGCCGTTCTTGAGGCCATTGAAGGTGCCGCCATAGTCGAAAAAGCCGCCGACCTGCGGTCGAAGCGACATCGTCGTCTCCTTCACCTTGTCCCACGCGGCATCATCGAGGTCCCACAGCTTGGCGCCATTGCCATTGTAGAGGCTGACTTGCCCGAGGTTGGGCAGGTGCCAGTCGAAGTGGCCGAGCTTGCCCTTGATTTCCGGCTTCCAGAAGCACTTGTAGCTCATGGCCTCTTCATCGGAGATGGCGGTGGTGTTGTAGGACACGCCGAGATGGCCATAGCGGACCATCACCGAATACAATTTGCCGTCCGACCAATGACCGGGGAACTGCTTGAAGTCGTCATACTGCATGTCGTCGAAGGGATAGTCGGCCGGGTTCATCTCTTCGATGTAGCCCGCTGCATTGAGCTGCTGCACGAACTCCGCATCCGACAGAATCAGGTCGTAGGTTCCCGGCGGGGATTGGGCGATCAACGCCAGCATGTTGTCGCCGCCGGCGTAATACTTGGGCTTGAACTTGACGTTGTTCGCCGCTTCGAACTCGCCGACCACGTCCGGCTCGCCATGGCCATACCAGGCCAGCATGTTGATTTCGACGGTATCCGCCCACGCGCGGCTGACGAACGGCATCGCCAGCGCGGCACTGGCGGCGCCATATTTCAGCACGGCGCGCCGGCTCGGTTTCACGATCTTCTTCATGCAAATTCCCTCTCTGGCCGGGGGGCATCCGGCGGGTTTTCTCCCACTACCCTCAGCCGCGCATTGCATCAGGTCTTCATGCCCGTGTCTAGCGCAGCATGCCAAGGCTAGCCCCGAACCCCTCATTCGGGAAATTTATGCTGTTAATGATTGCATATGACAGGCTTATTGAGCTTCTGTGCGGGGCGATGCAGGTTCGGCGGCCTCGTCCATGTGGGTGATCAGCGACTTCACCAGCTCATGGCCAGCGTCCGACAAGCGGGGATGCTTGTAGAACAGCCCGATGCGGATGCTCTGGAGGCCGGGAAACCCATCCGCCGCATCCAGCACCTGCATGTCCGGCAGCAATGTCTTTCGGGTGAGCACGGAGACGCCGAGCCCTGTGCTCACGGCCCGCTGCAACCCGCTGATCCCCGGATTGGTGTAGACGATGCGCCAGTCGCGCTCCACCGCGCGCAGTGCTGCGATCATCCGGCTGCGGTATTCGCAACCCTCGGGGTGCGACGCCAGCGGCACCGGCGTTCTGAGATGGGCCTCACCGTTACGGGCCGCAACCCAGATCGGCCGTTCCTCCCACGACCGCACCAGATAGGGATTGCCGTCGCTGTTGAGAATGCCGATGGCGATGTCGAGCTCGTCGCTGTGCAGCCGCGCCAGCACGTGCCGGGAAAGCTCGCAATGGACCTCGATTTCCACCGCCGGCACGGCAGCCGCGAAGTCGGAAATCACCTCCTGCAGGTAGGCCACGGCGAAATCGGTGGGAAGGCCGATGCGCAGGGTGCCCTTCGAGGTGCGGCCGGCGAAATGCGCCACCGCCTCATCGTTGAGCCGGAGAATCTGGCGGGCATACATGGCCAGCGCCTCGCCCGCTTCCGTGAGTTTGAGTTCGCGGCCCTCGATCACGATCAGCTTTGCGCCGACCAGATCCTCGAGCCGCCGCATCTGCAGGCTGATCGCCGGCTGGGTGCGCCCCAGGGCCTCTGCCGCCCGGGTGAAGCCGCCAAGATCAATGACGCTGATAAAAGCGCGCAGGATGTCCGTGGGAAGGTTCGCGTTACGCAATTAGCAATCCTCATCGACACATCAGGATTATAAATTTCTGTTATCGACGGTCAACCGCATATCTTTGCGCCATGGATCGCGCCCAATTCCACAAGCTGTTCAAGAGCGTCGGCCCGGTGGTGCTGCCGGTCATCCACGTCATCGACAACGCACAGGCCGAGCGCAATGTGCGGATCGCCATCGGCGAGGGGACGGCGGGCGTCTTCCTCATCAACCACGATTTCCCCTATCCGCAGTTCCTGCCCATCATCCGCCATGTGCGGGAGCGGTTTCCGGGCCTATGGCTCGGCGTGAACTTTCTCGCTGTCACCGGCAAGGAGGCCTTCCCGGTGCTGGCAAATCTCGAGCGCGAGGGAACGCCCGTCGACGGCTACTGGGCCGATGACGCCCGGATTGACGAGCTGAGTAACGTTGACGGCCAGGTCGAGGCCAAGGAGATCGCATCGATCAAGGACGCCTGCGGCTGGCGGGGATTCTACACGGGCGGTACCTGCTTCAAGAAGCAGCGCGAAGTGGCGCCCGAGCACTACGCCGATGCCGCGCGGCTGGCCACCGGTTTCATGGACGCGGTGTGCACCTCCGGCGTTGCCACCGGCAAGGCCGCCGACCTCGACAAGATCACCACCTTCCGCAAGGCGATTGGTAATCACGCGCTCACCATCGCCTCTGGCATCACGCCGGAGAATGCTGATCAGTATGCGGACGATATCGACGGCTTTCTGGTCGCCACCGGCATCAACCATCCCGGCGACTTCTACAATATCGAGCCCGCCCGCCTGGCCAGGCTGATGAAACTGACCCGAGATCGAGGAGCCAACGCATGACCCGTGATGCTACGCCCAGTGAAAAGGGTCCCCGCGGCGACCGCTGGTATCTCAGCCTCATGGCGCCCAACACCAAGGGCGAGAAGTTCGCCTGGCTCGACCCCACTTCGATCTACATCAACGGCGAGGCCTTCCATGATTTGCTCGATGATCTGGTTGCCGACCTCGATGGCATAACCTGCGATGTCGTCGGTGGCCTCGACGCCATGGGCTTCGTGCTCGGTTCGGCGCTGGCGACACGGCTCGGCGTTGGCTTCCTGCCGATCCGCAAGGCGGGCAAGCTCTGCGTCGACACCGACAAGGTGAGCTTCTCCAACTATTCCGGCCGCACCCAGGACATGGAGATGAGGAAGCCTGCATTCGCCGCCGGCACCAAGGTGCTGCTGGTCGATCAATGGCTCGAGACCGGCGGCACCATGGACGGCGCCATCCGCCTCGTCGAGCGCCAGGGCGGCAAAGTGGTGGCGATCGCCGCAGTCGCAATCGAGGAAAACCCGGTGACCGACGCCTACAGGACAAAATACCGCTGCGTGTCCGGCGTCCGGCAGGGCTCGCACTGGCAGGCGGAATGCAACGCCCAAAAGCTCAAGAGCTTCGACAGCTACAGCCCGGAACGGGTGTTTCCGAAGATCCGCTGAACGCGCGTCAGATCGCCTCGGGCACCATGTCGATGGCGCCGCACGGACATTCCGCCGCGCAGAGCCCACAACCCTTGCAGTAATCATAGTCGAAGCGGAAGCGGTTGCCCGGCCCGAGCTTGATCACGGCATTGTCAGGGCACACGCCGTAGCAGTTGTCACATTCGAAACAATTGCCGCAGGAGAGGCAGCGCCGCGCCTCATAGAGCGCGTTGGTCTCGTCGAGCCCGCCGGTAATCTCGTCGAAGCTCTCGATGCGGCGTGCGGCTTCCAGCATCGGCCGAACGGTGGCTGGCGCATCTTCGTAATACCAGGTGTTGAGGCGGTCGTAGGACGCCTCGCCGTGCTTCTCGCCCGGCTGATAGGATTGGCCGCGCAGATAGCCGTCGATGTAGCGCGCCGCCTTCTTGCCATGGCCCACGGCCACCGTCACGGTGCGTTCGGAGGGCGCCATGTCGCCGCCAGCGAAGACGCCAGCGCGGCCCGTCATCATGTCGGGACCCACCTTCACCACACCCTTCGCGATCTCGATGCCCGGCGCCTTGTCCAGAAGCGACAGGTCGACGTCCTGGCCCAATGCCAGCACCAGTGAGTCCGCTTCCAGTGTTTCGAATTCGCCGGTGGGCTGCGGGAATCCGGTCTCGTCCAGTTCCATCTTCTCGATCTGCATGGTGGTGCCGTCCACGGTCTTGATGGTGGAGAGCCACTTCATCGAGACGCCCTCTTCCAGCGCCTCCTCCAGTTCGAAATCATGGGCGGGCATCCGGTCGCGGGTGCGGCGGTAAACGATGATCGCCTCTTCGGCGCCAAGTCGCCTCGCGGTGCGCGCCACGTCAATCGCCGTGTTGCCGCCGCCATAGACGACGACGCGGCGGCCGAGCAACGGCGGCTCCTCGCCCTCCATCGAGCGGAGCAGGGAGACGGCATCCAGCACGCGGGCCGCGCCGCCGGCCGGAATATAGGCACGCTTGGCGATGTGGGCACCAACCGCCAGGAAGGCCGCATCATAGGCACCGTCGGCCATCGCCTGCTCGATGTCATCCACCTTGTCGTTGAGGTGCAGCGTCACGCCAAAATCTGAAAGGCGCTTCACCTCGGCATCGATGATGTCACGCGGCAGGCGGTACTTCGGAATGCCAAACCGCATCATGCCGCCGGCCAGCGGGCCCGCCTCGCGGATCACCACCGCATGCCCAGCGCGGCGCAGATGGTAAGCTGCCGAAAGCCCTGCCGGACCCGCACCCACGACCAGCACTGTCTTGCCGCTGTCCGTCGCTGGAAACGGAAACGTCCAGCCCTTGTCGATGGCGAGGTCGCCGAGGAAGCGTTCCACCGCGTTGATGCCGACGGCGTCGTCGATCTGGGCGCGGTTGCAGGCGGTTTCGCAGGGGTGATAGCAGACGCGGCCCATGATCGCCGGCAACGGGTTGTTGGAGGTCAGCGCCCGCCAGGCGGCTTCGTAGTCGCCCTGTTCGGCCAGCGATAGCCAGCCCTGGATGTCCTCGCCAGCCGGGCATGCCGAATTGCAAGGCGGCAGCCGGTCGACATAGACGGGCCGTTCGGTGCGCCACGTGCCGGTGTGATTGGCCTTGCTGGAGCCGACGTCGAGCGAGATCGCAAAAGGGTGTTTCATGCCGCTGCTCCCGCTTCAAGCAGGTCATAGTCTTCGATGTGCCGGTCGGCGATGGCCTGGATGCGCGCCACGCGGGGGTCAACCGCTCCGCCCTTGAACAGATGGGCAAAGCGCCGCTGCGGCTTCAGATAGTCGGTCACCGGCACCCGCTTCCTGATCTTGCGCACGTGGGTGACGCGGCCTGCTTCCGCTTCGAAGATCGGGAACAACCCGGTCTCGATCGCCAGCCGCGCCAGCCGGATCGTATCATGGGACGCAGCACCCCAGCCGAGCGGGCAGGGCACGTGGATCTGGATATAGCGCGCGCCATGGAAACTCATCGCCTTCGTCACCTTGGCTTCGAGGTCGTGCAAGTCCGCAACGCTGGCAGTGGCTACATAGGGAATGTCATGGGCAACAGCGATCTTGGGTACGAACTTGCCGGTGCCGAAGACGTTGCCCGGTTCATCGCCGACGGCTGGCGTCGTTGCCGTGCGCGCGGCGGGCGGCGTGGCGGAGGAGCGCTGCACGCCGGTGTTCATGTAACCTTCGTTGTCGTAACAAATGTAAAGCACGTCATCGTTGCGGTCGAACATGCCGGAGAGACAGCCAAAGCCGATGTCGGTGGTGCCACCGTCGCCGCCCTGCGCGATCACCCGCGTGTCGCTCCGCCCCGTCATGCGCATGGCCGCTGCAACACCGGTCGCGACCGCCGCGGCGTTGCCGAACAGCGAGTGCATCCACGGCATCTGCCACGACGTCTCGGGGTAGGGTGTGGTGAACACTTCGAGGCAACCCGTGGCATTGACGGCGACGAGATTGCCGTTGGTGGCGCGCATCGCGGCATCCATGG
>CAZECZ010000057.1:0-23891 GCA_964510815.1 uncultured Aestuariivirga sp.
CGGTGAATACCTGATCCAGTTGCGAGGCGAGCGGCCCAGCCACATCATCGCGCCGGCCATCCACCTGACGCGGGACCAGGTAGAAGAAGATTTCCGCCGCGCCCACACGCACCTCGATCCCAAGCGCGATCTCACCGAGATTCCTGCAATGGTCGAGGAGGCCCGCAACGTCCTCCGCCAGAAGTACTTCGAGGCGGATGTCGGCGTCACGGGCGCGAATTTCCTCATCGCCGAAACTGGCACATCGATCATCGTCACCAACGAGGGCAACGGCGACCTCACCCAGCTCCTGCCCAAGGTTCACATCGTCATCGCCTCGATCGAGAAGATCGTGCCGACGCTGGAGGATACCGCGACCATCCTGCGTGTCCTGGCGCGTTCGGCCACGGGCCAAGACTTTTCGAATTACACAACACTGTCGACAGGTCCCCGCCGCGCGGACGATCCGGATGGGCCGGAGGAATACCACGTGGTGATCCTCGACAACGGCCGCTCCAACGTGCTCGGCACAGAATTCCAGGACATGCTGCGCTGCATCCGCTGCGGCGCCTGCCTGAACCACTGCCCGGTCTACCAGGCAGTGGGCGGCCATGCCTATGGCTGGGTCTATCCCGGCCCCATCGGCTCGGTGGTGACGCCGGCGCTGATCGGCATCGAGAACGCGGCCCACCTGCCAAATGCGTCAACGTTCTGTGGCCGCTGCGAGGAAGTGTGCCCCATGCGCATCCCCTTGCCGCGGATGCTGCGGACATGGCGCGAAAAGGAATTCGAGCGCCACTTGCAGCCGTCGTCGATCCGCTGGGGGCTTGGCGTATGGGCGTGGTTTGCCAAGCGGCCGAAGCTCTATCATGCTGTGACTGGCCTTGCGGCACGTATGCTTCACAATCTGGGCCTCGACAAAGGCAGATTGCGCCGCCTGCCGCTTGCGTCCGGCTGGACAGGGAGCCGCGACTTCCCCGCACCGCAGGGCAAGACGTTCCACCAACTGTGGAAGGAGCGCCGTCCATGACTTCGCGTGAAGACCTGCTGGCACGCATCCGCGCCAAGGTATCCAAAGGCGATGAGAAGGTCCGGCGCGCCGCCGTCGAAGCCTATCTTGCCCAGCACCGCCAGAACCTCATTCCCGCGCGCGGACAAGGCGACGCCGCGCACCGCATTGAAGTCTTCACCCGCATGATGGAAGCCGTTGGCGGCACCGTCGAGGTGCTGGATGACATCAACGACGTGCCCCATGCCGTGGCCGCCTATCTCCGGCAGAACAATCTGCCGGCACATATCCGCCGGGGAGCCGATCCGCTTCTCGCCAAGCTGCCGTGGCATCGCGGCGGTGCGCTGGAGGTGGACGAAGGCCGCGCCATCGACAGCGACCGGGCTTCGGTGACCCGCGCCTTTGCCGGCATCGCCGAAACCGGAACCATCATCCAGACGTCCGGTCCCGACAATCCGACCACCCTCAACTTCCTCCCCGAGGCGCACATCGTGGTGCTGGAAGCGGAGAACCTGTTTGCCGCCTACGAAGAGGCCTGGACCAGGCTCCGTGGCCAGTTCGGTGAGGGCCAGATGCCCCGCACGGTGAACATGATCTCCGGCCCGTCACGGACCGCAGACATCGAGCAGACCATCGTGCGGCCTGCCCACGGCCCCAAAAACATGCACGTGCTGATCGTCCGCTGACCTGCATTGCGGGTGGCCGGCGGACTGATTAGAGTTGCGGCCACAATGCGGGAGGCCGTCATGGCGAGAATCCGGAACATGGGTGCAGTCACGGCGGGGGCGGTAGCCATGCTGCTGCCAATGGCGCAGAGCGCCCGCGCTTGTTCCGGCGACGAGGCGACGCTGTTCTCCTGTTTGGCCGAGGATCAGTCCCACACGATACAGCTTTGTGCCATTCGCGACGATGCAGCGGGCGGCTACCAGACGCTCCGCTACATCTACGGCACCGCGACGGCGGACGAGCTGGTGTTTCCGGAAGACCGGCGCCAAGGCAAGCAGCTGATGTCCTTTGCACATGCTTATGACAAGGACACCTACGTCTGGTCGCTGCGCTTCTCCAACAAAGGCTACACTTATCGGGTCTTCGGGCTTGGCGAGGATGCTGGCGTGGAGGTTTGGAAAAAGAAGAAGCGGCTGGCCCGGGTGATCTGCGGCGAACCGCCCTACGGCCGACCAGAAGACATTCGCCGCGCTGCCGGTTGCGATATGGACAATCCCTTCGGAGCTGCCGGTTGCGGCGGCAATCCTCCCTCCAGACGATGACCCTCCAGAACCGCGTCGATCCGTGGGGACGGATCATTGCGACCCCCGAGCGCGGCACCATGATGGGCAACCGCGGCGGCAAGTTCCACCGTGACGACCGCACACTCGGCAACAGGCGCTGGGCCAGCCGCCACTGGATCACCTGCGAACTCCACTACAAAGACCTGCATCATGAGCCCATGGGCGAGGGCTACACCTCGCTGTTCTTCCTCGACGAGGTGACAGCGCTGGCCGCCGGCCATCGCCCCTGCTTCTTCTGCCGACGCGCCGAAGCCAAGGCATTTCTCGGTGAGCAGCGGGTGGATGGTTTCGACTGCGTGTTGCACGAGGAACGGCTGGCAGAACGCCCGCTGCGTGACCTTGCCGATTTGCCAGACGGCGCCATGGTCGAGATCGCCGGCGCTGCCTTTGCCATTCTCGGCAACTCGCTGTTGCGCTGGTCCTTTGCCGGATATGTGGAAAATCGTCCGCGCACGTCCTCCATGCGCGGAAGACTTTTGACACCGCCGTCAATCGCGGCCATTTTGCGCGTCGGATACAAACCGCGCTGGCATCAGTCGGCGCATCAATGGGGTGGCACATGAAGCTTCTGCGTTACGGTCCGTCGGGCAAGGAAAAGCCCGGCCTTCTCGACAAGGACGGCAAGATCCGTGATCTTTCCGCGATCATTCCGGACATCAATGGCGACAGCATATCGCCCAAGGGGCTGGCCCGCCTCAAGAAGATCAAGCCGGAGTCGCTGCCGCTGGTGCGCGGCAAGCCGCGCATTGGTGCCTGTATTTCCGGCTCGCAAAAGTTCGTCGCCATTGGCCTCAATTATTCGGACCATGCGGCCGAGTCGGGCCTCGCCGTGCCGCCCGAGCCGGTGGTCTTCACCAAGCACACCAGCTGCATCGTCGGCCCGAACGACACGGTGACCATTCCGCCGAAGTCGAAGAAGTCGGACTGGGAAGTGGAGCTCGGTGTCATCATCGGCACCCGCGCCAAGAACATCAAGAAGAAGGATGCCCTGTCTCACGTGGCTGGCTATTGCCTGATCAACGACATCTCCGAGCGTGAATTCCAGGCGGAGCGCGCCGGCCAGTGGGTGAAGGGCAAGTGCTATGACACTTTCGGCCCTATTGGCCCCTGGCTCGTCACTGCCGATGAGGTGCCGAACCCGCAAAAGCTCAACATGTGGCTGGATCTGAACGGCCAGCGTGTCCAGACCGGAACAACTGCCACCATGGTGTTCGGCGTTGCCCACATCGTGGCCTATCTCTCGCAGTTCTTTACGCTGATGCCGGGCGACATCATCACCACCGGCACGCCGCCCGGTGTCGGCATGGGCATGAAGCCGCAGCGCTTCCTCAAGCCCGGCGACGTCATGACGCTCGGCATCGACGGTCTCGGTGAACAGCGCCAGGAGGTCGTGCGCGACAAGTAGCGCGTTCCGGCGAGATGACCTCATCTCGCCGACAGAATTCGCGCCACTGAATGACGGATCAGGTGCCGCAGAAGGTGCGGTAGACCACTTCACTGGGGCCGGGCGCTTCTCCATAGCGTTCGGCCCCATCCTGTTCACGGAAGGGGCTGGACAGAACCGCCAGCATTTTTTCGAATGGCCCGTAGTCGCCCTGCTCGACGGCGGCGGCGATCATCTCCTCGACCAGATGATTGCGGGGGATATAGGCCGGGTTGGCATTCCGCATCAGCGTTTGCCGTTGTTCATCGGATTGCGGATCGCGGGCCAGCCGTTCCCGCCATTTTGGCAGCCATGCAGCCAGCCCCTCGACCTCCTCGCCATTCGCCAGCCTGCGGAAGGCGATGGTAAAGTCGGCTTGCGCCGTCTGCATCAAGCCAAGCAACTCCTCGATCAGGCCGAGGTCGCTGTCTTCTTCGCTCATTAGCCCGATCTTGCGCCGAAACACCTGCAGCCAGTGCTGGCTGAAGACCGCCGGAAATCCTTCGATCCGTTCCGTCGCGACGGCAATTGCTGTGTCGCGGTCCTCATCGAGGAATGGAAGCAAGGTCTCGGCGAAGCGTGCCAGGTTCCATTGGGCAATCGGCGCCTGATTGCCATAGGCATACCGGCCATACTCGTCGATTGAGCTGAAAACCGTCGCGGGATCATAGGTATCCATGAAGGCGCACGGGCCGAAGTCAATGGTCTCACCGGAAACTGCCACGTTGTCGGTGTTCATGACACCGTGGATGAAGCCCACACCCATCCAGCGGGCGACAAGCTGCGCCTGGGCGTCGATGACGGCATCGAGCAGTGCAAGACATTGATTTTTCGCGCCTTTGATTGCGGGGTAGTGCCGGTCGATCACATGGTCGACCAGCAAACTCAGCGAGTCCAGATCGCGGCGGACGGCAAAGAACTGGAAAGTGCCGACACGGATGTGGCTCGCCGCCACGCGGGTCAGCACGGCGCCGGGCAATACCGTTTCGCGATAGACGTTTTCGCCTGTGGTTGCCGCCATCAGCGCCCGGGTGGTGGGAATTCCCAGGGCGTGCATGGACTCGCTGATGAGATACTCTCTCAACACCGGGCCAAGGGCAGCCCGTCCGTCTCCGCGCCGCGAAAACGGCGTCTGCCCCGCACCCTTGAGCTGGATGTCACGCCGCCTGCCGTCGCGGTCCACGACCTCGCCCAGCAGAATGGCGCGTCCATCACCCAGTTGCGGCACGAAATTGCCGAACTGGTGGCCGGCATAGGCCTGGGCAATAGGGCTGGCGCCTGGCGGGACGGCATTGCCGACGGCCACCTCGGCGGACAGCGTTGCCGGATCGATCCCCAGTTCCTCTGCCAGCGCCGTGTTCACCTTTATGATCTGCGGCTTCGTCACCGGCGTTGGCAAGACGCTGGCGTGCATACTGCCGGGCAGGCGGGCGTAGCTGTTGTCGAAGGCGAAGCTCATGGCACCTATATAAGTGCACTTGCTCCGGTTGAAACATAAAGAATTCTTTATGTCCTTGTGGACAGTATCCCGGCACGCTGCTATAGACGCCGCCCATCAATGCAGAAGAGGACATCATGAGCCGCGCCCACGACTATCACATTGCCGATATCAAACTGGCCGATTGGGGCCGCAAGGAAATCGACATGGCCGAGGTCGAAATGCCGGGCTTGATGGCAACCCGCGCCGAATACCAGTCGCTGCAGCCGCTGCGCGGCGCTCGCATCACCGGCTCGCTCCACATGACCATCCAGACCGCCGTGCTGATCGAGACGCTGGTCGCGCTGGGTGCCGAAGTGCGCTGGGCCTCCTGCAACATCTATTCGACTCAGGATCACGCGGCCGCCGCGATCGCTGCTGCCGGCATCCCGGTCTATGCCTTCAAGGGCGAGAGCCTCAAGGATTACTGGGACTTCACCGGCCGTATCTTTGACTGGCCGGACGGACAGCCATCAAACATGATTCTCGACGATGGTGGCGATGCGACACTGTATATTCTTCTTGGTGCCAAGGCCGAGAAGGACCCGACGCTCATCGCGCATCCCAAATCGGAAGAAGAGGAATGCCTTTTCGCCGCCATCAAGAAGCGCATCAATGAGCAGCCGGGCTGGTTCGAGAAGGTCAAGGACTCGATCAAGGGCGTTTCGGAGGAGACCACAACGGGTGTCCATCGCCTGTACGACTTGCAGAAGAAGGGTGAGTTGCCATTCCCGGCGATCAACGTCAACGACAGCGTCACCAAGTCGAAATTCGACAACAAGTATGGCTGCCGTGAGTCCCTGGTGGACGCCATCCGCCGCGGCACCGACGTGATGATGGCGGGCAAGGTCGCTGTGGTCTGTGGCTATGGCGATGTCGGCAAGGGATCGGCTGCGTCGTTGAAGGGATCTGGCGCCCGCGTCATCGTCACCGAGGTCGATCCGATTTGCGCGTTGCAGGCGGCGATGGACGGCTTCGCGGTACAGACCCTCGAAGATGTAGTGTCGACTGCCGACATTTTCGTGACGGCCACCGGCAACAAGGACGTCATCACCGTCGACCACATGAAGCAGATGAAGGACATGGCTATTGTCTGCAACATCGGCCACTTCGACAACGAGATCCAGGTGTCGGAGCTCCGCAACTTCAAGTCGACCAACATCAAGCCGCAGGTCGACATGATCCATATGCCATCCGGCGCGCGTGTCATTCTGCTGTCCCAGGGCCGCCTGGTGAATCTCGGCAATGCCACCGGTCATCCGAGCTTCGTGATGTCCGCTTCCTTCACCAACCAGACGCTGGCGCAGATCGAGCTGTTCTCCACCGCTGGCACAGGCAAGTACAAGAATGAAGTCTATGTGCTGCCGAAGCATCTCGACGAGAAGGTCGCCCGTCTCCATCTCGGCAAGCTGGGCGTCAAGCTCACCACGCTGCGCGATGATCAGGCCGCCTATATCGGCGTGACGCCGCAGGGCCCTTACAAGCCCGACTACTACCGCTACTGATCAAGATCGCACTGGAGGCCTGATCTAGGATTCCGGTGCGACTCGACTTTGGGTATACGTTTTCCGGGGCGGGTGTGCGCTGATTCGGGTGCCATCCACATGCGATAACCGGAGAAGACATGGGCGCCGGCTTCGGCATCTCATCGGGGGAGAGTTCGATCATTGTCGCCGCGGCCGTGATCGGCACCGCCGTGCTACTGTGGGCTCTGTACGCCATCCGCCGCATGAGCCGCCAGGACGTTGCAGCCCGCAGGCGAATTGCCGATCTGGAAATCAGGCTCAATGAGGCTGAGGTGGCCCTGGCATCGGAGCCCCATGTGCTGGTGATCTGGCGTGGCCGTGATGATAAGCCGGAACGCATCGTGGGGTCCATGCACGGCGCGGCTCGATTGCCTGAATCACCTGAAGCACTTCTCGACTTCGGCAACTGGCTTGATCGTGATTCGGCTGTGGCGCTGATCGAATCGATCTTTGAACTTCGCGGTTCTGGCACGCCATTCAATATTGGCGTCCGCACGATGGCCAGTGAGCTTCTTGAAGCCGACGGCCGCACCGCCGGGGGCCTCGCAACACTGCGCTTCCGCCCCCTTGCGGGCGACCGGCGCGACAGCGTGGCACTCGCCCACGATGCCCACAAGCTCGGCAAGCAGGTCGAGCGCTTGAGCGCGGTTCTGGATGCAGCGCCCTTGCCGGTGTGGCTGCGCAATGATGACGGCAAGCTGACCTGGGTCAATCGGGCGTATGTCGGCGCGGTAGATGCCCATGACAGTGACATGGTCATCAAGTCGGGAATCGAAGTCGCCAAGATGGCCGCACTGGATACGGCGCGCGCCAATGCGAAGACCGGCCTCCTGGGCCGCGCCCATGCTGTCGTCGGCGGTGCCATGCGGGCCCTTGACGTTTATGAAGTGGCACTGGCTGGCGGCAAGGCCGGCTTCGCCGTCGACATGAGCAAACTCGAGGAGGCGGAGAAGGAACTCGACCGCCATATCAAGGCGCATGTGTCGACACTCAACAAGCTCGATACGGCGATTGCCATCTTCGGCCCCGACCAGCGCCTGCGCTTTTTCAATGCGGCTTATGCCGAACTCTGGCCCATCGATCCGAAATGGCTCGAAGGGCGGCCAACCGATGGGGAAATCCTCGACCGGCTTCGCGCTCAGCGCTGCATCCCCGAGCAGGCTAATTACCGCGAATGGCGCGCCAAGCAGCTTGCGGCCTACACGACGCTCGAGACCCGCGAAAGCTGGTGGTACTTGCCCGACGGACGCTCGCTGCATGTGGTCTGCGAGCAGCATCCATTCGGCGGTGTCACCTATCTCTACGAGAATGCCACCAAGGAGATCCAGCTCGAAAGCCGCTACAATGAGCTGATCGGCGTCCAGCGCGAGACCCTCGACAATCTGGAAGAGGGCGTCGCGCTGCTCGGGTCAGATGGCCGCGTGAAACTGTTCAACCCGGCCTTCGCGCTGTTCTGGAACTTTGACCCCGGCTTCCTCGAGCAGGAACCGCACATCGCCGACCTTGCCGCCCATGGCCGCCGCCTCGTGAGCGATGCGGCGGCCTGGGACGAGGTAAAATACAGCGTGACGCGGCTTGACAGCGAGCGCAAACCCCTCGGCGGCAAAATCGCAACGACGGATCGCGTTCTCCAGTTCACCGCCGTGCCGCTGCCTGATGGAAATACGCTGCTGACCTTCTCCGATATCTCGGACTCCGCTCGCATGGAGCGTGCGCTTCGCGATCGTGCCGACGCGCTGGAAGCAGCTGATCGCCTCAAGAACATGTTCCTGTCTAATGTGTCCTATGAGATCAGGACACCGCTGACATCGGTCCTCGGTTTCGCGGAAGGTCTCCAGATGGGCCTTGCCGGACCGCTGACTGCAAAGCAACAGGACTATGTGCGTGACATTCGCAAGTCGTCCACGGATCTCAAGACGATTATCGACGCGATCATCGACCTGACCGCTGTCGACGCCGGCGCATTGGAGCTGCGGCTGGATAGCGTCGACGTTACGGCCATTCTTGAAAAGGTTGCGGAGAAGCTGGCGCCCGCGATTGACCACCGTGATCTGACGCTGTCGGTTGAAGTCGCAGCGGACGCGACCTCATTCGTCGCTGACCCCGTCAGGGTGGAACAGGTTCTGTCCAATCTGCTCTCCAATGCGATAGGCTTCTCGCAGCCTGGCAGCAACGTGCGCATGGGCGCACTCAAGGTCGGTCGCACCATTCAGTTCTTTGTTTCGGACACCGGCCGCGGCATCGAACCAGAATTCCAGAAGCAGGTCTTCGAGCGTTTCCAGTCGCGCCCGGTGCCTGGCGGCCATCGTGGGCCCGGCCTCGGACTATCCATTGTCAAGAGCTTCGTCGAACTCCATGAGGGACAGGTCTCGCTGCTGTCCAAGGTGAATCAGGGCACGACCGTTCTCTGTACATTCCCTGTCGATGGCCCGAAGGGATCGGTCGCGCCGCGTCCTCTGGGACAGGCGGGCGAAGCGCGCCAATCAATGGTCTGAGCCCACATGACGGAAGAACTCCGGTTGAAATTCGATTCGCCTCAGGCACTCGAAGACTTTGCCGCCGATCTCGCTTTGTTTGCGAGACCCGGAATGGTGTTGTTACTCCAGGGCGATCTCGGCGCCGGGAAGTCGACGTTTGCCCGCGCCTTCATCCGGTCACTGGCGGATGGTGACACCAGTTTCGAAATTCCCAGTCCCACATTTACGTTCGTGCAAACCTATGACGAAACCCGGATACCCGCGGCCCATGCCGATCTCTACCGTCTCCGCTCCGAGCAGGAAGTGGATGAGCTGGGATTTGACGATCTGCTCAACACCAGCGTCCTCCTTGTAGAGTGGCCAGAACTCATCATGGAGCGAACGTGTACCGACAGACTCTTGGTTCAGCTTGAGGGCGCAGGTACAAGCCGCAACGTAACACTTACGCCGTCCGGGGCCTGGTGTCAGGTGCTGGATCGTAACACCGCTATCCGCAAATTCCTCGCAACGTCGCGCTGGCAGGGAGCAACGCGCCGCTTTCTGGAAGGGGACGCCTCGTTCCGGCGCTACGAAACCCTTCACGTGGACGATGCGCAGGCCATTCTGATGGACATGCCGGCAAGGCCGGATGGGCCAATCGTCAAGGATGGAAAGCCATATAGTGCCATTGCCCATCTGGCAGAGGACATTCGTGCCGTTATCGCCGTCAACGGGGAACTGCTCTCCCGCGGCTATGCGGCACCTGCCGCAGAGGCGTTTGATCTCACCCATGGGTTGGCCATTATCGAAGACCTCGGACGCAGGGTCTATGGTCGGATGCGTCTCGCCGGGGAAGACATGACGGACCCGATGCGGGCCGCCGTAGAAGTTCTGGCCCACATGGCCGCACAGGCGTGGCCGGATCGTGTGCAAATCTCTGGCGACGGTGACCATGTCGTGCCCTCTTACGATCTCGATGCGCAGATGATCGAAGTCGGCTTGCTGCCCAGCTGGTTCTGGCCATACATCCACGGCACCTCAATCACCGACGCGGTGCTGGCCGAGTTTGAGGCACTTTGGCGCGAGCTCTTGCCATTGACTCAGCGCGCACGGCGCGTTTGGACAATGCGCGATTATCATTCGCCCAACCTCCTGTGGCGGCCCGAACAGGCCAGTTTGAAGCGTGTCGGCCTCATCGACACGCAAGACTGCGTACTTGGCCATCCGGCCTATGATCTCGCCTCCTTGCTGCAGGATGCCCGCGTCGATATCCCGACGGAGGAGGCAGAGCGGCTCTATCGCCACTATGTGGAACTGAGAGAGACAGATACCGTCTTTGACCGGCACGATTTCGATCAGAGCTATGCGATCCTGGGAGCTCAGCGCGCCACCAAGATCCTCGGCATCTTTGCCAGGTTGTCGAAACGGGATGGCAAGCACGGCTATCTCAAACACATCCCGCGCGTTTCGCGCTATCTCGAGTTGGGTCTGGCGCATCCCCGCCTGGCAGCGCTGAAGCAGTGGTTCAATACGCATTTGCCACAGGCCATGCGTGAGAAGGGTCCGGCGTGAGCACAGTCGGCAAGAGGGCCATGGTGCTGGCAGCTGGCTACGGCCAGCGCATGCGGCCATTGACGCTCACCAAACCCAAGCCACTGATCGAGGTCGCTGGCAGGGCGCTGATCGACTACGGATTTGACAGGCTACGGGCAGCCGGCGTCGAGACGGCTGTCGTGAACGTCCACTATCTGCCGGAACAGATCGAAGCCTGGGCCGCGACGCAAGAGCACCCCCGCACGCTGATTTCTGACGAACGGGATGTGATTCTCGATACTGGCGGCGGCATTGCCAGGGCCTTGCCCTTGCTGGGACCCGACCCTTTCTTCGTGATCAATAGTGACAGCTTTTGGCTGGACGAGGGTGAACCGGCTCTTGATCGGCTGCGCAAGCGGTGGGACGATGCGGCAATGGATTGCCTGCTCCTGCTTTGCCCGCTGCCCCAGACCGTTGGCTATGACGGCAAGGGTGATTTCGTGCTGGGACCTGACGATCGCCTACAGCGCCGCGTGGCCGCGTCAGGCGATCCGCTGGCCTATATTGGCGGCTATCTCGTCACGCCACGGCTCTTTCGCGATGCGCCAACCGGTGCCTTTTCCATGAACCTTCTGTGGGATCGCGCCATAGCGGCCGGGCGTCTGTTTGGCCTGCCCCATCTCGGCCGCTGGCTGCATGTCGGCACGCCGGATGCGATCCGGCTCGCCGAGCGGGCGCTCGAGAGCTGAGCGCCGATGCCCGCTAAGCGCAGCGGCGTCTATACCATCGCGCCAGACCGGCCGTTTCTTGAAGTGCTGGCCAGAGCTGTTCTGGAGAGAGGTTTTCCACGGCGCGACGGAAAGGCACCCGAGGTTTTCGAGCTGGCGCGCTGGACCATCCTTGTTCCGACCCGCCGCGCTGCGCGTGAGCTGGAAAACACTTTCCTGACACTCAGCGGCAAGCGCGGTCTGCTGCTGCCCGAGGTCCGCCCGATCGGTGACATTGACGAGGATCTGCTATCGGGCGGCGTTGCGTCCGAACCTGGCGTGGCGGAGGCCATCTCACGACCCGCCCAGGAGCTCCTGTTGATGGACCTCATCGATAAATGGGCCAGAACCAATCCGCATACGCGGTTGGCACAGGAAGTCGCGGCGGCTCCTCATCAGGCGCAGGGCCTCGCGCAGTCATTGGCAGAGTTTCTCGATAGCCTCGAAACCGAGAACATCGACACGTCCAGAATTCCCGCGCTCTATGACATCGAAAATGCCCGGCATCGGGAGGCCATTCTCGATTTTCTCGCAGTCGCCCGCGAGGCTTATCCCGCGCGGCTCAAGGAGCTTGGTCTTCTCGGTCCTCAGCAGCGCCGTGCCGTTATCCTTCATCGCGAAGCGGCGCGCCTGGCCGAAGCGAATTCGCCGGCACCCTTCATCATAGCAGGATCAACGGGAACCTTTGAGGCGACGCGGTCCCTGCTCAAGTCCATCGCCAACCTGCCCAACGGGGCGGTCGTGTTGCCGGGTCTGGATAACGCGATGGATGAAGCAAGTTGGCAGGCAGTATCTGCCAGCCATCCGCAATGGGCGTTGAAGCAGTTGCTTGTCTCGCTCGGCTTGCCGCGTTCGGAGGTAACTGCGTTTGACGAAGAGGAGCCATCGCAACGCGCCTGGCTCGCCAGCGAACTGATGAGACCAGCCGATACCTCGCATGGGTGGCGCCAGGCGCTCGCCGGCCGGGAGGACCAGGTTGTGAATGGCATGGCTGGCGTTGACCTTGTCGAAGCAGCCAGTATTCCGGAGGAAGCCGCTGTGGTGGCGCTCATCCTCCGCGAATGCCTCGAAACACCAGGCCGCACCGCGTGTCTCATTACACCCGACCGGCAGCTGGCCAGACGGGTCAAGGTCGAGCTTGGCCGTTGGAATGTCAGCATTGACGATTCCGCCGGTGAGCCGTTGATTCATCTGGGTGCTGCGGCATTCGTCAATCTGGTGATGGAGGCAATGGCGTCCGGTTTCAGTGCCGCAAGCCTGGCCGCACTCTTCCGCCATGAACTTTGCCGTGTAGGCCTGGACGGGCCGGTTGCCAGGCGTGCCGCCAGCATTGTCGAACTCGCACTATTCCGCACCGGCACGGGTTCTCCCGATGTCGCCGCACTTGGCCACGCGATGCGAATTGCCGCGGAACCCAAGGACAATCGCTCGCTCCTCCTCCGCGCCGTGACCGAGACCGAATGGGCCGCGGCGATCGACTTCGCCGAGCGCGCAGGCGCGGCTCTCGTTTGTCTGCGGACGTCGACGGACCTGTCGTTGGAAGATCATGTCGAGCAGCTTGCCGAGGTTTGCGAGGTTATCGCGGGAGAAGTTCTCTGGGAGGGAGACGCCGGAACCCTGCTGCGCGAGACGTTGGAGACGCTGAAGGGCGCATCGCACCTGCTCAACCGGTGCGACACCTTGCGAGCCATCGGCATCATCCGCCATTGGCTGCGTGCGGTGCCGCTCAGGCCGCCAACGGATCATGGCGCCCGATTGTCAATTCTTGGTCTGTTGGAGGCCAGGCTTATTCGACGTGACCTGGTGGTATTAGCCGGTCTCAACGAGGGAACCTGGCCGGGCTCTCCGGATCCGGGGCCTTGGCTCAATCGACCGATGCGCGACATCCTTGGCATGAGCCAGCCGGAACGCGAAATCGGCCAGACCGCCCATGACTTTGTACAGGCTTTCGGCGCTCCCAATGTAAAGCTCGTCTGGTCACGGCGATCCGGAGATGCGCCGGCGATCCCGTCGCGCTGGATCCTCCGTCTGCAGATGATATTGAAACAGGCGAAGTGGGTAGCCACGTCGAACGGGCAGTGGCCCGAGCTCGCCCGGTGCATGATAAAGCCGGAAAGGGTCGTGCCTTGCCCGAAGCCGAAACCGACGCCCCCGGTTGCAGCGCGGCCGCAGCAGCTCAGCGTGACGCGAATTGAAACCCTGGTCCGTGATCCCTATGCCATCTATGCCCGGCACATCTTGCGGGTCGAGCCGGTCGATCCCGTGTCCTCGACACCCGATCCTGCCCGCCGTGGAATCGTCTTTCATGCGGCGATCGGCGAATTCTTCGGGCGTCATCCACTTGCTGTGCCCGGCAACATGGAAGCTGAATTGTTGCGGGAGGGAGAACGGCAGTTCGAAGCCTTGCGCGACTTTCCAGCGCTCACGGGGTTCTGGTGGCCGCGTTTCAAGCGCATTGCGCACTGGCTGGCGGAGCAGGAGCCGCAGCTGCGTGACGGTGTCGAGCGCGTCGTTGCCGAAATACAGGGCGCGCTGTCAATCGATGTCGCGGGACAGCGGTTCACGCTGACCTGCCGGGCCGATCGCATCGATCTCTTCGAAGATGGCAGTGCGCGCATCATCGACTTCAAGACCGGCACGGTGCCGAGCGGCAAGCAGGTCCAAAGCGGCCTGGCGCCACAGTTGACACTTCAGGCCGCCATCCTCGACGGCGGGGGCTTCGCTGCCATTGGACCGAGGCCAGTCAGCGAAATTGCGTATATTTACTTGAGCGGCGGCGAACCTGCCGGAGAATACAAGACACCAAAGCTTGATGATCCACTGATGGATGTTGCCCGCACTCATCGTGCAGGACTCGTCCGTCTACTGACGGCCTACGCCTCGCCCACGCAGCCCTATCTGCCCCGCGCGGTGATGATGCGTGAGGGAGATGCCAGCGACTATGATCACCTCTCGCGCTATGCCGAGTGGATGCTGTCCGGGCAAGCGCCATGAGCACCAACCCCAAAGCCAGCCAGAAGCAGCGCGCCGCCTCCGACCCGCATGTCACGGCATGGGTGAATGCCAACGCGGGATCAGGGAAGACCCACGTGCTCGTCGATCGCGTCGTAAGGCTCATGCTGGACGGGGTCGAGCCGTCACGCATCATGTGCCTGACCTTCACCAAAGCTGCTGCGGCAGAGATGGCCAACCGCCTCTTCGACCGGCTGTCAGCATGGATCACCTTGGACGATGAGGCGCTGGTCGATCAATTGACAGCGTTGGGGCAAACGGCCCCGGACGGCGCCAGTCTTGAACGCGCTCGCCAGTTGTTCACCCGCGCGCTGGAAACGCCGGGCGGGCTCAGGATCCAGACCATCCATGCGTTCTGCGAACGGGTCCTGCAACTCTTTCCGGTCGAAGCGGGAATCGTCCCCCACTTTGCCATGCTCGATGATCGCGCCGCCGGTGAGATGCTGGAAGCTGCCCGCGACAAGGTCCTTCTCGCAGCACAAAGTGGTAGCGACGTTGAACTGGCGGCGGCACTCAGCGATGTGGCCAGCCGGGCTCAGTCGGATCAGTTCGGCAAGCTCTTGTCGCAATTGCTGGCAATGCGCGCCGACCTTGGCACCGTGTTCGTCCCGGAGCAGGGTTTGTTGCGCGCCAATGCTGCGCTGCGGAGCACGTTTGAGCTTGGTGAGCATGAACAGCAAGCCGATGTTCGCGCCACTTTGAGGATCGACCGTGGCGAGTATGAGCGGCTTGCCGGTGCTCTTGAGTCGGGGAGCAAGACCGACATTGAACGGGCTTCGCTGATCAGGACCATCTTGCAGGATCCGGCGGCAACGCTTGAAGACTTCGAGACTTTCTACCTCACCAAGGGTCGTAAGGAACGGAAGTCTCCAGGTGGCACCAAGGCGGTGCAAGACCACAATCCGTGGATCGCCGACTTTGCTGCGGCCGAACAGTTCCGTCTCATGCGAGGCCTCGGCCGCCTCGCCGATCTCGAGCGTGTGTCCGCGACCCTGTCGCTGCTTCGGCTGGGATCCGCGATCGTGATGGAGTTCACCGAGGCGAAGCGGCGGCAAGGCGCATATGATTTCAATGATCTGATCATTCGAACCGCTGAACTCCTGCAGGAGCGCCCCGATGCGGCCTGGGTCCTCTACAAGCTTGACGGTGGCATCGAGCACTTGCTGGTCGATGAGGCGCAGGACACCAGTCCCGCCCAATGGGATATCATCCGGTCCTTGACGGATGAGTTCTTCGCTGGCCAAGGCAAATTCCAACCCCGCCCGCGCACGCTCTTCGTCGTTGGCGATCGGAAGCAGTCGATCTTCAGTTTCCAGGGTGCAGACCCGGATGTGTTCGAGGACGTGCACGGCGACTTCAAGCAGCGGACGGAGGACGCAGGACAGGCTTTCCGCGACGTGGATTTCACTGTCTCCTTCCGCACCGTCCCGGAAATCCTGACTGCCGTTGACGAAGTTTTCGAGCCCGGCTCAGACGTGCGGAAGGGGCTTGACGGCCGCACTGGTGCAGACTGGGTCCACGAATCGAACCGTTCGCCGCAACGCGGCGTGGTGGAACTCTGGCCTCTTGTCGAACCGCTCGATGCAGAGTCTGATGACCCGTGGCAGGCGCCCGTGGACCGCGCGCCGCAGTCGGCACCACATCGGCGGCTGGCCCGCCATCTGGCCCAGACGATCAAGCAGTGGGTCGGCCGCCGGGTGATCGTGGCACTCGACCGCGTGGTGAGGCCGGGTGACATTCTGATTTTGGTCCGCAGACGCAATGCCTTTTTCGACGCTCTGATTCGGGCGCTTTGGGCGGAAGGCGTGCCCGTGGCTGGCGCGGATCGCCTGAAACTCGGCGACAACCTCGCCGTGATGGATCTCCTGGCGCTGGCCCAGGTAGCGCTGATGCCCGAGGACGATTACGCCCTCGCTTGCGTGTTGAAGAGCCCGGTCCTCTCGAAGCCGTTAGATGAAGAGGACCTCTTCCAGTTGGCGTGGAACCGCGGCCCGGCGTCCTTGTGGCAGCGGTTGAAAGAGTCCGGCGCGGAAGAGAATGTCGCCGCCGCAGAGTTGCTGTGCGCACTGATTGTCTCAACAGGTACGGCGCGCCCCTACGAATTTTTCGCCAGCGCGCTGGCCACATGCCGTCGCAGATTCCTCGAACGCCTCGGCAGCGAAGCGAATGATGCCATCGACGCGTTCCTTGATCTCGCACTGACCTACGAAGAAAACCACGCCACGTCGCTGGCGGGCTTCGTGAACTGGTTCGTTGCCGGAGAGGTCGAGATCAAGCGCAACATGGAACAGGGCTCGGGGGAAGTCCGCATCATGACGGTGCACGGCGCCAAGGGTCTGGAAGCGCCGGTCGTGATCCTTCCAGACACGGTCTCGGCACCGGATCATAGGACGGAAGACCCGCTCCTCATGGTGCCTCTTGGAAACGGCAATGCGCGCGTGCCCCTGTGGTCGGTGCCAAAGCTCATGTCGTCGGAAAACCTGGACCGGCGCAAGGTTACACGCAGTGTCGCAAGCATGGCGGAATATCAGCGGCTCCTCTACGTCGCGATGACCCGTGCGCGCGATGAACTCTATATCTGCGGTTATCACGGCCAGCGGGCGCCAAAGCCGGAATGCTGGTATGAGATCGTCAAGGCAGGGATGACCGGTCTTCTGGACGGCGTCTCCGACGGTAGTGGGATCCAACGCTATGGCCTCGCCCCTGTCTATCGCGATGAGGTTCCGGCTCAGCGTGTTGAAACGGGCGAGTTGCCTGATTGGGTGATGAAGCCCTTTGGAAAGCCGGCCGCCGGAAACCCTGTTCCAGTCGCCAAGGCTGCGGAACGACCGGCAGCAGCCGTAGCGCGGGGAACCCTTATCCATCGAATTCTGCAGCAGATCTGCGAAATCGATGCAGGGTCGCGACCGGCTTTCATCTCCCAGGCCGTAACGCGCGCCGGATATGGTAATGAACTCGCAGACCAATTGACGTCGCTCATCCAGCATGACGCCTTTGCCGAAGTCTTTACCCCCGAAGGCGTTTCGGAGGTGCCGGTGATCCTCGCCAGCCCTGATGGCGGACAAGAAAGGCGGCGGATCGACCGGCTGGTGTTCACCGATCACGATCTCTTGCTGATCGACTACAAGACGGACCGCATTTGGCCACGCGCGCCAGACGATGCCAATCCGGCCTATCTCGAACAACTTGCGCGCTATCGCGATGCCATGCGGCAAATCTATGGGAGCATTCCCATGCGGTTGGCGCTGCTATGGACGGAGGCACCATTGCTGATGGTCATTCCCGACGATGTCCTTGACCGCGCCGCAGGTCAGCATTCCGTGAACCACTCTTGACCGCCAGTTGCGGCGCACCTACCTTGACTGTGAAGCAAACCGGTGCGCTGCACCATGTTCATGAGGTTCAAATGTCCACCCACAAGGCATCCGATGCGTCTTTCGAACAGGACGTGCTCAAGTCTGAAACGCCTGTTATCGTTGATTTTTGGGCCGAATGGTGTGGACCCTGCAAGATGATCGCGCCCGCCCTCGAGGAAATCGCGCAGACCCTCGGCCCAAAGGTCAAGATCGTCAAGGTCAACATCGACGAAAATCCCGGCGTACCTTCGAAATACGGGGTGCGCGGCATTCCCACGCTGATGGTGTTCAAGGGCGGTGAAGTGGCGGCAACCAAGGTTGGCGCAGCGCCGAAGAACCAGCTCCAGTCCTGGATCGAACAGTCGATTTGACATGGACCGGCGGTCGCAAGGCCGCCGTCCTTAATCCTCTCCGAATTTCGACTCGACCAGTCCGCCGAGTGCGGCAAGAGCCTCTTTTGCCTGGGGTCCTGATGCCTCGACGGTAATGGAAGTTCCCATGGCCGCCCCCAGCATCATCAGCCCCATGATCGAGGTGGCCGGCACGGTCTGACCGTCCCGGCTGACGGTAATGTTGGCATCGAAGCCTTCGGCGCATTTGACGAACTTGGCCGACGCCCGGGCATGAAGGCCGCGCTGGTTGATGATCGGCATCTCGCAGGTCAGCGCCGCCACGTCAGTCCCCCAAGACCTGGCTGGCGACGTTGATATACTTGCGGCCTGCATCCTGGGCGGCAGTGGCGGCCTTGTCGAGACTGTAGTCCTTGCGAACCCGGGCCAGCTTGACCAGCATCGGCAGATTGAGGCCCGCAACGACCTCGACCCGGCCGATCTCCATGAGTGAGATCGCGAGGTTGGACGGGGTGCCGCCGAACATGTCCGTTAGGATGATGACGCCCGCACCCGAGTTGACCTTGGCAATGGCCGCGGAAATGTCAGCACGGCGTTCATCCATCTTGTCTTCGGGGCCAATGGCGATGGCCACGATGGCATCCTGTGGCCCGACAATATGCTCAAGCGCGGAACGGAACTCATCGGCCAGATGACCGTGAGTGACCAGCACGAGTCCGATCATGACGACATTGAAACTCCGCGTTGCCGCTCCTTGTGGGCATCGAACAATGCCCGGAACGAGTGTGCATTGCAATAACGCAAACAGGCCTCACAACAGATCAAACGCAGCTCGCAGCCGGGCAGCAGCTGCCGCGAGGGAGGCGTCAATCCGAACCCTTGGCAGATCGATGTTCAACAGGCTCGTGTGGGTCTGCGCGCTGTCCGGCAGTCTTTCGATTTCGGTGACGGGGACGAGATCGGCCACGAGCACGATTTCCGCTTCATGCAGATGAGTTACGGGGACAATCCCGATCCCCCTGATTTCGAGCAACCCGGACAGGACGGGTGGCGGGGAAGCCATCAGCCGTGTCTGGTCGCGACGCAGTATGACCTGATCGTCCGCTACGAGTGTTGCCGGCTTCGGCTTGCCGGAAATGCCAAATCCCGGCTCATCCATCAGCCGGAGCGCAAGGCTTGACTTGCCCGCGCCCGGTGGCCCCAGAAGCAGGATGCCCTTCGCATCAAATGCGATGCAGGTTCCATGGATAAGTGTCTGCTCAGGCATCTTCTGCGACAGGCAGGCGGAAGACGAAGCGCGCGCCCAGGATCGGCCGTTCACCGTCGGCACCTGCCTTGCCATAGCGGTTCTCCGCCCAGATCCGCCCTTTGTGGGCTTCAATGATCTGCTTCGAAATCGACAGGCCGAGGCCCGAATTGGAGCCGAACGATCCATCGGGCCGATCAGTGTAGAACCGCTCGAAGATACGTTCCAGGTTGTCTGGCCGGATACCTGGCCCGCTGTCGTCGACACGAACCTCGATTTCGTCGCCAGTGTGGCGAAGTCCCAGGTGCAACTTGCTGCCCGGCCGCGTGAAGGAACGCGCGTTGTCCACAAGGTTGCGCACGACTTGCCCCAACCGGGAGTCGTGGCCCAGCACCCGGAAGGCACCATCAGGCTCGACGCCCTGCGGCAGCCACACCTTGTCCATCACGATCTCTGCCTGGTTCTCCTTTCGCGTATCATTCGCATACTGCATGATGGCCTTGACGAGTTGCGCCATGTCGACAGGCTGATACTCGGTTCGCGCCAACTCGGCATCGAGACGCGATGCATCGGAAATGTCACTGATCAGCCGGTCGAGACGCTTGACGTCGTGCTTGACGATATCGGTGAGCCGCTGGCGCTGCTCGTCATTCTTCGCGAGCGGCAAGGTTTCGACGGCGCTCCGCAGGGACGTCAGCGGGTTCTTGAGTTCATGGCTGACGTCGGCCGCAAAGGCCTCGATCGCATCGATCCGGCGATAAAGTGCCGACGTCATGTCGCGCACCGCACCGGACAGATCGCCGATCTCGTCATGGCGCGAGGAGAAATCCGGAATCTCGACCCGCTTGTTGATGCCGGAACGCACTCGTTCCGCCGCCCGCGCCAGCTTGCGGAGGGGGAGCGCGATGGTGCTTGCCAGCAACACGGACAGCAAGATGGTAACGAGCGCCACGAAGCCGAAGGTCATGAAGACGACGCGCCGCTCGGCCCGCAGCACGTCATCGATTTCGCCGCCAGTAGTCGACAGGACGAGCGCGCCCAACACCGCACGGAAGCGCTGAACCGGCACGCTCACCAGAACGATGATCTGCCGCCGCTCGTTGAGGCGGACAACGCTCACCGTTGCGCCATTGAGCGCCGCGGCAATCTCCGGAAAATCGCGGCCATTGTCGAGTCCGTACTCGATATGGACGGGATAGTCGTAGGTGAAGAAGTAATCCAGAACGTGGTTCCACATGCGGGTCAGGAACCCGTCTTCGGTCGCGATCAGGGGGGGCAGTTCGGACTGGAAGATGTCGCCGCGGCTGTAGAGATACCGGCTGTCGACGACGAGATTGCCATCCTTGTCTATGATCCGCGCACGAACGGTCGTGTTGGCCAGCAATCGCCGCAGAATGGGTCCGGCGGTTTCCGGATTGATCGGAAAGTCGAGACCGCTCAGCTGGTCGGTGTCCGGCAAGGTGTCGTCGGTGGATCCTGCAAGTTCGTCTGGATCGATGACGATCGAGCCCGTGTCGACAGTAGCGGAACCGGCCACTGCCGCAGCGATGATCTGCGCCTGTGTCGTCAGACTCTGGACGCGCGCATCGATGAGTCCTTGTCGGAACTGGTTCGAATAGAGAATCCCGGAGACAAGGATGACGAGTCCCAGCAGATTGAGCAGAACGATACGACTGGCGAGCCGTTTCGGCACGAATCGCCACCAGCCAAGAGACCGGCGGCTCTTGCTCGGTGGCTCGTCAATCACGGCCGACCCTTGGTCCTCGCTTTCGAGGCCGTCTACAGCGTCGGCGGTCTTGACCTTGTCCAACATGTCAGGGGCCCGAAGCCGCCTCCTCGGCTATTGTTCCTTGAACCGGTAACCGACACCATAGAGTGTTTCAATGGCGTCGAAGCTGTCGTCCACGGCATTGAACTTCTTGCGCAGCCGCTTGATATGGCTGTCGATGGTGCGGTCGTCGACATAGACCTGATCGTCATAGGCAGCGTCCATCAGAGCATCACGGCTTTTCACGATGCCTGGACGTTGTGCGAGCGATTGCAGGATCAGAAACTCCGTGACCGTCAGCGTCACCGATTTTCCATCCCAGGTGCAGGAATGCCGGTCCGGATCCATGGTCAGTTTCCCGCGCTCGATGACCTTGGCGGCTTCCTGAGGGGTTGAGCTGGTGTCGCGGCTGCTGACCCGGCGCAGCACGGCCTTTACCCGTTCCACCAGGAGGCGCTGCGAAAACGGCTTCTTGATGAAATCGTCGGCGCCCATCTTGAGGCCGAAAAGTTCGTCGATCTCGTCATCCTTGGATGTCAGGAAGATCACCGGGAGGTCCGACTTCTGACGGATGCGGCGCAGCAACTCCATGCCGTCCATGCGGGGCATCTTGATGTCGAAGATCGCCATGTCCGGCGGGTTGTCCTGAAGGCCCTGAAGTGCTGCGGCACCGTCATTGTATTTTTGCACACTGTAACCCTCGTTCTCGAGAGTCATGCCCACTGAAGTCAAAATGTTGCGGTCATCGTCAACCAAGGCAATCGTCGGCATTTTCTTATTCATCCTTATTGGGTTCCTTGATCGTTGGCACTAGGGGCGGAACTGGAACAAAATGTGGCATACATGATAAGGGGTGTTATCCCGGATTGCGAGGTGAGATCGTGGCGAGAGAGCGGAGTTTTTCAGGGAACGAAGCCCGGCGGCTGCTGCGCCGCGCGCATACCGGTACACTGGCTACCCTCAACAGCGAGGATGGCAGGCCCTACGCCTCCTTGGCCAATGTGGCAACGGACGTGGAAGGCTGGCCGCTCATTCTGGTGTCGACACTGGCCTGGCACACCCGGAATCTGCTCTCGGATGACCGTGCCAGCCTGCTGGTTTCCGAGTTGCCGGTCTCTGGTGATGCCCTCACGGGCGCGCGCGTGACGGTGATGGGCCGCTTTGAGCAAACGAATGACCCGGCACATCGTCGCCGTTATCTCGCGCGTCACCCGGAAGCGGAGATGTACGCCGGATTCGGCGATTTTGCGTTCTGGCGCATGGAGCCAGCCCAGGTGCACGCCGTGGCGGGGTTTGGCCGTATCGAGACTTTGGAAGGTAATGAGGTATTTCCATCATGTGCGGAGATGGTTTCACTCGAGGAAGGCGCCATTGCCCACATGAACGATGACCACGCCGCCGCTGTGGAGCATTATGCCGTGACACTTCTTGGGGCGCAGCCAGGTCCGTGGCGAATCGCGGGAATTGATCCAGATGGCGCAGATTTATGCAACAGTAGCACGGTTTTGCGGCTGCCATTCGAGAGCCCGGTAACATCCGGAGAGGGGCTGCGGCTCGTTCTGGCCCAGCTCGCGAGGACGAAGTAAATTGAATGTTTTAAGTCATTTTGGTGATGTTCGATACCGCATAATTTTGAGTGTTTTGTGGTTAATTCTCATCATTTCACTTGCCGACCCGCTCTGATTGAGACTACCTTCCGGCTCCCATCGCGAGGAGCTTTGATATGGACACTGCCGCTGACAACCAGATCCGTTCCGAGTTGGCCAATCTTGGTCTCCGGTGGGTCGACCGCATCTCGTGGAATGCGCCCGCGGCAGTGCTTTATCAGGACGCCGTATCGCGCGGTGAAGGCGTTGTGGCCAAGGGCGGCGGGCTGGTGGTTTCGACCGGCACCCACACGGGGCGCAGCCCGAATGACAAGTTCGTGGTCCGCGACGCAACCACTGAAGACACCATCTGGTGGGACAACAACAAGCCGATGAGCCGCGAAGCGTTCGAAGTCCTGAAACAGGATTTCCTCGCTCACGCCCGTCTCAAGAGCGTTTACATCCAGGACCTGCTGGGGGGTGCTGATCCGGCCTACCAGCTTCCAACACGGGTGATCACCGAACATGCCTGGCACGCCCTCTTCATCCAGCACTTGCTGATCGTGCCGAAATCCCAGGATGGCTTTGCGCCGCAGCTCACCATCATCAACCTTCCGAGTTTCAAGGCCGACCCGGCGCGCCACGGCACCCGCAGCGAAACCGTAATTGCACTCGACCTGGCCAACGGCCTCGTACTCATCGGCGGCACCCAATATGCCGGCGAGGTGAAGAAGTCGGTGTTCACGGTGCTCAATTACCTGCTTCCCGAAAAAGGCGTCATGCCGATGCACTGCTCGGCCAATGTCGGCAAGGATGCCGACAGCGCAGTGTTTTTCGGCTTGTCGGGCACTGGCAAGACGACGCTCTCCGCCGACCCGAAGCGGACACTCATCGGTGACGACGAGCATGGCTGGTCCAGCAACGGCGTGTTCAATTTCGAGGGCGGTTGCTACGCCAAGGTCATCAAGCTGTCGAAGGACGCCGAACCGGAAATCCACGCCACCACTGAAATGTGGGGCACCGTGCTGGAGAATGTGACTATCGATCCCGTCAGCCGGGAACTCGATCTCCATGACGGGTCTGTCACCGAGAACACCCGCTCGGCATATCCGAT
>CAZECZ010000058.1:0-18728 GCA_964510815.1 uncultured Aestuariivirga sp.
AATGGCAGATTGAGGCGGCCTGACTCGTATCCGTGAGATGACATCTTCGTTCCCTTTCTGGACTGCACCATGGTGATTGGCGAGATAGCATCAAAACCGGCCTTGTCTCATGTGACACTGTGGGCTGACCTGGCGATAAGCCCTCTGCGACCGGTTCTGGCACTTCGCGACCCCGAGCAAGACATCCGCAGGCGCTGTGCTATAGTTGGGTTCCAGGCGTCCTGCCCCAACCGCCGAAGGGAGAACCGGCATGAGCAATCCGACATCGACCCGTACAACCAAAGGCCGCGGCCGGCTGTTCGACAGCGTCAACGAAACCATCGGTGACACGCCGGCAATCCGCATCAACAATGTCGGTGTTCCCGGGCGGACGCTTTACGTCAAAGCGGAATTCTTCAACCCTGCGGCGTCGGTCAAGGACCGGCTGGCCATCGCGATCATCGAGGCGGCCGAGCGCTCGGGCGCCCTCAAGCCGGGCCAGACCGTGGTCGAGGCGACAAGCGGCAACACGGGCATCGGACTTGCCATGGTATGCGCCCAGAAGGGCTATCCGCTGGTCATCACCATGGCCGACAGCTTTTCGATCGAGCGGCGCAAGCTGATGCGCATGCTGGGCGCCAAGGTGGTGCTGACGCCGCGTGCCGCGAAGGGGTTGGGCATGTATCAGAAGGCCGTTGAGCTGGCGGAGAAGAACGGCTGGTTCCTGGCCCACCAGTTTGAGGCTGCTGCCAATGCCGATATCCACGAGGCGACGACGGCGCGCGAAATCATGAATGACTTCGCGGGCTCGCGGCTTGACTATTTCGTGTCCGGCTACGGCACCGGCGGCACCGTCACGGGCGTTGCCCGCGTGCTGCGGCGCGAGCGGCCGGATACGCGCATCATTCTTTCTGAACCGGCCAATGCGGCTTTGCTTGGCAGTGGTGTTGCCCAGCAGCGCGGCGAGGGCGGCGCTCCTGCAGCCAGCCATCCGGCCTTCGAGCCCCATCCCATCCAGGGCTGGACGCCGGACTTCATTCCGTTCGTCTTGCAGGAGGCCATCGACGGCAAGTATTACGACGAACTTATTCCGGTTGCGGGGGCGGAGGGCATCAAGTGGGCTCGTGAGCTGGCCCGCCGCGAGGGCGTGTTCACGGGCATCTCTGGCGGTTCTTCCTTCGCAGTCGCACGGAAGGTGGCAGAAGCCGCGCCCGAAGGCTCCGTCATCCTTGCCATGCTGCCCGATACCGGCGAACGTTACATGACCACGCCGCTGTTCGAAGGGATTGCCGAGGGCATGGATGAGGAAGAGCAGGCGTTGTCGCTGTCGACCCCCGGCTTCCAGTTGCCGGCCACGTGAGAATGGTGGCAGAGGTGGCGACGTTGTCCGGCAGGATGATCCTTGCGGCCGTCATCCTGCTGGCTGGCTGCATCGCGGCGAGACCTCTTGTGATGGCTGCCGGAACCGAGCAGCCGTCAACCGGAGGAATCCTGACCGGGGATGCGGCCGGCCCAGGCATTGCAGCGGCGGTGCGGCAGGCCCGCGCCAAGACGGGACAATTGACGGCGGCGGCGCAGCAGGCGCCGGGTGCTGCCGGTGCGACGAAGGGTGGTGGTTCGCTCGCGGCTGGCGTCACCATCCCGATCCGCAGGATGGAGATCGAGCAGGTCTTCGCCTCGATTGGCGTGGACGCGGTCTATTTCGCCACCATGCAATCCGGCAACACGCGGATCGTGACCAGCGGCACCATCACCGAAGCCGGACAACAACAATATTCCTATGCGGCGAAACCGGATGACCGCCTGCGGATCAAGTTCGCATCCGGCCAGATCATCGAATACCGCTTCGGTGATTTCCAGGGGGACTACAGTCAACCGGATGGGTCGCGGTTCCTCCGCAACAACCACTTTCTCCGGTTCCGGTTCAAGTCCTCATGGGGCACGAATGTGGTGGTGCGCATGCGGCGCGAGGGACGGCAATACGTGAACACGGTGAAGGGTCAAGTTACCGACGGTCCGACGCGCTATGACGTCTCGACGACGACCCAGGGCACGATCTTCACCGACGTGGGTGGATCCGGCGCCGAATACGACAGCCGCGAGGAAGTCAGCGGCACGGCTGTTGCCGCAGACCTGAAAGTCGCCATTCACGAACAGTTCCGCTACCACATGGTGGTGTTTGATCATGCTGTCGAAGATGTGACGCACAACATCGCGAATGTCTGGCAATCCGGATCGGAACGTTATGAATTGCCGGATGGCCATATCTTCCGCACCTTCAAGGATGGAACGGCCAATGAACTCGACAGTTGGAGGGCCGCCGGCGTGCTATCGCGCAACGGGCAACCGGTCGGTCAGCTGATCCAGAGGCAGAACCTGGGCAGAATCGAAACCCTGCTGAAAACTGGCGACAGCGAAGCGCTGCTCTATTCAGACGTGATGAGATAGCCGTGCTGCCGGGGCGCTATGGGACTGGCTGACTTCGACAGTATCGAAGATGTGAGATTGAACAGCGCGGATGACACGACCCTCATCCTGACACAGCAGCAAATGATGAGTGGCGTGGCGCCGGCCTCGATGTGATGACCGGAGATGCCTCCGGCGACGTCTTCGTCTTCGACGGGGCCACCGACAGCGCCGTGGGCGCCCTGCGCGACCGGATCACCGACTTCGAGCAAGGGAGCGACCAGATCGATATTTCGGCCATCGCGTCCTTCGCCTTCATCGGGTCAGCCGCTTTCAGCGGGACCAGCGGTCCGGAATTGCGCGCCGCCGGCAATGCGACGGCGAACCGGACAACGATCTCCGGCGATGTGGATGGTGACGGCAACGCCGATTTCCAGATCAGCCTCGATGGCGGCTTTGCGCTGCATGAGGCCGACTTCATCCTCTAGGCTGGGGTGATTTGCCCTCAACGGCATCATCCACTTGCTTTACTGCGCCGTTGGTGACCGCCGTTCTGCGGGCGAGGCCAAATTGTCCTGAACGCCATGGCTGGAATAGCCTGTGGCCGCACCGCGTTGACAAACCTCAAAGGGAATGAAAAAGTACAGGTCCAGACAAGTTCGCTAGTGAAGTGAGCCAGCGTGGTGAAGCCAATGGGCAGTGTCTCCCGTGCCGTGCAGGCGAAGCCGGAACGTATCGCCATGGCGCTGGAAGGGGAGATCCGGTCCGGCAAGCTGCGGTTTGGCGCCCGGCTCGAAAGCGAGAGCGAGCTGGTTCGCCGCTTCGCCGTCAGCCGCACTACCGTTCGGAAAAGCCTCGAAGTCCTGGCTGGCAAGGGCCTGATCACCACGCGCGTGGGCATTGGTTCCTTCGTCACGTTCGATGGCGAGGTGATCGACAACGCTTTGGGCTGGACCCGGGCGCTGGCCAACCGCAAGGAGGCCGTGGAAACGACGGTGCTCCATATCGGCGTCATCCACGACGAAACTCTGGCCCGCCAGATGAAACTCGAGAACCGAACGTTCATCGCCATTGATCGCACGCGGTCACTGAAGGAATCGGGGCGCGTGGTATCGATCGAGCGCAGCCGGGTGCCCTTGCGTCCCGAGTTAAAGGATGTGCCGCTCAGCGGCCTGTCACATGGTTCATTGTCCAGGACGTTGACTGACGCCGGACTCATCGGCCATGGGGGTGAGGAGTGGGTGGAGATCGAAAGCCTCAGCAAGGCTGATGCTGACCTCGCGGGCGTCTCCGCCGGCACTCCATTCTTGCGTACGCGGCGCGTCGTGAGAGATCGCGATGGCCGGCTCATCGAATATGTGGTGAGCTACCTCGATCCAAGTCACTTCGCGCTTCACATGGAATTCTGATGGATCGCGCGGCACCCACGGATCTCGCAACGGACAGGGCCATGGGCGCGATGATGGGCCTCGCCATCGGCGATGCGATGGGAATGCCATCGCAGACGATGTGTCATGAGGCGATCGAGGCGACCTACGGCTGGATCGCCGACTTCATCGACGCTGCCCCAGATCAGCCGGTGAGCCACGGCCTCAGGGCTGGCACCATCACCGATGATACGGAGCAGAGCCTGCTGCTGGCGCGCCATCTCGTGGAGCGTGGTGGCGCGTTCGATGAACAGACCTGGGCGCGCATGCTGCTCGACTGGGAGGAGGATACGAGGCGGCGAGGTGTGAATGATCTCCTGGGTCCTTCGACGCGGCGTGCGATCGATGCCTTGCTTGCAGGAGCACCGGCGAGCGAGACGGGCCGAAAGGGAACCACGAACGGCGCGGCCATGCGGATCACGCCGGTGGCGATCATGGTTGCGCCGGAACCGCTGGGCGCGCTCGTGGACCGCGTTGAGGAGACCTGCCGCCTGACTCACAATACGGCGGAAGCGATTGCATCAGCCGCTGCCGTGGCCGCCATGGTAAGCTCGGGCATCGATGGCGCAGATTTCGGGCGCGGCATTCCTCTGGCGCTCGCCGCAGCAAGAGAGGGCGGACAGCGCGGCACGCCGCCTGTGGCAGGCGACATGCCAGACCGGATTGAAGCGGCCTTATCAGCTTCTGCGGACGCACGCGGAGCTGAGGCAGCTCTCCGTCTTGCTGCGCGCTTTGGAACAAGTGTCTCGGCCATCGAATCCATCCCCATGGCCTTCGCGGTCGTGGGGCTGGCAGACTATGATCCATGGGGTGCTGCGGTGCTCAGCGCCAATATCGGCGACGATACGGACACGATCGGTGCCATCGCCTGCGCCATGGCCGGGGCCTGTGCCGGGCTGGCGGCTATCCCGGCAGCCAAGGCCGAGCTTGTTGCATCCGTCAACGATTTTGCACCGGAAGCGCTGGTGGAGGACCTGCTGGCGCTGCGGTGGCGTGCCACAGCCGGAGGCCCGTCATGACGCGCGGCCTCCTGCAGCTCTCGGGTGTCGTTGTCGATATCCTGCACCGGGTCGATCATCTGCCGTGCTCGGGCGAAGAGGTTGAAACGCCGGAGCTGGTGATGACGGCGGGCGGTGGCTTCAACGCCGTGGTGGCGGCACGCCGCCTGGGGGCCGCCGTCACCTATGGCGGCACGCTGGGCATCGGTCCCTTTGCCGAGATTGTGCAAAAGCACCTGGCCAGTGAACATATTCCTTGTGCTGCGACGCGACGTGTGCAGGCCGACCAGGGAACGTGCTCGGTCATCGTCGAGCGTAGCGGCGAGCGGAGCTTCATCTCGTATCATGGCGCGGAACGGCGCGTCGATGGCAGCCATCTCGAGTCGCTGGATGCGGGCTCCTTCGATTGGATTCTGCTCAGCGGCTATTCGCTCTACAAGCCAGAGACGGCGCGGGCGTTCCTGCCATGGCTGGAATCACTTCCGCGGCCACCGTTGTTCCTGTTCGATCCAGGACCCATCGTATCGAGCATTCCACGCGCGGTGCTTGACGCCACGCTGGCACGGGCGGACTGGGTGAGCGCCAATGCCCACGAGGCGGCGATCATCACGGGAATGGAGGTACCATCTTGTGCAGCCGCCGCGCTGGCAAAGAACAGAGCTGCTGCTCTGGTGAGAACCGGCGCCGATGGCTGCTGGCTGGCCTGCGATGGCACCATCACCCATGTCGCAGGCTTTGCGGTCAGGGTGCTCGACACAAATGGTGCTGGCGATACACACGACGGCGCCTTCATCGCCGCCATGATGCAGGGCCTTGCGCCCCTTGATGCAGCACGGTTCGCCAATGCAGCGGCCGCACTCTCCACTACTCAAACGGGACCGGCGACATCGCCGACTCTCAGCGATACCCAACGCTTTATGCAAAGCTACGGGGCACAACAGGCTGCCGAAGCGCAGCTGCAACAGGAGGACCAAACGTGAAGACGATCAATCGACGACTTGCCTTGGGAACGATCAGCCTGATGGCCATGATGGCGGGCGCCAGCTTCGCGTCTGCCGCTGAAATCCGCGTCCTGAACTGGCAGGGCTACGGTACCGACGAGGCCTTCGCGGTCGAAGCCTTCGAGAAGAAGACCGGCACCACCGTGGTGCATGATTATTTCACATCCGAACAGGAGATGCTGACCAAGCTGCGCACCAATCCGGGCGCCTATGACGTGGTGCTTGTGAACTCTGCCTTCACTGGCCAGGCCAAGGCGGAAGGCCTGATTACCAAGATCGACACCTCTGACATCTCGAATTTCGCCGACCTTGCGCCGAACCTCGGACAGAATGCCGACCTGGTGCCGGGCGGCGACGTCTATGGCGTGGCATGGACCTGGGGCGTCACCTCGCTCACCGTCAACAAGGATGTGGTGAAGCCGGCGCCGACGTCGCTCAACGTGCTGTGGGATCCGCAGTATGCAGGCAAGGTCTCGATCCGCGACGATGGCGTGGAAGCGGTGCAGTTCGCCGCCCTTGCGACAGGTCAGGGCATCAACGACATCAAGGACCTCGACGCGGTGAAAGCCAAGCTCAAGGCACTGATGCCGCAGATCAAGACCTTCTGGTCGTCGGAAAATGACTGGAACCAGTTCTTCTCGGCCGGTGATTTCGTGGTCTCGACCTTCTGGAGCGGTGGGGCCGGCCGGTCGGCCTCCAAGGGCCTTCCCGTCGAATTCATCGTGCCTGAGGAAGGGGCGATCGGATGGCTGGACAGCCTTGCGATCCCCACCGCATCGACCCATCAGGCTGAGGCACGGGCCTTCATCAACTGGATGATCGATCCGGAATTCTATGTGAAGTGGGCCGCCAATGGTGCGCCGTCTTCTGCCAGCAACAAGGCCAATGCGGCATTGCCCGACACCGACTTCAACAAGGTGACTCTGGGCGATCCCGCCGTCGTAGCCCGGGTGCAGTTCATGGCGCCGCTGTCGGATGATACCCGCAAGGCCTATCTCGAGCTCTGGCAAGACGTGAAGACGGCGCAGTAGTCCGCCGGCATGGCGCTTACCGCGAGACAGACCAACGCCTTGCGGGCCGGCGTCCTGCTGAGTCCTGCCTATTTGTGGCTGACAGTGGCGGTTTTCCTGCCGCTGTCGGCCATGCTGTTCTTCAGCTTTCTTTCAGCTGCGCCATTCACCACCGATGACTGGCACTTCACCACGTCGAACTATACGGCATTCTTCTCTCGCAGCCTCTATCCGGATCTGCTCGGGCGCTCGTTACTTTTGAGCGCGGTCGTCACGCTCTGCTGTGTCATCATTGGCTATCCTTGCGCCTATGTGCTGGCCAAGCAGATCAAGGGCAGGTCGCGCGAGGCGCTGTTCCTGCTCATCATCCTTCCGTTCTGGAGCAACAGCCTGGTCCGTATCTTTTCCTGGGCCATCGTGCTGCGCGGCAACGGCATCATCGACCATACGATCGAGGCGATTCTACCGGTCGATGTGTCGATCAACCTGATGTTCAGCTTCCCGGCCATCGTCATCGGCTTGGTGCACTCCTATCTGCCCTACGTGATCCTCACCTGCTATCTGGCGCTTCAGGCCATCGACGACACGCTGATCGACGCGGCACGTTCGCTCGGCGCGCCGTTCCGCACCATCTTCGTCCGGCTCATCCTGCCGCTGTCTCTGCCCGGCCTCGCGGCGGGCGCGGTCCTGATCTTCGTGCCGGTTGCCGGTTCCTTCATGGAGCCGCGCATCCTTGGCGGGCGCATGGGGACCTTCTACGGCACGGTCATCGAGGACCAGTTCGTCGCCGTCTTCAACTGGCCCTTGGGTGCGGCGCTGTCCTTCATCCTGCTGGCTGTCGTGCTGGTTATTCTCGGTGCCGCAAGCCCTGTGCTGAGGCATGCACGATGAGCCCGCGCCGGACATGGCCCATCGCTGCCGGACGTGTCTATGTGGGCGTCATCCTGTTCTTTCTCTATGCACCGATCATGGTCATGGCGCTGATGTCGTTCAACGCCTCCGAATTCTACGCCTTTCCGCTCCACTTCACGCTCGACTGGTATCGCAAGCTCGCCGGCAATGCGCCGATCATTTCCTCGGCCTGGCGAAGCGTGTGGATCGCCATCGTCACCACCGCCATCGCAACGACGCTTGGTACTGCGGCCTCGCTGGCGCTGTTCCGCTATGACTTTCCCGGAAAGCGGGTGCTGCAGGTGATGCTGTTTCCACCCATTGCCATACCGTGGCTCATCATCGGCACGGCCATGCTCATCTTCTTCTTCTGGGTAGGGATCGGGCGCGGCACGCCAGCGGTGATCCTCGGCCATGTGGCATTGGCCTTGCCCTATGTGATCGTCGTGGTGTCGGCACGGCTTCAGACCTTCGATATCCAGCTCGAAGAGGCGGCGCGTTCGCTGGGTGCCAGCAGCTGGCAGGTGACGCGGGCGGTTACTCTACCATGGATCGCGTCGGGCGTGGTGGCGGGCGCATTGTTCGCCTTTGCCGTGTCCTTCGATCAGTTCGTCGTATCCTATTTCCTCGCCCAGCCCGGTGATGCGACATTGCCGGTTGTCATCTACACGGCCATCCGCAAAGGTTTCACGCCGGAGATCAATGCCATTTCCACCATCATCATCGTGATTTCCATGGCCGTCATGCTGGCGGCGTCGCGTCATTTCAAGTTTGGCGGAGAACGCTGATGGCCGAGGTGGAGGTCCGCAACGTGACGCTTCGCTTCGGCGCGCTAAAGGCACTTGACGATGTGTCGCTGGTGTTCCCGGACGGTCAGTTCTTCGGACTGCTGGGGCCGTCCGGCAGCGGCAAGACCACATTGCTCCGCGCCATCGCCGGGTTCATCTTTCCCGACAGCGGGTCGGTGCTGATCGGCGGTGCGCCGGTGGAGCATGTTCCCGTGGAGAAGCGCGAGATCGGCATGATGTTCCAGAGCTATGCCTTGTTTCCCAACATGAGCGTCGCCGACAATATCGCGTTTGGCCTGACGGTGAGAAGGGTCGCAGGCGCGGAGATCAGACGCCGTGTCGGAGAAGTGCTCGACCTCGTGCAGCTCGGCGGGCTTGGCGACCGGCGGCCGCATCAGCTTTCAGGCGGACAGCGACAGCGTGTGGCTCTTGCCCGCGCCATTGTCACGCGGCCCCGTGTGCTTCTGCTCGACGAGCCGCTCAGCGCACTCGACAAGGCTCTGCGTGTCGACATGCAGGTGGAGTTGAAGCGCATCCAACGGGAGATCGGCATTACCACGCTCTTTGTCACCCACGACCAGGAAGAGGCGCTGACCCTGAGCGACCGCATCGGCATCCTGCGTGACGGGCGGCTGGTGCAGGAGGGGACGCCACGTGACATGTATCACCACCCGGGAGACAGGTTCACGGCGTCGTTCCTCGGTGAAACCAATTTCATCGAGGGCCGGGCGGAAACGGATGGTTTGCACCTTGCAGACGGCACCTTGCTGCCGTGGCCCGACGGCAAGCGTCCTGCAGGCGAGACGCTGACACTCGCGGTGCGGCCGGAGGCGATCGTGCTGTCATCTGCCGAACCTGACCGGAGTGATGATCGCGCCGTTCTGTCCGGCACCTTGCAGCAGGCCGTGTTTTCCGGCGCCACCGCCATCTGCCGCGTCGATGTAATGGGCGCAACGCTCAAGGTGCTGGTGAAAAATCATGAGCTTGCCGATCTTGCGGCGGGGCAGACCGTCTGGCTGTCATGGCCCGCTGCCCGCAGCATGGTGCTCCGCGAAGCATGAGTGCGACGACTGCTGGACAAGAGAGTGGCCTTGCGCTGAATTGTAGCTTTTCACGGGAGCAACCATGACCACGCCCAGCAAACCGGATCGATTCAAGCTCACGCCGAACCTCGAGATCAGCCGCATCCTTACCGGCTTGTGGCAGGTGGCGGACATGGAACGCTCGGGCACGCCGCTCGATCCCGAGAAATCGGCGGACGTGTTGCAGGGCTATGCGCAAGCGGGCTTCAATACATTCGACATGGCGGACCATTATGGCAGTGCCGAGATCATCGCCGGGCGGATGCTGGCGCGATACGAGGGCAAGGATCAGCGTCCGAAGGTGTTCACCAAATGGTGCCCGCCGCCAGGACCGATGACAGCCGAAGTGGTGCGCAAGGGGGTGCAGGCGCGGCTCGACCGGCTCGGTGTGTCACGCGTCGACCTGCTGCAATTCCACTGGTGGACATTCAATCACCCGGCCTGGCTCGACGCGTTGCACGAAATGGCGAAGCTGCGCGACGAGGGTCTCATCGGCGAGATCGGCGTCACCAACTTCGACGCGGCCCATCTGCATCTTGCCATTGCGGACGGCATTCCCATCGTTTCCAACCAGGTGAGTTTCTCGCTGATGGACCGCCGCGCGGCGGGTGCCCTGGCGGAGACCTGCAAGCGGCATGGCGTGCGTCTCCTCGCGTATGGCGTGCTCAACGGCGGCTTCCTGTCGGACAAGTGGCTCGGCAAGCCCGAGCCTGAGGAGATCCCCGACTGGAGCGGCATGAAGTACAAGCGCTTCATCGACGTGGCGGGCGGCTGGGCGGCGTTCCAGGGCGTGCTGAACGCCGCTTCGGACGTCGCGAAGAAGCACGGGGTATCGATCTCCAACGTCGCCACCCGCTGGGTGCTGGAACATCCGCATGTGGCCGGCGTCATCATCGGGGCGCGGATCGGCGAACGCGAGCACCGGGCCGACAATCTCAGGCCCTTCAGCTTCTCGTTCGATGCCGATGACAAGGCCCGGCTCGAAGACGCCTTGGCGAAGACCGGCATGATCCCCGGGGATTGCGGTGACGAATACCGCCGCCCGCCGTTCCTGACCGCCAGCGGTGACCTGAGCCACCATCTGAGCCAGGTGCCGAAGGCCTATGCGGTGGTGCCGGTGCCGGGCCGTGAAGATGAGCGGAGAGTATTGTCGGGCAGCCATTGGGAAGACATTGCCGGCTATTGCCGCGCCCATCGCATCGGCGAGCGTATCCTGGTCTCGGGCTCGACAGCAATCGCCGGCGTCGACCGGGTGGTGGCGCGCGGCGATGCCGGGGCACAGACCACCTATATCATCGACAAGATCGCGGGCGCCCTCGATGCGCTGGGGGCGTCGGCGCGTGACGTGGTCCGTACACGGATCTATGTCGCCGACGTCGAAGATACGCTGGCCGTGTCCAAGGCACATGGCCGGGTGTTCGGCGAGATCAAGCCAGCCAACACCCTGATCAAGGCCGGCGGGCTGGTCGGCGATTTTCTCGTCGAGATCGAGGCCGAAGCCATCGTGCGCTGACGCATCGCTTCAGTCGAAGCGGAAGGCTTGTATCTCGCGCCTGAGCGCTTCGAGTATTTGCGCCGATACCGGGTGAATCATGGAAGCATCCGGCGAAATGAAGTGAACCGACCGCTTCCAGCGGCCGCAGGATGTCGTTCCTTCGGCATAAAGCGCATGTTCGCCGCCGGGTCCGCTGTCTTCCAGCGTCACCCTGCTTTTGTCGACACCGGGCCCGGCGAGTGCGGCGGCCACGGCGGAATTGAGTTCGTCCGGATGGCGGAGAACGGCGTCGCGCAACGGGCCAGACCAGGGATCGCCGAGGCCGGGGCGGCGAATTGTTATGTAGAGGTAATCGGCGCGCGGCAGGGGTGCGGCGAGTCCGTTGGAGAACAGGCGGACTTGTCTGCCATGCCGGCTCGCCTCAGCCTCCAGCTCCTGGCGAAAGCCGTCATCGGCAAGGGCGGCGGTGCCGATGGTCCACAGATCGGCATGGGCGAGGCAGCGCAGGCCATGTTGGCGCAGCGCCGCGGGGCCGGCCGCATCGATGATGAGATCGGCGGGATAGGAAAAGAATGCGTCTTCGCCGGTCACGGCCCCGGCGATGTCTGGCGCATCCCGGCGTACCAGCACGCGGCCCAATGCCCAGCCGGGCGCATCGTCCAGCCGGTCGCGGATGGGGCGTGCGATCCGACCATTGCCGATGATGCTGACGACTGGCATGCCTCAGCCCGTTGCGCCGTGTATCTTGTCGTCGGGCCTGGTGTTGAGATTGTATTTCATAATGCGGCCATGGCGCCCGCTGCGGTCGCGCTCAAGCGCAAAGACCTTGCCGTTCGGCCCATCGGCCTGATCGATGATCTGCTGCAAAGCGGCACGATCCGCGTCATCGAGGGCGAAGCGGAAGACCTCCAGAGTCTGTGGCAGGTGGCGGGCGTAGCGGGCGCCGACGATGGCCCCTGCCACTTGCGGCTGGTCGAGCACCCAACGGGTCGCCACCGAGGAGATGCTGACGCCGTGGCGGTCTGCCACCTTCCGCATGGCAGAGAGCAAGTCCTGAAAGCGGTCCCAGGGGCCGAACTCGTCGATGATCAGCCGGTATTTCACCAGCGAGCGGTTGGTGAACTGGAAGCCGGGGTCGGGCTTGCCCAGCCACTGGTCGGTGAGGAAGCCGCCGGCCAGGGTGCCAAAACACAAGAGCTGCATGTCATGGTCCCTCGACCATTGCGCAAGCCCGCCGGCGGGCCTGCGGTCAAGGATCGAATATTGCACCTGATTGGACACGATATCAAAGCCGGCATCGACAAAGCGCTGGGCATCGTCAGCATCCCAGTTGGTGACGCCGAGATTGCGGATCTTGCCCTTGGCCTGGAGCGCCTTCAGCACGTCGAGCGATTTCACGGCATCGCCGAGCGTGAGATCCCACCAGAAGAACTGCACCAGGTGCAATTGCTCCAGGTTCAACCGCGTGAGGGAGCGGTCGACGATGGCTTCCACCTCATCGCCGCGAAGACCGGCGAGGCGTGTCAGATCGGGCACCAGCTTGGTGTGGACCACGACCCGGTCGGCCACCTCGCGCCCACGGCGCTGGCGGACGTCGGTGATGAAGGCGCCGATCATCTCTTCCACGCCGACATAAATGTCGGCGCAGTCGAAGGTGGTGATGCCGGCATCGAGGAAGGCCTCCATGTCAGCAATGGCGGCGGTGCGGTCGACCGGACCGTGGTCGCCGGCCAGCTGCCAGCCGCCTTTGATGACGCGCGAGATCGTGTGTCCGGGCCGCAACTCCGCCGTTTCAACTGCTGTCACTTTGTCTTGTCCTTCTGCCAATAGGGTGTCACGCGGGCATCCGGCAGGCCGGTCGTTTCCGCATGGGTGAAGCGGCGCTTGCCAAGGCGGGTGACGCGGAAACGTCCACCGCAATGGGGATCGGGGCAAGCGATTTCGGCATCGCTTGACATCCAGTCGTTGGGACTCGTGTCGCGCTGTTTGGCCGGAAGCAGGGGCAGCAAGGCCGCCAGCGCATACATGGAGACCTTATGTCCCGGCTGGAACACCAGACTCTCGCCCTCGACGGTGAAATATTCGCCCTCGATGTGACGGCACACGGGCGTCCTGCCGTCGAGCACCGTCTCGACCTTCAGATCATAGAGCCAGAATTCTCCGTCATCCGACATCGCACCTCTCCCGGTCATGGGTAAACGCATGTTTTGCCTAGACATATCAAGGCGCGCTTGCAATCATAACCGAAAACAAGGGGGCAAAGGTGCTGATGCGCGGCGCCGGAGGACAGCGGACGCTATGAGCCTTGGAGAGGTGTCTCGAGACCCCGGCGGTGTCATCCTGGCAACGTCAGGCCTTACGCGCAATTTCGGCGCCTTCCGGGCGGTTGACGGCGTGTCGCTCGACATCCGCAAAGGATCGGTCACCGGGCTCATCGGTCCCAACGGGGCGGGGAAGTCGACCTATTTCAATATCCTCACCGGCGCGCTGAAACCTACTTCGGGCCGGGTGATGCTGAAAGGTGAGGACGTCACCGGCCTCAGCCCCGACAGGCTGTTCCGCAACGGTCTTGGCCGCACCTTCCAGATCCCGCGGCCGTTCCGGCGCATGAGCGTGCTGGAGAACGTCATGCTGTCGCCCACGGGCCAGACGGGCGAGACAATGGCCGGCGCGCTCTTCCGTGCGGCCAAGGTGCGGCGCGAAGAGGAAGCGCTGCGCCAGAAGGCGCTCGGCATTCTCGACTTCATGACGCTTGCGCCGCTGGCCGATCATCCGGCGGGGAAGATCTCCGGCGGACAGATGAAGCTCCTCGAACTTGCCCGCGTGCTGATGGGCGATCCCGAAGTGATCCTGCTCGACGAACCGGCAGCGGGCGTCAACCCGTCGCTCACCAACATCCTGATCGAGCGCATCGAGGAACTGAACCGGCGCGGCAAGACTTTCTTCATCATCGAGCACGACATGGATTTCGTCATGAACCACTGCAACCCGGTGGTGGCGCTGGCGGAAGGCAAGGTGGTGTTTCAGGGCAGCGCGGAAGAGGCCAAGGCCAATCCCATACTGCTCGACGCCTATCTGGGTGCGGCGGCCGCATGAGTGACGCAAGCGACATCCTCCGGGTGGAAAACCTGGTGGCGGGCTACACGCGCGATCTACCTATCCTGCGCAGCGTGAACCTGTCGCTCCGGCGGCAGACCGTGACCGTCATCATCGGTCCCAATGGTGCTGGCAAGTCGACGCTGATCAAGGCCATCGCCGGGCTGGTGCCGGTGAGTGCCGGTTCAGTCCATCTGGGCAGCCGGGATATCACTGGCATCCGTCCCGACCAGCTGGGTGGGCTCGGAATCGCCTATGTACCGCAGAACGACAATATCTTCCGTACCCTGACGATCAAGCAAAACCTGCTGCTGACGCTTCGCAAGGTGGCGACGGCTACGGGACGGCTGGAGGAATTGTTTGCCCTGTTTCCCGTCCTCAATGACAAGCAGGATGACAAGGCCGGCTCGCTGTCGGGTGGCCAGCGCCAGATGCTGGCCGTCGCCATGGCGCTTTCCACGTCGCCATCTGTCATCCTGATGGACGAGCCGTCGGCGGGATTGTCGCCGAAGGCAGCACAGGAGGTCTTGCAGCTGGCGCGGTCGCTGACTGGCACCGGCGTGTCGGTGCTGCTGGTGGAGCAAAACGTCAACCAGGCGCTGCATGTATCGGACCACTGCTACATCCTTGCCGAGGGCCGCAACCAGATCGATGGACCGGCGGAGTACATGCTCTCCGATTCGACCGTGGCAGACATCTATCTCGGCGGGCGGCGGGTCAAGGCGTCATGATCCAGAATGTGCTCGACGGGCTGTTGACCGGATCGATCGTGTCCTTGGGCGCCATCGGCCTCACCATGATCATGCACATGCTGCGCTTTGCCAATTTCTCCTACGCGGAGCTCTTGGCGATCGGCGCCTATGTGGCACTGGTGTTCGACCGGCTGTTCGCCGCAGTGCTGCCGTTCACCAGCGTGGCGATCGGGCCGCTGAGCCTCACCGTGTCGCTGGTGCTGGCCATGGCCGTCGCCATGGCGGCGGCGGGGCTTTCTGCCGTTGTCATCGACCGGCTGGTGTTCAAGCGCATCCGCGAGACAGCGGGAAGCCTGTCGATGGTGTTCGCCTCCTTCGGCGTGGCGCTCATCATCCGCAACGTGATCGCGCTGATCTTCGGCCTCAAGGCGCAACTCTACAGCGACGACATCGCCTTCGCCATGGTGCTGAGCACCCATCCGCTGGTTCTGGTGAAGCCGGACCAGGTGTTCACCTTCGCGGCCGCGCTGGCGATCATGTTCGCCTTCCACCTCGTGCTGTCGCGCACCACGTTCGGCTATGCGCTTCGTGCCGTGGCGGAAAATCCGCAGCTCGCCCAGGTGAACGGCGTGCGCCTTTCGACCATGGTCACGGCCGTGTGGGTCATCGGCGGCGGCATGGCGGCGGCGGCGGGTGTTTTCTACGGGCTCACCAACCAGATTTCGCCGGTGATCGGCCAGAACTTCATCCTGCCGGTGTTCGCCGCAGCCATCGTCGGCGGCATCGGCAGCATCTATGGCGCGGTGCTGGGCGGCTTCATCGTCGGCCTCGCATCGGGCCTGGCGCTGCTGGTGGTGCCGTCGGGCTATTCGCCGGCCATGCCATTCCTCATCATCCTGGCAGTGCTGATCCTCAAGCCCAACGGGCTGTTCGGCGAGGAGCAGCGATGATCGGGTTCATTTCCTATTTCGCCTTCTTCTGCACCGTGGCCTCGATCCTCGCCATCGCCACGCTCGGCCTCAACCTGCACTGGGGCAACACCGGGCTGTTCAATGGCGGCGTGGTGGCGTTCTTCGGCGCTGGCGCCTATGGCACCATGCTGCTCGGCGGAAGGCCGGAGCTGGGACAGTTCGGCGGCTACGAACTGCCGTATCCGCTGGCCTTCGCCGGCGGCATCCTTCTGGCCGGCGCCGTCGCCTGGGTGGTTGGCGTCCTGACGCTGAGGCTGAGGCATGACTATCTGGCGATCGCCACCTTCGGCGTGGCGGTGGCCTTCGAAAGCGTCACCCGCAATGCCGAATGGCTGACTGGCGGGGCCAAGGGCCTGCGCGGATTCGAGCGGCCCTTCGAGGCGGCCATCGGCAGCCCCTTCGGCTACAGCCTGCTATTCCTCGCCTTTGTGCTAGTGGTGCTGGTCGTCGTCTATGTGGGACTCGAGCGGCTGATCCGTTCGCCTTACGGCCGCTTGCTGCGTGCCATCCGAGAGGATGAGGAAGCGGCCCGGTCGCTGGGCAAGAGCCCGGCGCGGGTGAGACTCGCCGCCTTCGTCGCGGGCTCGATGATCATGGGCACGGCGGGGAGCCTTTATTCCACCTTCTACGCCTTCATCAGCCCGCAGGATCTGGCCTCGATCCTGACGTTCCAGATCTGGGCCATGCTGATCGTCGGCGGGGCGGGCAACAACCGGGGTGCCATTGCCGGCGCCTTCATGATCTGGGCCGCGTGGACGGCGAGCGGCTGGCTGCTCGCCCGCTTCGCTCCCATCGACGTTCAACTGTACACCGGCACGATCCAGTATATTCTGATCGGGCTTGTCATCGTCGGCATGCTGCTCTGGCGCCCGCAAGGGGTGTTGCCGGAGAAGCTTGTCGTTTCGCAAACGGGAATGGGGGCGGCCCGACAACCCGCTCCGCGTGAATAGATCCAACGGGAGGAGTTCAACAGATGACCCATTTCAAACCCAGGGCAGCAGCCATTTCGGCGGCCGCCATGCTGGCAGTTCTGGCCGTCATGGGCGGCACGGCTGACAGGGCCCGCGCCCAGGAGTGCTCGATCAAGGTCGGCACCGTGCTGCCGACGTCGGTCGACTGGGGCAAGCCCATCGCGGCCACGACCCAGATGGCAATCGACCTCGTCAACGAGGCCGGCGGTATTGGCGGCTGCAAGGTCGACAACATCCTGCGCGACACCCAGGTCGATCCCAAGGTCGGCGTCGACGCGGCCAAGGCGCTGGTCGATCTCGACAAGGTGCAGCTCCTGATCGGCGCCGTATCGAGCGGCGTCTCGATGCCGATCCTGACCTCGGTCTCGGTGCCGGCCGGCGTCATGCAGATCTCGTGCTGCTCGTCATCGACGCGGTTCACGGACGTCGCGGCCGAAGGCAAGACTAAGGGCCTGTGGTTCCGCACCTTCGCCACCTCGCATGTGCAGTCGGCCATCGGCGCCATGCTGGCCAAGGAGGGCGGCTACAAGAAGATCGCGGTGTTCTACAAGAACGACGACTGGGGCCAGGACATGGCCAAGCTCGTCGACGGCGACCTGAAGGCGCTGGGAATCGAGGTGACGGCCTCCGTCGCCATCACCGATGCGCAGCCTTCCTACCGCGCCGAAGTGGCCGAGGCGCTCGCCAGCCAGCCGGAAGCCATCTACCTGGCGCTCTATCCGAAGGAAGGCATCTCGGTGGTGCGCGAATGGATCTCGCTGGGTGGCACGTCGAAGATGATCGGCGCCAATTCGCTGAAGTCGGATGAGTTCCGCGACACCGTCGGCCTCAAGTATCTCGGCGATTTCATCGGCACGGACACGTCGTCGCCGCGTACGGATTCCGCCAATGCCTTCGTCGAACTTTACAAGTCGAAGTTCAATGCCGAGCCCAATGGCCCAGGCCTTGCCAATGCCATGGATGCCACCATGATCGCCATGCTCGCCTACCAGGCGGCGGGTCCCAAGGCGACAGGTGCGGAGATTGCCGCCAAGGTGCCGATGGTGACCGACCCCAAGGGCACGCCGGTTGCCGCCAATGCCGATGGTTTCAAGCAGGCTTCGGCGCTTCTGGCAGAGGGCAAGTCCGTCTCCTACCAGGGGGCGACCGGTGCCGTGGTGTTCGACAAGAATGGCGACGTGTCGGCACCGGCCGTGACCTGGAATTTCACCGATAGCGGCATCAATGAGCTGAAGTATATTCCGCTCGAAGAGGTGGACAGCTTCATCGCCTCACTCGAGAAGTAATTCACGCGACACTTTTGCCCCGGTCCTGGACACCCAGGGCCGGGAATTTCTCATCCATCTTCCAGCAGGAAGAACGGGCGGCCGAAGCGGGCTTCCAGCCTGAAATAGCGGTCGAGCCGCACACCGTTCTCACTCACCCGGAACGTCTGGATCATGGCTGCCGCAGTTTCCAGCGACGGAATCTCGAAGACGAGATACCAGGTGAAACCGGTGGAATGCGGCGCCCCCACCATGAACAGATCATCGTCGACGGTGGCCAGCACCCTGGCGCCCATGGCGCGCCATTGGGTGATGGCTGCCTTGAAGCGCGGCAGGATCTTCTCCCGCCGGTCCTCGTCGCTGGCCTCGTACCAGCCCTGGGTCGAGGCGCCGAGAAATATCACGCGGTATGGAGTTTTCACTTCGGGAGCGATGAAGTCGACGGTCATGGCATTCTCCGGTGCTGTCACCCATGCTGTTTTGAGTGTTGAGCCGGTCTTGTCAATTGTGGCACGAGGGGCGGCAGACGAGCAGGACGACATCGATGCAAGATGAATTCAAAGCGGCGCTGGCGTCGCAACTGCATGACGTGGTGGACTTCGGTGATGAGATTCCGGAGCGCTATCACCGGGATTGGAGTGGGCTCAGCCCGGTGC
>CAZECZ010000058.1:18828-23295 GCA_964510815.1 uncultured Aestuariivirga sp.
GGTGATGAGATTCCGGAGCGCTATCACCGGGATTGGAGTGGGCTCAGCCCGGTGCGGCCCGTAGCCCTGATCCGGCCGCGCACGACGGCCGATGTGTCCCAGGCCGCCAGGCTGTGCCATGCCCACCATGTGCCCATCGTGCCGCAAGGCGGCCTCACCGGTCTTGCCGGCGGCGCCCAGCCCCTGGCCGAAGGGGTGGCGCTGTCGCTCGACCGCATGAACAGGATCGAGGAGGTGGACGCCGTCATGGCGACGATGACGGTCGAGGCCGGCGTGACACTCGGTGCCGCACAGGCCGCAGCCGAAGCCCATGATCTGCTGCTCGGCCTCGATCTCGGGGCGCGCGACTCTTGCCAGATTGGCGGAAATCTCTCCACCAATGCCGGCGGCAACCGGGTGGTGCGCTATGGCATGGCGCGCGACCATGTGCTGGGCCTTGAGGTGGTGCTGGCCGATGGCACCGTGGTGACGGCGCTGAACAAGCTGATCAAGAACAATGCCGGCTATGATCTGAAGCAGATGTTCCTCGGGGCGGAGGGCACGCTTGGCATCATCACCCGCGCCGTGCTGAAGCTGCAGGCGAGGCCGCGGGTCGTGCTGACCGGGTTCTGCGGATGTCCGGACTTCGATGCGGTCTCTGCCCTGTTGCAACAGGCGCGCCGCGGGCTCGGTCCATCGCTGACAGCCTTCGAAGCCATGTGGCCCTCGTTCTATGACCGCATGACGCGGGGCCTGCCCGATCTCCGCCGGCCATTCAACGACGACCATGGCTGCTACGTGCTGATCGAGGCGAGCCTCTATGGCGAGGGCGAGACCCACAATCCGCTCGAAGCCCTGCTGGAACAAGCGCTGGAAGCGGGCATCGTGTCCGATGCGGTGCTGGCGACGTCGGAACGCGAAGCGCGCGAACTATGGGCCGTGCGCGAGAGTGTCACCCAGTATGATCGGGTGATCGGCCCGAATGTTGCCTATGACATCGGGCTTCCTACGCCCTTGATCGGCACCTTCGTCGATGACATCGAGAGAGCGATCATGGCGCGCTGGCCCGATGCGCTGCCCAACAGTTACGGCCACGTCGGCGACAGCAATCTGCACCTCGTGGTGGCGGTGCCTTCCGCTGGCAGGGATCAGCCAATGCAGGAGCTATCCGGGATGGTCTACGATGCGGTGGGTTCTCTCGGGGGCACCATTTCTGCCGAACATGGCATCGGTCTTCTCAAGCGGCCCTATCTCAGCCGGTCGCGCACGGCGGAAGAACTCGCACTCATGCGGCGCGTGAAGCAGGCGCTGGACCCGCTCGACATCATGAACCGGGGCAAGATCCTGGAACACTGAAACGCTCGCCCACGATGCCAGCGTCATGCTAGGATGAGACATGCCAAGACTTGTGAAATTTGTTCTGAAATGGAATGCGGTCGGCATCGCGCTCGGCTGGGCGGTTCTGGCCTTGCTGCTGGCGACCGGCATTGGAAACTTGGGCAGCATGGTGTTTCGTCAGTCCGGTGGGTTGATCGGGCTCCTGATCCTCATGCTGTCGTTCGGCGTCACATTCGGTCAGGTGACAGTCATGGCGGCGGTGTTGTCGCTGGCCGATTCGAAGGGTGGTGGCGACGCAAATTCCCGGCTTGAACGGTGGAAGGCAGGTCACAGCGCCGAACTGGACGAGGACCGGCCTTTGCCATGAGCGGGCGGGTGGTGCTGATCCGCCATGGTGATGATCCGGAGGATGATCGCGCCGCGACGTTCTTCCGGGCCCGCGGCGCCGAGCCCGAAACCGTCCGCCCCTTCAGGGGCGACGTTCTCGGCGATGTCGACTCGGGCGTTGTGGCCAGCGTCGTCTATGGTGGCCCGTTCAATGCCTTCGACGGTGACAAGCATCCTTTCCTCTACGATGAAGCGCGCTGGATCGAGCAATGCATGGAGCGCAATGTGCCGCTGCTCGGCATCTGCCAAGGGGCACAGCAGATCGCCCATACGCTCGGCGCGAAGGTGGAGCCGGGACCGGAGGGTTTCCGCGAGTTCGGCTACTATGAGTTGACGGCCACTGCCGCGGGCCTTGCCTATTTCCCGGAGCGGCTGGTGGTGTGCGAGGCCCATTCCTGGGGCTTCGACGTGCCGCAGGGTGCCGAGCTTCTGGCGTCTAGCCAATTGTTTCCGCACCAGGCCTTCAAATATGGCGCCGCCACCTTCGCCTTCCTGTTTCATGCCGAGGTCACGATCGAAGGCTTCCGCCGCTGGCAGGCGATGCCTTGGGCGGGCTATGGCAGGCCCGGCGTGCAGACGCGCGAGGAACAGGAACGGCTGATGGCCGCCCACGACCAGGCGCAGCACAGCTGGTTCATGGGATTCCTTGACCGGCTGTTTGGCCCCGTGATCTCCGCTTAGATCGCCATCGCCAGCTTGCGGCCCTCGTAGATCGCCATGGCGGCGGTGCGGGCGGCAACGGCGTCGCCGATGGCGGGTGCTTCCAATTCGTCACTCAACGCGCGCTCCGACATATTCGTCGCGGAGACGACCAGCGTATCGGCCTCGATCCGTTCCGGCTTGCCACCGTAAGACTGTACGGTGGCGCCATTGCCATGCCACTCCAGCATGATCGTCTCGGGCATCAGCCGCACGCCCAGTTCGCGGAGCCTCGCCCGCATCTGCGTGTCGACATTGGTGCGTGCCATCTCCACCATGATCGTGGACCAGCCGGTGACAATGGTGACATCATGTCCGGCCTCGGCCAAGGTCAGCGCGGTGCCAGCGCCCTTCCAGTTGGCGGTCTCGTCAAGAACGATCACGCGCTTGCCGGGCCTGGCGATGCGGGCCATCACGTCCTCCGCACTCGCCACGTTGCCGCGCTCGATGCCCGGAAGCACATCGTGTTCCGGCATGGCGCGCTGGAAGGCCTTGCCATCCGGCAGCGACCCGGTGGCGACGATCACCACGTCGGCGCCGATGGCCTTGGCTTCCTCAGCATCGAGCGGCGTGTTGAGCATGACCTGCACCTGAAGCTTGTTCAACTGACGCTCGAACCAGTCGAGATAGTCGATGATCTGGTGACGGCGGGGTGTGAGACCCGCCAGCCGGAACTGGCCGCCCAGCTTGTCAGAGGCTTCGGCCAGCGTGACCCGGTGGCCGCGCTCGGCGGCGACGCGCGCCGCTTCAAGCCCCGCCACGCCACCGCCAATCACCAGCACATGCTTCGGCTTTGCCGCGGCCACGAAGCGGTCGCCGCCCCATTCGAATTCGCGCCCTGCACTCGGGTTGATGAGGCAGGAAATCCAGTAGTCGCGGTAGCGCCGGCCCCAGCACATCTGGTTGCAAGAAAGACACGGACGGATGTCCTCCGGGCGGCCTTCCTTCGCCTTGTTGGCAAGGTGGGGATCGGCAATCTGCCCACGGACGATCGATACCATGTCGGCCTGGCCGGAGGAGACGACATAGTTGGCGTTCTCAGGCGTCCGCACGTGGCTCTCGCATTGCACCTTGGCATGCTTCACCACCTGCTTCAGGGCCTCGGCGAAGGGGGCGCCCAGCTTGTCGGCGAAGAACACGTTGGGAATGATGCCCTGGTGCGCAAAGTAGCTTCCGGTGCCGCAGGTGACATAGTCCATGAACTGGCGCTCGTCATGCCAGGCGACGATCTCCTGCAACTGCTCGATTGTCTGCGAGACTTTGGCGGTTGGGTCCATGTTGACAGCAAGGCCAATGATGAAGTCCTCGCCCGCCATCTTGCGAATGCGCTCCATGATGGTGCGGGAAAAGCGCATGCGGTTCTCGAATGCGCCACCCCAGCGGTCGTCGCGGCGGTTGTTGAAGGGCAGCCAGAATTGGTCGATGATGGCGTTGTAGGCGGCAAACAGTTCGATGCCGTCGAAGCCCGACTCCTTCGCCCGCCGTGCGGCCTGGACGAAACTCTCGATGATGTCCTCGATTTCGTTTTCGGTCATGGCATGGCTGCCATCCGAATCGTGGAACGACGGCAGCCCTGACGGTGACCACGAGGGCTCATAGGAGTTGTCGAAGTCGCCATGCTGGCCGACGTGATAGAGCTGGTGGCAGATGACCGCGCCGTGGGAATGGACGGCATCGGTAATCTTGCGGAAATGCGGGATGATCTCGTCGGTCTCGTGGCGGAAGTTGCCGCGCGTGAGGACCGCCGTGCGGTGAACCGGCACCGGCTCCACCACGATCATGCCAACGCCGCCGCGGGCGCGCTCTTCGTAGTAGCCGCGATGGCGCTCGCCCGGCAGCCCCATGTCCGACATGTTGGCGGTGTGCGAGCCAAAGACGATGCGGTTGCGCAAGGTCTTGTGGCGGATCTGGAGTGACTGGAACAGCGCGGGGAACTGGTTGGACATGGGTGACCTCATTCGATGGGGGCGCCGCCCTGCTCCTTGCGCTTGGCAACGAAGGCGGCGAGTTGTTCTTCGGTGGCGGGATCGATCGCGGGCTTCTGGTAGGTGGCAAGCGCTTCCT
>CAZECZ010000059.1:0-23254 GCA_964510815.1 uncultured Aestuariivirga sp.
GCTAAGCTGGCTGCCATCCGCCTGTGGCTACGATTTTATGAGTCTGCAGCCTAGAATGTCGTCAAGAATATCGTTGCCGCTGTGAGTGGCGAGATAGTCAGCAATTGTGATCGTGTTTCCCGAACCGAAGTTGAGGACCAGATCGAGGCCGGATGCGCTGCGGGCGATGTCGCCGATGTCGACGAAGCCAAATGCAGTAGCATCGATCACATCGTCGACCCCGCCGCCGGTGTCGGTAAAGTCAGCGATCGTGTCTTTTCCGAAATTCGGCGCAAAGATGAACGTGTCGCTGGCGCCGCCGCCTGACAGCGTGTCGTTCCCACCACCGCCGACGAGCCGGTCGGAACCGGCGCCGCCTGACAGCACATCGCCGCCACCGCCACCCTGCAACACGTCTGCACCCCGGCCGCCGATGAGATTGTCGCGGCCAACTGCCCCATTGATGCGGTTGTCGCCATCATTGCCAATCAGCGTGTCATCGAACTGGGAGCCGATGAGATTCTCGATCGAAATGAGTGTGTCGTTGCCGAAGCCGGTGTTCTGGGACTCAGTGATGGCAAGGCTTACCGTGACGCCGGACTCAGCACTAGCGTAGCTCGCCGTGTCGATGCCGTCTCCACCATCGAGAATATCCTTGCCGCGCCCACCGTCGAGTGTATCGTTTCCACCAAACCCCAGGAGCGTGTCCGCACCCTCGCGGCCACCCAGGACGTTCACGTCGTTGTTTCCGGTGAGCGTATTGGCGAGGCCGTTTCCGAATAGTTCGAAGGCACCCATTGTTGAAGTGGTCTGCACCCCATTGACCATTGTGCCGATAATGGCACCGTTCTCCACATTATTGGGCAAGGCGTAGCTGTGCACTTCATCAACCCGGTACACCGTGACGGTGTCGATGCCGCCGTCGGCCTCCTCGATAACCTTGTCATAGGTGCGGAACAGCGGCGTCACGGTGCCATTCCGGTCTGGCATGATGGATAACGTTGAAATCGGCAACGCGTCGACCGTGTCGAGACGATAGATGTCATCGCCATCGCCTCCGATGAGGGTGTCATACCCTCTGCCCCCGATGAGCTGGTCACGACCATCGAGTCCGACAAGGACGTCGTCGCCATCGCCCCCGATGAGACCATCGGCTTGGGAGGAGCCGGTGATGTGATCAGCCGCGGCGGAGCCGTAAATCGTGACCTGATCGTTCTGGTACGGATTGTAGGGAACCCAGTTGGAAAATGTCCAATTGGCGGCAGAAAACTCCGTGTCGCCGTTGGTCAAGTGGACATTGATGAAGTTGCGGAAGTCGTCACCAGTTACGTGGAGGTTGTCGGCGATGAGGCCTGGACCGAACTGGATCGAGCTGAATGTTGCGTGGGTGTAGTCGAAGCCCGCAAACTGGATCTCCGCGATGTTGAAGAAAGCGCTGCCCTGGAAGTCCCTGCTGGCAGTAACCGTGATCGTATCGGAAGCCGGTGGCGGCGGCGGGGGCGGGAAGATGAGTGATTTGACCATGATGTCCTCCTGTCGGTGAGGACAGATCACCATAGTCCGGGCTCCAGCGCTGTCACCCGGGGAACAGGCGAATTCACATCTGCCAGCACGACTCGACGAGCCTTAAGATATGTCTGGCCTCTGTCGCACGAAGGAGACGGCCTGACCTGACATCTAACGCCAATCTACGGTCGTCACCGGAGCCGCCATGGAGCGCATCGACTCCGGCTCCCCCGTAGAGCGAGTCATCGCCACCATTGCCAAATACGGTGAAACCATAGCCGACGACATCCGCGGCAGTGAACGTGTCGTCGCCGTCGCCAAGATTGAAGACGAACTGATCCTGGGATTCCATCCCGGTCACAATGATGTCGCTAGCCAGCCCATGGATCGTCATCACGTCATTCTCGACGGTCACCAAGATGTGATCGTCCTCAGCTGTCGCATTGACCACGACAAAGTCGACCTGCCCATCGCCGCCGCCACTCGCCCCAGAGAGATCGATCCTGACAAGGCCAACGTCGGTTCCAGTCATGTCACCAACCGTGATCGTGTCGATCCCGCCGCCAGCTGCGATATCAACTTCCTGCACGTCGCGCAGGATCGCGGCCATGTTCGACACATCGCGGGTGATGAGCACCTGGTCGCCGACAGCTGTCAGTGTCATGCGCTCGCTGACGTCTGCCCCAATATACTGCAAACGGTCGAAGCCGCGCCCGCCATCGATCACATCGCTGCCGGCGCCGCCGTGGACGTTCACTCCCAGCAGCCCGGCAAGGTTACCTGTCGCGTTAAAGACGTCGTTCCCGCCTGCCATTTTCACAACAAGCTTTTCGGTTGTGCCAATGTCGAGTGACTGTATCGTAGAGCCAGACACGTCGAGGCGGACGCGGCCGCCTCTAGCGACGAGTGCAAAGTCCTCCGCGGTATTGCTTCCATTGACGAGAAGTGAATCCGCTCCATCGCCACCCTCAATGAGATCGCTTCCGTCGCCCTCGCTCCAGACCATGCGGTCGTTGCCGCCTTCGCCCGAGAGCACGTCGCTGCCGGAGCCGCCGACAAGCGTATCGGCACCATCTCCGCCATAGAGTTCCGCGCGCGGCAACGTCCCGCTCGTCTCGTCCAGGGCCAAGGCATCGTTCCCTCCACCACCATTCGCTACGATCAGCGTGGTGTTCGCGAGCGTCGGGTGTCCTCCAGTCACAACCACCGCGCCGCCATTCAGGAAGATGTCTCCTGCGGCATTGCGGCTGACCTCGATAGCCTCGGCCAGTTCCGTGCCTGTTACGTTGAGCATCGAGATCTGTGCGGACAGCACTGCGGTGATCTCGCTGCTTGCGGCCGCCGACATTGGCTTTTGCAGGACGTCGCGACGAGCGAACGACGGTGAGTCTTCATGGATGGCGCTGGACGTCCAGAGGGATACTCTATGCATGGCTTTAGGTCCCATTGAATGACGGTGCGTTGCCGGCAACTTCGTGTTCGACTCCGCAGAACCAGCGCCTGCGGCGCGGGCAGCGGCGCGTCAGAGGACGAAGTCGCTGGCGGAAAGCATGTGCTGGCCATTGAGCTGGATTGCAAACTCGGCAATCCCGTCACCATCGACGTCGCCAAAGACAACGGCACTTCCTGAAAACTGCTTCCAAACCAAGCTGCCGGCGGATCCGGAGAATGCCGCGCCCACGGCCGGATTGAACGTGAAAGCTTGGTTGCCAGCCACTCCCGTATTGGCGTCGATGGCAGACAGGTCTATCAGATCGGCACCCGTCGAAAGCGGCGCCACAGTGCTACCATGATCAGTGAAATCGGTGATGACATCGCGCGCCGCAGCTTTTGCGCCGCTGTCGATGATGCTCCGGAAGACGAAGCGGTCAGTATCGATGCTGTCGCTCAGCGAGCCACCCGTCATGACGTCTCGCCCTGCTCCACCGGTAATGATGTCGTTTCCGGTATTGCCGATCAGACGATCATTGCCGTCCTCACCATTGAGCCGGTCATTGCCAGCTCTGCCGTCGAAACGATTGGCGGCATCCGTCCCCGTCAAGGAATCGTTCCTGCTGCCGCCGATTGCATTCTCGAAGTCAAATATCAGGTCGAGACCGATCTGCACACCCTGTGCGACGCCGGTACCGAGATCGATCTCTACGGCTCGTGTCGACCGAGCGGCATTGTAGGTGTCGACTCCGTCGAAGCCCTCAATGACATCATCACCGTCGCTCAACGAGGCCTGGACGATGAAGTGGTCGCTGCCCGAGCCCAGGTCAATGCTGTCGTTGCCGTCACCACCAGCGACCCGGTCGATCTCTGCGCCGCCGTCGAAGCTGTCATCGCCAGACCCCAGGCTGACTGTTCCCGAGATGAACCCGCGCGTGTTATCAACCGTATCGTTGCCCCCGCCGGTGAAGACGTTGCCATAGATCTTGCCAAGGTTGAGAAGCGAGTCGGCGTTGTTGTTTGAGCCGAGGTCGATATCACCGTAGATGACACCGTTCACGACATTTTCCAGCGAGTCGATGCCGGCACCCATGGAGATATCGCCGAAGATCGTGCCGGCGTTCGTCACGGTATCGGCGGAAGAATCTCCGCCCATGTCCACGCCGCCCCGTACCACACCGCCTGCGACGTTGAGCAAGAAGTCGCTGCCGCCGCCAAGGGCAATGACGGTCGCGCCGCCGCCATCGATAAGACCTGAATTGAGGACCTGGCAGGAGGCCGAAAGGTCGGAAATGGCTGCGCCTGACGTGGCGGTGGTGATCGTGCCGGAATTCTTGACCGAAATCACGCCGTCGCCGTCGAACGAGACGTGGATAGCTTGACCCGCCGTGGCGCTGATCGTTCCGCTGTTGACGATCGCGCTGTCCGGTCCATTGAGTTCGATGCCGCACAGCGAACCTGTGACGACATTCGAATTATTCGCTGAATAACCGCCCCATAACTGCATCGCGTAAACACCGGAGACGACGCCGCTGTTGCTCACGACGCCACCTGATGTCGGCGATGGTTGATCATCGAAGATGCCGAGAATTCCGACGCCTCCGGAGATTGTGCCTGAATTTAAAACGACGTTATCAGCACCACTGACGACCACCCCGTTCGAACCGCTGATCGAGCCTTTGTTGTCGATGGTATTGGCGCCACCGTACGCAACGAGTCCGGGACCATAGAAACCGCCAACAAGTGAGCCGGACACGCCGACACTGACGCGATTGTGCCCATGCTCGTCTGGCGCCTGCGATACCCATTTTCCAACCGACAGCGCTGTGGTGTTTCCTTCGATGATGCCGTTCACTGTCACAACGCAATTGCCACCGGTTAGTTCGGCTGCGACGCCACCTCCATTCGACACGATGTACCCGCTGTCGGTGACGATGAGGCCATCACCGCCATTTGCAGAATTGAAGCCGGTCGCACCCAGAATGGCACTGCTGCCGGTGATTACGGTTGTTGTCACGAGACTCTCCTATGAGTGGAATAACGAAAGATAAGTCGGTGTTGCCGTCAGGCGGCTCCGCCTCGTCCTGTGATGACTCTTGCGATCTATTCGGCCAGGCAATGTGAAAGCGTCCGCGTAGCGTTATGGATCAATGTCAGATGGCCTTCCGTGACAGCAGTGCAGCTGATGCTTTCACCGCATGGGGTTGGCATGACTTATGGCTCGAAGTGTTAGTCCACCTGCCTCGCAACGTCCTTACAGAGAGCTGATATTGACCTGATCATTGGTGATGTGTTGGTCGCCCTGTTCAAGCGGCCTTGCGAGCCAGCAGCCGCGCCAGGCGGACGGCGAGGTCTGCGGCATCGCCAGGGCCCTGATGCCGGCCTCACTCGCCTCGGCCTGAACATCGAAGTGAACGCGTACAGCCGCTTCACCATGACCGCGCGCCACGAGGTCGGCGACGGCGCCCGCGACGACTCCGATTTCGCTCATTGCCGCGTCTCCCGGTTCTCCAAGTTCGTCGAGCAACTGAAAGCAGGACGGCTCGTAAAGCGTGAGGCTGGCCACCTTCTTTGGCCGCTGGAGTGTGACCCGCAAGGCCAGCGCACCGCCATATGAATGACCGACGATGTGGACCGGCTCCGGGGCCTCATCCAAGATATCGGTGATTGCCCCGGATTCGACCTGAAGGGTTGCTTGGGGTCCATCCTGGGACGTAGTGCTCAGGTCTGGCGCCACAAGATGCGCGCGCCCGTCCAGCGCGGCTTCGAGGCCGCGCCATTGCCGGCCTGTTGCGCCAGTGCAATGGAGCGCGATGACGGTAGGTAGGTGTGTGCTGTATGTCATGGCCCTAAGTAGACGAGGCTCAGACGAACATCCTTATCGCGGGCCGATCTTCGGCCAATCTTGGATAGACATGGGCGTTGATTAGCACTCCGAAGCAGCATCGGGCTTGAGCGATCCATCGCTGGCCAGACACGGTAATCCGTATCGACCGCAAGGCGAATGCAGGTTGCTCAAACAACAAAGCCCGCCCGATGCGAGGGACACCGGGCGGGCGTGATCGTTGTCATCGTGCAAGTGTCAGCCTGCATGGACGCAGGTGACGCTCGGATTGTAGTCAGCCGTCATGCCAGACGGATTGTCACGCCAATGCCAGACATGCAGTTCGTAGAACGGGTCGACTTCGTGCTTGCCGACCTTGTGCTTCAGCTGCAATTGGTGACCCATCATCATCGGTGCGTCTTTGCCGTTCCACTGGGACTGGAAGACGATGTATTCCAGGGCCACGAGATGCATCGAACCATCGGCTTGCGGTTCATACATCAGCACGTCGGGCTTCGTGACATCGAGTGTGCCGTCCATCGCGTAAGTCTTGTTGATGTAGTGCTGGCCCATGGCACCATCCGCATCGGCATCGGTGCAGTCGAACAACGGCTCATAGCCCGCTGCCACGGCGTCCTCGAGATGGTAGAACGCTTCGGCAGCCATACGAGACGCCGTTGCATCCTTGGTTGACAGCGACATCGCCGTGGTATGTGCGAAAGCCAGTGTTGGAATGGCGACAGCCGCGGCCGCCACCAGGGTGTTGATCATTTTCATCTGTGATATCTCGTGTTTGGGGCGCTTGGGCCGCCATTGCCGCCCAGGCGCTGTTAGAGCAACCTGACTTTTGATGGAACCATCGAAAGTCAGATCAGTTGCTTGCTCATCAATAGGTTGGTGCGTCATTGCTTCGCCAAGACGATCCCGTCTTGGCGCATTACGCACCAGACTCAAGCCATGGCTGCTTCGACTGGATCAGGCCGCACCACGACGGTGGTGGCGACCGGATAGAATTCCTCGCCGGGCATGCCGACGCGGCGGGCGTGTTCGCGGATCGCGTTACCATCCTTGGCTTCGTAGATGCAGAACGTGCCGATGCGACCGTCGGGCTCGTTGACGACGTAGCTGCGGATCCAGCGGACCTTGTCCGGCATTTCCTCGTTGCCGATGCGAGCCGACTTGGCGCCAGCCGCCTGGAGTTCCGCCATGGAGGCCCAGGCGCTGGGACGGCGGATAACATAGAGCTGCATATTGAAGTTCCTTCTCGTGATGCCGGACTTTCCGGCGTTGATGACATCTCCATGCGGCGTGCATGGCGCAGACTTCACTACCGAGTGGAACGAACGGGGTCCTTATCCGGGTCGAATTGTTTCCAAATCTCCGGCCGATTCAGGAGCTTGCTAAGGTGGCACATTCGCACCGAGATCGAGCTATGCCGGTTGCAGCACTCTTTCCAGAGCGCTCGCCTGTTCGCGTAGCCTGCGGGACCCAATGCGAGACGCTGTACGCACGGCCGCATGCAGCTCGACTTGCGCGCCGGGCTCGTCTCCCGCCGAGAAAAGGACCCGTGCCAGGTCCAGCCGAACCCGCGCGGCGTGATAGTCCATCCCTGCACTCGTCCACAGCTGACGCGCGAGTAAGAGAAACCGCGTGGCCTCGGCCCCTGCGCTCGATTCGAGGTAATAGCGGGCTTCGTTGATGAGGGCATGAACCGACGCCTGCGTCCACCGGCCCGCGTCGGCGCCGAGCTCAGTCATGGCCTCAGCCGCGATCTCGCGCTGGTTGGCCATGGCGGCAATGCGCACCTTATTGGCCAACAGAATGCCGCGGCGCTGCAGGTGGTACCACGTGCTGCCGCTCAGGGCCCGGTTCAGCGCGGTCAAGGCGGCATCGTGATGGCCGGACTCGGCGAGAAGCACGGCATTCCCCGGTTCGGCGTCCCAACCGCAGGCATAGGCGGCCGCATAGTCGGCTCTTGCCGCCGTCATGTCGCCGATCATGGCATGGATATCACCGCGTACCCGGTAGCCATCGCCAATCGACCAGGTTTCCTCCTCCGACAGCTTCGGAATGGCCAGCTCGATCGCAGACAAGGCAGTTTCCAGGTCACGTTGAGCAGCCAGTATTTCCGCGCGATGCAAGTCGCATGAACCCGGGACCGTGGCAAAACTGGCCTGGCACCACGATTCGAACCCAACGCTCCATTGCTTCGCCCGCGACCAATCCGGGAATGTTCTGCAACTCCACAAGATGTTGCAGTAGACAGTGCTGCCAACGATCGGATCGACCCTGCTCGAAAGCGCAATGGCCGCTGCGTGGTTCTGCTGGGTTACGCCTTCTTCGGTCCGCCCGAGCGCAATGTTGTAGAACCCCTGGTAACAGAGAGCCAACGAGATGAGTCCAGGATTGTTGCAGGATTGCGCTGCATCATGGGCCTGCCGGGCGAGGGCCAGCGCCTCTTCGGGCTTGCCTCCGAAGCTCGCCAGACGTGACCGCATCCACAGCAAGTAGGCGCTCGTCCGCGGATCGACAAACTCGCCCAACAAGGCTTCGGCGCGGTCCAACCATCCGGTAGAGGCGGCGGGCGCGCTGCGTTCGAGTTCAATCTTTGCCATGGTAACGGCATTTCGCGCTGCAAGATGGGGTGCGCCCTCATCAAGATGAGCAGCGATCGCGCGACTAAGGATAGGTATCGCCCTGACAGGCCTCCCTTCGCACTCCACGGCCAACGCCCAAATATCGATGTCTGCAGCAGACAGGTGGCCTTCGCCGTCGAGCGTCTCGAAGACTTTCGCCGCGCCGGTCCAATCGCGCTGCTGGGCGAGTTCCAGTGCCCGGGTCCGTTCGTCGTTGCTTGCAGCGGAATGTTCTGGTTCCGCCACGCCAAGCCCTGCAGCGTCGATGGCGAAACGATAGCCGTGTCGCACAAAATTTCGGATCGAACTGTCGAGTCCACCCTCTTGCAACGCGCGCCTTGCCAGACTGACGAGGCGCTGCAGTGATGCCTCAGTGACGATCACATCGGGCCACAATTTATCCATCAGCTCATCCTTGGGCACGACTCTCCCGGCATTGCGGACGAGATAGGCCAAGAGGTCAAAGACGCGCGGCTGCACGGGAACCGGCACGCCCCGAAGCGTCAGATCGCGTCCCTCCTCATCCAATACATATGGGCCGAGCAAGTGTCGCATGGGGAACCAATCAGGATTAGTTTGTGCCACATTACTCGGAAATGCCGAGGCGAGTAAGTCCGATTTGGTCGGTCTTTCGGGTGTTCGGACCCAAGAAAACGCTTTTGTATGGGCGTTCAGTACGGTCACTCACCAGGAGCAGGTTGGAAGTGACATAGGTCGGCTTGCCGCGCGCGCGACCCCACCAGGTCCAACTCCATGAACATCAACCACGAACGCAATTCGGGTTCAACGTCATAGTAGGGTGGAATTTCACTGAAACCGACGTCCCGATAGAGGCGGTGCGCCTCATGTTGAAACGGGCCGGTATCCAGCCGCATGTGCCGATACCCCATGTCGCGTGCTTGCTGTATGAGGCGGGCGATCAACGCCTTTCCAAGGCCCTTGCCACGGGCCTCATGCGATACGAACATGCGCTTGAGTTCACAGGCCGCATTGCCGAGATCTCGAATACCCACTGTGCCGCAGGCACGCGTGCCGAGAAGGCCCAGTAGCAGGCACCCGCGAGGCGGAGCAAATTCACCTGGCAAGCCAGCCAGTTCCGCCGCGATGAGCGAGCGATCGAAATAGCGGTCGATGAGGTGGTGGTAGAACGCATGGCGGCTATAATGCCACGCGATGTACTCGCCCATGAGTGCTCGCACGTTGTCCAGATGGGCTGGTGTATTGGCTTCCACTATCGAAAACATGTTCCGTATTCCTGTGCGGAGGTCTATTTACCGCCGAGAATTGCTCTGGATGGATTTTGCGCCGCCTACGAGCGGCGGCATCTTGGTGCAAAAGGAACGACGCGCTCCAACCCGACGTCGCGCAGGAGATAGTCCGGCCAGTGCCGCAGGACTGCATATGTGCGCCTCAGGTTTCGGCGATCTTGCCGGGCGCGGCGCCATTTCTGCAGCGTGAATAGCAAGGCGTTAGCACTGCGAAGAAGCATTTTTGGTGCGGCTGTCCCGGACATTGGTTCCAACTTTATAAATCAGATTGGGCAGTTGGGCCCCCAGTGAACACAGCTGCATAGCGATCCAATCCCCCGGATGCGTGGGGATGCCGGGGAATATCAAACTGCGATGCGAACGTCCTTATCGTTCGCTGATCATTTGCAGATTACGCTGCACTGCCAATCCGCGCGATACCCGGCTGGCAAGGGGACCGTTCCGGATGCGACCGGCATCCGCAACACGAAATCACGGCGCTGTCGCCGATGCCGGCAATCGCTGCCTGGTGCCCTTTATATCGCACAGAGAGCCCGAACCGCAGCCGGACCGATCGCCTCGCCGGGGCGGGGTCGTCATGCGTCCGCTTCAGTTGGGTCTAACCGACCGAAGTACAGGCAATGGCCTGCATACTGGCGATTGATCTCTATTCGAAGAATGCTGAACAGAGCATGGCAGCGCCCATTTGCGGGTGGTGCGCCGTCGCCATGGAAACGCCAGGACTTTTGGTCCTTTCTGGTCCATAGCGCTGAGACGGCGACAGTCATTGCATCGACGAGACCATCCCTTGAGCCATCTCCAGAAGCAGCGAAATGGTCTACACCGGCCCTCTGCCTACTTCACCAAAACTCCGTGGCGATAGATGTCTTACCGCCCACCCTCCGGTGCGCCGCCGCCGGCACCATGACGGCGACAAACCCCATAGCCCTTGACAGCAGGCGCCGGGCATTGCTTGCGCCCTCGCTCGTGGCCAAATCCTCCAGTCGAACGGTGCCGGCATTTGAGTTTTGTCATGCCGCGACCACTATTTTCCACCTGAGGAATTTGTCTCTATCGTGCGGTGTGCCCCGACAATATCGTCAATCACGTTGGTCTTACCCATGGGTGGCTTAAATGAGCCCGCTTCCACTGCACCTAAGGCTTGCTGCTGCGACGTGGCGAACTCCAGCTGTCCAGATGAGCTTGATATCACCAACTCGAATTGCGCCTGCTGTGGGATCTACATTGTACAGCATCTCGGTGCGGGGTGACGCACCGCCTTCACTAGTCGCCGGCCACACATCTGCGCCATCAAGCGGCTTGTTCTCTTCGAGCTTTGCCCCCGCCAGCCCAGCAAGTGTCGGGTAAAAGTCCACGGTATGCACCAGCCCGCCGACATTACCGGCCTTCACCTTTCCAGGCCAGTTCACTAACGCACAAACGCGGGTACCGCCTTCATACAGCGTTCCCTTGCCCCCCTTGCACGGCCCACTGTCAGCAGGACGGCCATGAACCTCCGGCTCGCCTGCAAACATCGCGTCCCGTACACCGCCATTGTTGCTCATGAACACAATGAGAGTGTTCTCCCGCATCTTCTCTTCTTCGCGCGCACTCACGACGCGGCCGCTCTCGTCGTCGATCACCGAGACCATCGCGATGTAGACACGAAGCGTTTCATCCCCGATGTGGGCGTACCGGTTGATGTATTCGCCGGGCGTCTGGAAAGGCGAGTGGGGCGCCGTTAAGGCGGGATAGAGGTACGACGGCTTTGCGCTCGTTTCGACCACAGATGTTGACGAAATGGCAGAGGCAATTCGAACGATTTGCGGTGGACTGACTCTCGATGCTCGGGGTAGAGCGAGCAACTGATCTGACCTTTGATGGTTCCATCAAAAAGTCAGGTTGCTCTGGCCCGGTCCAGATGGCCACGGATGTTTCTTCTTTCGGAGAGCAAAGGCGCCAGTCTCTGCCAATGGACGCGACCATCGCCTCGCGGTTGCTCCCTTCGAGCGGGGTCGCCATGGCCAAACAATCGAACTGGCTCTTTCGGGTCCGGCCTCAATCGGGCAGGTCGCCCAGAGCATCCAGAACGAGACCGTGGAAATGGTGAAGGCCGTGCTCGCTGAGGAACGTCCGGTCCTTGTCGACGATCAGCCGGCCCTGGGTATAGCCAAGCGAATGCAACCCCCGTTGCACACTCTCGACCAAGCCAATGTCCTCCGGTTGAAGGACCTCATCGACATAGCGCTTGGCGTCCAGTTCAGTGTCGGACAACTCGTCGGACAGCGTGAACATGTCGAAATGCTCAAACGTCGTTTCAGGCCCGGTCGGCATGATGTGCAACACTGTGATGTTGGCTGGCCCGGGAAAGACATTGAACGCCACATTGGGCCACAGCCACCAGGCGGAGAAATCGCGCTCGTCGCCCTCGGGAACCTTGTACGCTGTATTGTCGCAACGGCCCGGCGGTGAAATGTGGCTGGAATAAATGCCATGCGTCCTGGTGCGGTAATTGTCGATATCCACGAGGTCGACAAAGGCCGGATGCGCGACCGAGCAATGATAGCACTCGAGGAAATTGTCGACGACGTTCTTCCAGTTTGCCTTCAGTTCGTAGGTGAGCCGGCAGGAGTGTTTAAGCGTGCCGACATCCGGGCAGAACTTCATGATTTCTGACACGAGATTTCCGGCCTGTGAGGCCAGCGAAGCGGCCGCTGGATCGAGGTTGACGAAGACAAATCCGGCATAGGTCTCGACACTCACGGGTTTCAGCGAGAATTCCGAACTGTCGAAATTCGCAACATGCTTCTGGCCAACCGCAGACCGCAGCCTGCCGTCGGTGTGGTAGGTCCAGGCATGATAGGGGCAGGTGATGAGCTTGGTCTTGCCGCAGCCCTGCAACAGTTCATGGGCGCGGTGGGAACAGACGTTGTAGAAGGCCCGGAGCGTCCCATCCTGGCCGCGCAATACCACAATGTTCTGATCGGCCACACGTACGGTGACATAGCTGCCGGGTTCAGCGACCTGCCCCACGTGGCAGGCATAGTTCCAGTTGCAGTAGAAGATGGATCTCTTCTCGCGCTCATAGATCTCCGGATCGAAATAGTACCTGGCCGGCAAGGTGTAGGAGCGCTCGGCATCGCGGTTGAACCGTCCTGCCGGCTGGCTCCTGTTCCGATCGATGATGTTCATCTGCTACTCCCTGGAGCAATCTTCCGGGCGTTGTGGACGACAACGCACGCAACGACAATAATCCCCCGAAACGTACCGGCGCAATGGCTCATTCACACTTGTGGCGGACACGCCGTGTAAGCGAAATATGCGCACGCATCCCGATCGCCGAGGTCACTTCGCTTCGGCGCCCAGTTGATTGACTGAAAAGCATGTGGCCCGTACGCGGCCGTCAGCATAGTAGCGCTTGAAGTAGATCGTCTTCAGTTTGCCCTCTGTCCAGATGCGACGCGCCTCGCGCGTCATCCAGCGGTGGACCTGATTTGTGTTCGCTGACCACACGTTGCAAACACAATGATCGCCCTCCAGACAATCTTCGTAGGACAGTGGCCTGCTTCCGTTCAGCCAGGCTTCCGCCTTGTCTTGGGAGGTCAGGCCCCAGCCCGCAAACCCCTGGATCTGGTTCTTGTCGTCGACCACGAAATAGTAGTGGCCGCGATTGATCTGGCCGACCAGGATCCGCGACCATTCGCCGAACGCCAGCCTGGCAAATGCCGGCTTACTCATGAGATGATTGACGGCAAGTCCAAGCGCCATCGCTGGCTTCTCGTGTTTGAACAGCCGGTAGGGTTGCCTGGCCGTTTTCCCCTCCATCCGGTTCTTCGAATTAACAGACATCTCCATTATCATGAGCTGCGCGATGATGGACAGGAGAAGATTGGCGCGTTTGAATACCTGTTTTCAACTGCAAAACGTTCCGTGAGTGATCCATGGGTCTTCGTGTTTCTCTTCACCACATGAACCGAAAGCTCCTGCCAACTCTTCCGGAGGATCAGGTGCCTGACTACAGCTGAACTGATGCTGCCAGAGGCGGCTGCCGCGGCATTGCAATCGCGGCTTCGCCAATGTCATGAACTGTTTGTGTACGGATCATATTGGACCGGCCACAACTTCCGATCAAAAGTGAACCGGGTTTTGTTGACGCCCCAGGGTTAGTCTGTTACCCTCCTTTCGTCGGGGCAGTAACCCAAGCGGCGACCGAGTTGCTCGGTTCGTGTTTGGAAGGAGAGCACAATGATTATTTGTGGCGCCCTTATCTAGCGCATCAGTTTAGCACTTGCCGGTCGGAGCGGAGCGGCGGGCTATCATATTGATCTTTGATTTCTGACTCTCGTTGCGAAGCAAGGGGAGGAGATGTCCCGCTGTCCGAGTGGCACGCGGTCGATGAACATATTCTGGAGGAACGTGCCATGTCTCGCAATCAATGGATGATAGAGTTTGCCAGCAACGAGAAGTCACTGACCGGTCCGGACGCCTCTCTCGAGCTGCCAGCGCCCAAGTCTCTCGACAGTCACTGGAGCGAACTTGCCGGCACCCCTGTTGACCTCTCCGGTGGTGCAGGTGCCGATGCGCAGGCATTCAGCTTGAATGCCTCTTCGATCCAGGGTGATATGTCATTGGGCGACCTTCCCACCGTGGCGACGCCGGATATTGGCGCACCCGCAGCACCCGGACCGGCGGCGTCCTTACAGACTCTCGCGAACTATCTGAAGACCGGCTACTGGAGCGACGTGGAATCGCGGCCCGGCCGCTACTACAATATCGACGACAATGGCATCGGTGCCAACTCGGGCGTGCTCTATTACAATATCTCTGGCTACAACAGTTCCCTGTCGACGATCTACGGAAGCGAGCCCGCCGACTCGGATGGATTGTCTGCCGCGCGTCAAGCGATTATCCGCGACGTGTTTGACGTCTATGAGGAAGTTTTGGGCATCAATTTCGTCGAGACGACATCCACCAGCGGCGCTGTCGACTTCTTCTTCAGGGACAATGGATCAAGTGCCTATGCGGCATCCCAGATGGTCATCGGAAATGGCGGACCGATCGACTATACAGTCGTCAGCCTGCCGTCATCGTGGCCTGATGTTCGCTTCCGTCAGACGGCCTTCCATGAGATCGGGCATGCGCTCGGCCTCGGCCACCAGGGCCCTTACAACACGTCCGGCGACTACGGCACCGACGCGCTCTATGCCAACGACAGCTATCAGCTGTCGATGATGTCGTATTTCAGCCAGACCGAAAACACCTCGATCAACGCGAGCTTTGCCCGGCTGCAGACGCCAATGTCGGTCGACTGGCTGGCCCTGAACGACCTTTACAAGAACCAGGATTTCGCCGGCCACGATTTTGGCGTCAACAACGCTTTCAATGGCAACACGACTTACGGGTTCAATACCAACATCACCGCAGCGCAGAGCGAGCTCTACATGGATCTCGCCAATGTCGCCAACAGCAGGGCGTTCACGATCGTCGACGGCTCCGGGATCGACACCGTCGATTTCTCCGGGTACTCGGCAAACCAGCACATCAATCTCGCCGTCGCGTCTGCGTCCTCGACCACCGGAACGATCTCGGATGTCGGCGGGCTGACCGGCAACATGACGCTTGGCGTCGGCACGGTGATCGAAAACGCCACTGGCGGCTCGGGCAATGATTCAATCGGCGGCAACCAGTACGACAATACGCTGAAAGGCGGCGGCGGCAACGATACGCTGAATGGCCTCAATGGTGATGATATTCTGTCGGGTGACGCAGGCGATGATACCCTGCTCGGTGGTAATGGGGATGACTCCCTCCTTGGCGGCACCGATGACGATTTCCTGAAAGGAGGCGGCGGTGCTGATCAACTCGATGGTGGATCCGGCATCGACACGGCAAGTTATGCCGATTCCAACAAGGGCGTAACCGTTGATCTGGATGCCGGTACCGGAAGTGGCGGTTTCGCACAGGGCGATACGCTTTCCAGCATCGAAAACGTCACGGGGTCCGCGTATGTAGATGTCCTGGCCGGTTCAGCCGTCGCCAATGAACTTTCGGGCGGCAATGGCGATGATATTCTGAGCGGCCGCGCGGGCAACGACACGCTGCGGGGCAACAACGATGATGACACCCTCAAGGGTGGTGGTGGTGCCGATGACCTGAACGGTGGATCCGGCATTGATACGGCCAGTTATTTGGACTCGGCGGCTGGCGTGACCGTCAGCCTTCTTACGGGGATGGGGAGCGGCGGAGAAGCCGAAGGCGACACCCTGACAGCGATCGAAAATCTGACAGGTTCAAGTCACGATGACACCCTCACGGGAAATAGCGGCGCCAACACGCTGACCGGCCTCGCTGGCAACGACATTCTGAAGGGCGGCGGCGGCGCCGACGTGCTCTCCGGCGGCGGAGGTGTCGATACGGTCGTCTACTCCGACTCCAGCAGCGGCGTCACGATCAATCTCGACACGGAAACCGCAAGCGGCGGCTCGGCGCAGGGCGATACATTCAGCGGGATCGAAAATGTATCGGGCTCGTCCCACGCGGATACGCTCATTGGCAACAGTACCGCCAACGGGCTTGCCGGCGAAGGCGGCGACGACTATCTCAACGGCGGTGACGGCGCCGATACGCTGGAGGGCGGATCGGGCAATGACACGATGAAGGGCGGCGGCGGTGCCGACACGCTGAATGGCGGCAATGACGCGGACACCATCCTCGGCGAAGCTGGCATTGACACCATCAATGGAGGCGCGGGCGACGATGTCATCGTCGGGGGCACCGCCACGGATATTGTGGAAGGTGGTTCCGGAAATGACATGTTCAAGATCAATTCCGGAGAATATTCCGACAACATCTCGGATTCCTCGGGTATCGATACGCTTGATGTCAGCGATCATGATCACGTTCTGAATCTCGACCTCGGGGCTGGAACCTATACGCTGTACGGCGCGGCCAACACGATCTCCGGCGTCGAGAACGTCATCGGCACCGATCAGGGTGATTCGATCATCGGTGACGGCTCGAGCAACACCCTGAATGGCAAAGGCGGAGACGATTCGATTGCTGGCGCCGGTGGTGGCGACGACCTAAGGGGCGGGTCCGGTCAGGATGACCTCCATGGCGGTGGTGGCACCGACAATTTGCGCGGCAATTCGGGGCGTGACACGCTCAATGGCGGCAATGGCGGCGATACGCTCATCGGCGGCGGCGGCCGCGATATGGCGAGCTATGCCGGTTCAAATGCAGGGGTGAATGTCAGCCTCGCGAGCGGCACGGCATCGGGTGGCCACGCGGATGGCGATACGCTCATTTCGATCGAAAGCCTTATTGGCAGCAGCAACAACGACACGCTGGAGGGCAATGGCGCTGCCAATACACTGGAGGGCGGTACCGGTGCTGACGAACTGACCGGCCGCAACGGCAATGACACGCTCGAAGGCGGTGGCGGAGGAGACATCCTGAACGGCGGCAACGGCCGGGATGTCATGTCCGGCGACAATGGCCGGGATACCTTCGACTTCAACGACATCGGGGAGTCCGTTGTCGGCGCCGGCCGCGACCGGATCAACGACTTCATCGGCGGCGGCATCGACATGCTCGATCTCTTCGGCATTGACGCCGACAGCAATACTGGCGCCGACGATGCGTTCGACTTCATCGGCTCGAATGCCTTCTCCAACACCGCCGGCGAATTGCATCAGGTCGCCCAGGGCAATCACACCATTGTCGAAGGCGATGTCGATGGCGACAGCATTGCCGACTTCCAGATCCTGCTGGCCAACACCCTCGGCCTGGTCCTGACCGCAAGTGACTTCGTGCTCTAACCCAACACACAAAACAGCTGACCGCAGATCTATCTGCGGTCAGCCTGTCCTGAATAGATAGCGGATAGCTAGTGCGGAACGGGCCAAGACGGAATCGTCTTGGCGAAGCAATGACGCACCAACCTATTGACGAGCGAGCAACTTATCTGACTTTTGATGGTTCCATCAAAAGTCAGGTTGCTTTAGGATTTCGCACGCCACAGCCGATGGGGAGACTCTTTCTCGTAGCCCAGCTTGTCGAAACTCGCGACTTCCATGATCTGTCCCCAGGGTGCCCGGAAATAGATCCACTTGAAGCCGGCCAGCGGCCCCTCTTCCACAATGTTTGGGCCATCCAGCATCTCGATACCCTGAGCCCGCAAGCGCTCTGCCGATGCGAAGACATCTTCCACTTCGAAGCACAGATGCATGCCGCCAATCTCCGACGGGCGCCTGGGCGGCACCGATTTGTCCTCGCCGCTGTACTCGAACAGTTCGACGCTCGTTCCTTCTCCACATTTCAGGAACACCAGATCGCGGATCCGCGACTTTGGTGACGCACCGAGCTTGCCTTCCATGAAGCTCTCGTCGACGTCGAACGGCCCGGTGCGAAAGACATCGACCGCGCCGAATACGGCCTTGAAGAAAGCGATGCCTTCCTCGATATCCGGCACCGTGAAGCCGATATGATGCATGCCATAGACACGTTCCGCCATGAGGGTCTCCTGTTCTCGACGTCGATTGCATACGCTGGAGCACCCGCTGTCAGAGACACAGGCTCCGGCCTCATTTCATGTTACATGCGAGGGTGCGCGGCGCACAAGGGACTCGACTATGGTTGCCCCTGCAAATGCGCAGAATTTTCATGCTCTTGACGCCCGGCTGCGGACATGAGCAAGTCATGACGATGCCATTTGAGGACCGCCGCGAGGCGCGCTTATGACCGAATACGAACTGCTGCGGATCATCACCTTTCTGGAACGCATGCGGAAGCCATATGACCAGTTGCTGAAGGCTGCCGAACCGGACCCAAGCTGGAACATCATCCTCTATCTGATGAAGAACCACTTGCGCGGCGAAAACGTCACGATGTCGTCACTGGCCTCGGCTGCCGACATTCCGTTCGCCAGCGCCATGCGCCGCATTCATAAGCTTATCGAAAGCGGCGACATCCAGCTTCGGCGAAGGGGATCGACCGGCAAGTCGCATTATCTGGAGCCAAGCCGCAAGCTCGTCATCAGCTTCACGGACTATGCGCGCGACATCAAGGCGCTGCTCGCGGATACGTTCGGATTGCGCGGCAGCAGCGGCGATTCCGAGGATTATTATTTTGGCGGCTCCTATCTCGCAGGCCAGGTCATTCCACCCTTGGAGATCATAGAGAAGAAGGCCGAAACGGAGCCGGAACTGCGCTTCCTGCTGCATGACGACAACTACTTCGCCAGTATGCGTGACATGTGGTCGGACTTTCGCAGCAAGCTCTCGTCGCGGCGAAACTTCACACTTCTTCCGCTGCCGGAACTGCACGAGGAAGTCTTCGCCAATGCCAGGCGGACGGAAAGCCAATACGACGTGATTGCGATCAACATGCCCTGGCTCGGCGAGAGCGTGGCCAATGACGTGGCACAGCCGCTCACTGACTTCATGAAGCGCAGCAGCGTCAATCCCCTCGATTTTCATCCTGCAATCTGGGCCACTGGCATCTGGAACAGGACACAGTATGGCATCCCCATTTACTGCACGATCGAGGCGCTGTCCGTCCGCAAGGACCTGTTCGAAGAGCGCAAGCTGACCTACCCCGCGAGCTTCGAGAAAGTCATCCAGGCGGCCAAGACGTTGCACAATCCCAAGCGCGGCATGCAAGGCGTGGTGTGGAATGCAGCCAGGGGCATGCCGGTCTCACATTCCTTCATGTTCTTCATGGGATGTTGCGGCAGTCCGGTGATCAATATTCCGGCGTCGCGCCTCCAGATCGACTACAGCACCCTGAAAGGCGAAGCGATGCGGCCGCAGATCCTCAGCAGTTCGGGCCGCCACACACTGGAATACATGCACGAACTCCTGCAATATTCGCCGCCCGACATCCTGTCGATCGACTGGAACAGGGCACTCGAGTACTTCCTGAGCGGACAAGCTGCCATGGTCTACTGCTGGACCATGCGTGCGGCCCGTTTCGAATACGACATCCACTCTGCCGTGAAACGCAAGGTTGCCTATCTGCCTCATCCGGCCGGCCCCGGCGGCTTCAGTGTATCGCCAATCGGAGGCTTTCTCCTCGTAGTGCCGGCGTCTCTGCCGCCTGATCGCGCCCACCTGGCCTTCGAGGCCATCTCCTGGATGGCCTCGCCGGCCGCCATGAAAGAGCATGTGAAGAACGGCTTTCCCGTGGCACCGAGATTCAGCGTCAGCGCCGATCCTGAAGCGGCCGCCAGCACGCCGATCGTGAGCTTCGTTGACCGGCTGGCGAAGCAGAACCGGATCCAGAACTGGCAGCGGCCGCCCATTCGCGACTACCACATCATCGAAGACATTCTGGGCGAGGAGATCTTTGCGGCACTCAACGGCGAGTGCAGCGACAAGCAGGCGCTCACCCGAAGCCAGAACCGGATTGATGCCGCCATGCGCGAGGCCGGTTACTACTGAACCGCATTCGCTGCCGTCCTGGCCGCTCGCTGTGAGAACTAGACCAAAACCATTCCGCCATCCGACATGATGACCTGCCCGGTGATGTAATCCGAATCCGGCGACGCCAGAAACGCCGCAATGCCGGCCAGATCCTCGGGTTTGGACGGGAAACCCAGAAGGATACTGGACGAGAAGCTTTCGATGAACTCGCCCTTCTTCTTGATCACGCCCTTGTCGATCATGTCCTGTTCAAGTCCGTCCCACAAAGGCGTGACCACCACACCAGGTGCAAAGGCGTTGACAGTGATCTTGTTCTTGGCGAACTCCCGCGCCCCCGCCTGCGTGAGGGAAATCACGGCCGCCTTGCTGGCACAGTAGGGCGCAAACTCGGCATAACCCTGGCGGCCCGCGATCGAGGCGGTGTTAATGATCTTGCCGCCCGTGCCCTGGGCCATCATCTGCCGGGCTGCCTCCTGGATGCCGATCATGACGCCGAGCGCGTTTACCCGCATGATGCTGTTGAAGTTATTCTCGTCGACGTCCATGAACGGCATGGGCTTGTTGAAGCCTGCATTGTTGAACATCACGTCAAGCTTCCCAAATGAGTCGACCGTCTTGGCGATCGCCGCCCGCATCTGGGCGCGTTCGGCAACGTCCACCGTGACGGCCAAGGCGCGGTGGCCATGACTTTTCAGACTGTCCGCGACCTCGTTCGCCAGTCCGCCGTTCATGTCGGCTATGACGATCGTACCGCCTTCTGCCGCAAGCCGGCGCGCGATGCCCTCGCCAAGCCCTTGGGCTCCACCGGTGATCATGATGACACGGTCTTGCAGTTTCATCGCATGGGTTCCTTCTGCTAAGCTAAACCTCGGCGCCGACGCGTTTGCGAACCGTCGAGTAAACAAGCGCTGCGACGACGATCAACGCACCCTGGAAGATGTACTGGTAGGTTTGCGAGAGTCCGAGGAATGTGACGGCATTCAACACCTCGGTCAGCAGCACGGCACCGAGTACCGTTCCGATGAAGGTGCCGCGGCCGCCCTTCAGGCTGGTGCCGCCCAGAACGACGGCGGTGATGCTCGACAGCGTGTAGTTGATGCCTTGCCGGGGATCGCCGACGCCGATCTGCGTCATCAGCATGATGGCGCCAAGGGCGGTCAGCAGCGAACAGACGATGTAACCTGCGATAAAAGTGCGGTCGATGCGGACACCCAGCCGTCTCGCGGACTCTTCATCCGAACCGACGGCGCGCAGGCGCCACCCCGCCCGCCGGGCGCGCAGGATGAACTCGGCGGCCAGTGCCACGCCCACGAGGGCGATGAACGACACCGGTATGGGGCCCCACTGCCAGTTGATCCAGTCGGTGACGGGATAGCTGATATAGCCACCCGGACTGTCACGCAGAATGAAGCTCATGCCCTGTATGGCGATATACATGGCCAGCGTCGCAGCGATAGGCGTGAAGTTTGCAAATCGTATCAGCACGCCATTGACCGCTCCGACGATGAATGCGCCGGCGAACATCAGGATGAATCCCGCCGCAATCATCGCGGCTGACTTGTCATCGTTCACGAAGAACGACGCAATAACGACCAGAAAGCCTGCCAGCGGGCCAACGGAAAGATCGATGCCGCCCATTAGCAGGGCGACGGTCTGTCCAAGTGCAATGAAGCCAAGCGCCGTTGCCAGCAACAGGATGTTGTAGACATTGAAGGCCGACAGGAAGTTGGCATTCTGGCTGAAGACATAGAGTCCGAGCAGGATCGTGACGAGCGCCAATGGTACGGCTGGCGCATTGTCTGATTGCAGGAAATGACGGAACCCTCCGACGGCGGTGCCAACGCGCCCACTGCCGGCATGGGCGGCGTGGGTTTCGGCCTGTACGGCAGCGGCGACAATCCGCTCTTCCGTCACATCGTCACCGGTCAAGGTTTTGGCCACGTGGCCCCGCGACATGACGATGACCTTGTCGCAGAGGCCTTCCAGTTCCACGGCATCGGACGAGTTCACGATCACGGGTGTACCGGCATCGGAGACGTCCCGCAGAATGCGGTAGATTTCCGAGCGGGCGCCGACGTCGACGCCCTGGGTCGGCTCATCGGCAATGATGACCAGCGGATCTGACATCAATGCGCGGGACATCACGATCTTCTGCTGGTTGCCACCCGATAGCGAGAGGATGGGGGCCTCGATACTCGGTGCCTTCACTGCCAGCGACGTGAATGTTTTCTGGACGCGATCCAGCTCTCTCTTGCGGTTCATGATGCCGCTGGTGGCAAATTTCTCCAGCGCTGCAAACGTCGCGTTCTCGCGGACTGTCAAGCCGCTGGCCAGGCCCTCCACATGGCGGTCCGACGGCATGTAGGCCGCCTTGTGAAGGAGTTCGCTGTGGGTGAGCGGGCGCCCGCGGAGCTTGATCTCGCCCTCCTCCGATTGCCGGAGGCCGGCGAGGACGCGCATGAGTTCCGACTGGCCGTTGCCTGCAACACCGGCAACACCGATGATCTGACCCCTCGGCACATCGAAATTGACATTCCTGAAGCCGTCACCGCTCAGCGACGAAACGGTGAGGCCGATCTCATCCGAGATGTGTTGCGGCTTCGGCGGAAATGCCGTTCCAAGCGTGCGGCCGACGATGAGGCTGACGAGTTCAGCATCGGTGATCTCATCCACCATGGCAGCACCACGCACGCGCCCGTCGCGGAGGACCGTCACGCGCTGGGCGATCTGGCGCAGTTCAGCCAGGCGGTGGGTGATGTAGATGACAGAGGTTCCAGCCTTCACCACGTCGCGGATGCGGCCGAACAGCATGTCGGTCGCGTCCTGGTCGAGTGATGCTGTGGGCTCGTCGAGGATCAGAACCCTGGGCTTCAGTGCCAGCGCCTTGGCGATTTCGAGCAAGTGCTTCTGCGCAACGGTGAGCCCATCGGCGCGCAGGCGCAGCGGCACGTCGAGACCAACGGACTCCAGCATCTGCTTGGCCACTTGCTGGGGCGGCTTGCCGTCGAAGATGGATGGCGGCAGTGCCACACGCAGGTTTTCGAGCACCGAAAGGTCTTCGAGAATGGCGGGATGCTGAAAGCAGATAGCGATGCCGAGGGAGGCCGCGATCTCCGGCGTCATCTGTGGCACCGGTTGCCCGGCGAAGCGGATACGCCCCTCACTCGGCTGCATCGCACCCGAAATGATGTTCATCAGGGTGGATTT
>CAZECZ010000060.1:0-23242 GCA_964510815.1 uncultured Aestuariivirga sp.
CCGATGGCGCACGGATCATCCTGTCGGGCAGCGTCGATCTCCCAGTCGAAATCCTGTTTCTGTCAACCAATGCGCCGCCCCGCACCGTCGCCACCCGCAACGTGATCGAGGTGGAAGCTGGCGCATCGGCCACGTTGATCGAAACCCACATTGGCGAGGGCAGCTACCTCGCCAACAGCGTCACCGAAATCCGCATTGGCGACGATGCACGGCTCGACCGCGTGAAGGCCGAGTGCGAGTCGGCGCAAGCCACTCATCTCGCTCATGCCCACGTGACGCTGGGCGCCAATGCCGTCTTCCGTGACTTCACGCTCTCCACCGGCGCGCGCCTCAATCGCCAGAATGGCACGCTCGAATTTGTGGGCGAGAACACCGATGCCAAGGTCTCCGGCGCTTATCTGCTGGCCGGCAAGCAACACGCCGATACGCGCCTTGTGGTTGATCACGCTGTGCCGAACTGTTCTAGCCGCGAATTGTTCAAGTGCGTGATGGACGATCATGCCCGTGGCATCTTCCAGGGCAAGGTGATCGTACGCCCCCATGCACAGAAGACCGATGGCAAGCAGTCGAGCCATGCGCTGCTGCTTTCGGAAACCGCCGAATTCGACGCCAAGCCGGAACTCGAGATCTTCGCCGATGACGTCGCCTGCGGCCACGGCGCCACGAGCGGAGACCTCAACCACGACCACCTGTTCTACCTGCGCTCGCGCGGCATCCCGGAGCGGGACGCCAAGGCGATGCTCATCGCCGCCTTCGTCGGTGAGGCCTTCGACACCGTCGCCCATGACGGCATTCGGGACGCCTTGGAGCATTTCGCCCAGAACTGGCTGACCGAACATCGGGGAGGGCGCTGATGGCCTTTGACGTCGCCGCCATCCGTGCCGACTTCCCGATCCTAGCCCGCGAGGTCTATGGGAAGCCGCTGGTCTATCTCGACAACGCCGCCTCGGCCCAGAAGCCGAAGAAGGTGCTGGACGCGATCATGTCGTCGTACACGGAGGAATATGCCAACGTCCATCGCGGCCTGCATTTCCTCTCGAATACCGCCACACAGGCCTTCGAGGACGCCCGTGAGAGTGTGCGCCGCTTCATCAATGCGCCATCGGCCGAGCAGATCGTCTTTACACGGAATGCCACCGAGGCCATCAACCTGGTGGCTCAAAGCTATGGCGGCGAGGTGATCGGCGAGGGCGACGAGATCGTGCTGTCGATCCTCGAACACCACTCCAACATCGTGCCATGGCACTTCCACCGCGAACGCAAGGGTGCCGTGATCAAATGGGCACCCATCGACGATGACGGCAACTTCCTGCTCGATGAATTCGAGAAGCTGCTGGGACCCAGGACGAAGATCGTCGCCATCACCCAGATGTCGAACGCCCTGGGCACCATCGTTCCGGTGGCGGACGTCATCAAATTGGCCCACGCCAAGGGCATCCCCGTGCTGGTCGACGGCAGCCAGGCCGCGGTCCACATGGCTGTCGATGTCCAGGCGCTGGATGCCGATTTCTATGTCTTCACCGGCCACAAGACCTACGGCCCGACGGGCATCGGCGTGCTCTACGGCAAGAAGGAGCTTCTGGCCAAGATGCCGCCATACCAGGGCGGCGGCGAGATGATCAACGAGGTCACCACCGACGGCATCTCCTACAATGATCCCCCGCATCGTTTCGAGGCGGGAACCCCGGCCATTGTGCAGGCCATCGGCTTGGGCGCCGCACTGGACTACATGCAGGGCATGGGCCTGGACAATATCGCCGGTCATGAGGCCAAGCTCCGAGATCATGCCATGCAGCGTCTCTCTGAGATCAATTCGCTGCGCATCTTCGGCCGCGCCAGAGACAAAGGTGCCATTGTCTCCTTCACCATGGAAGGCGCACACGCCCATGACGTCGCCACCGTGATCGACAGGGCGGGGGTGGCGGTCCGCGCCGGCACCCATTGCACCCAGCCCCTGCTTCAGCGCTTCGGCGTCACCGCCACTTGCCGCGCCTCGTTCGCCATGTACAACACCCTGGAAGAGGTTGATGTTCTGGCCGAAGCGCTTATCTCTGCCCGGAGGATATTCGGATGACCGAGACAGCCACCGACACCAATACGAGCAACGCTCCAAATATGTCCGCCATTCCGCCGGACGAGCTGGCGCGGATGACCGATGACATCGTGGCGGCATTGAAGACCGTTTACGATCCGGAAATTCCGGTGGACATCTATGAACTTGGCCTGATCTACAAGGTCGACATCGATGACGACCGCAATGTCGCCATCGAGATGACGCTCACAGCGCCCGGTTGCCCGGTGGCCGGTGAAATGCCGACCTGGGTGGAGAATGCTGTCTCTTCCGTTCCCGGTGTTCAAAGCTGTACGGCGACCATCGTTTTCGATCCGCCGTGGGATCACAGCCGGATGTCCGACGAAGCGCGCGTCGCGCTCAACATGTGGTGAGGTAAGACCATGGCAACCGCAAATCCCCGTCCGCGCCCGCAGATCATGAAACTGACCGATGCCGCCGCCAGCCGCATCGCCGAGATCATGGCCAAGGCCGAGAAGCCCGTTGCGGGCTTGCGCATTGGTGTCAAGAACGGCGGCTGTGCCGGCATGGAATACACCATGGAATGGGCGGAAGAGCAGCAGCCCTTCGACGAGGTCGTGGAGGACAAGGGCGCCAAGGTGCTGATCGACGCCAAGGCCATGATGTTCCTGCTCGGCACCGAGATGGACTACCAGACCTCGACGCTGAAATCGGGCTTCGTCTTCAACAATCCCAACCAGATCTCCGCCTGTGGCTGCGGCGAAAGCGTGCAGCTCAAGCCGGCGGAAGGCTGAGTCAACCCGCCACTTGTCCTTGCCGGTCTCACCGGCCTAGACTCCCGCACGGGAACGCGGCTGATTCAGGAGAAGACGGCATGGCAAGATCCATGATGGCCGGCCTCGCGGTGGTTGCGGCCGCGTGTTACATGACGATGGGCGTGGCCCGCGCCGATGAAACACAGACGAATGCCGGTGTATCGGGTGAGAAGGACTATCGGCTCTATTGCGCCTCTTGCCATGGCGAGGAAGGCAAGGGTGACGGTCCCAAATCGTTTGGCCTCAGCGTTCCGGCACCTGATCTCACCGTTCTCACCAAGAAGTACGGGACTTTCCCGGCTGAAAAGCTTGAAGCCATGATCGACGGCCGTGATGCCCCTCCAGGCCATGTCGAGCGCGAAATGCCGGTATGGGGCATATGGTTCAAGGAAGAGGCCGCACAGGAGCTTGGAGGCGCTGAAGGCGATGAAGGGACGGTCAAGCGCCGCATCGACAATCTGATCGGCTTCATCGAGAGTTTGCAGAGTCAGGAATGAGCAGTCGATAGCATGCCTCTCTGACGGCCTTCTGCTTCATCCTTCGTAGAGTTGTTGTCCAACCCGCGGGGGTCTAATAGGCTTCCAATCGATTGCGGGGTGTGCATGTTCAAGAAGATCCTGATTGCCAACCGGGGTGAGATCGCCTGCCGGGTCATCAAGACAGCCAGACGGATGGGAATCCAGACGGTTGCCGTCTATTCCGATGCGGATTCCCGCTCGCTTCATGTGGAAATGGCCGATGAAAAGGTCCACATCGGGCCGCCGCCCGCCGCCCAGTCTTACCTCCTGATCGACAGGATCGTCGAGGCCTGCCAGAAGACCGGCGCAGAGGCCGTACACCCCGGATACGGCTTCTTGTCGGAGCGTTCGGCGTTCCCGAAGGCACTGGCCGCCGCCGGCGTCACCTTCATCGGCCCCAACCCGGCCGCGATCGACGCCATGGGCGACAAGATCGAATCGAAGAAGGCCGCCGCTGCCGCCAATGTCTCGACCGTGCCCGGAGACATGGGCATCATCGAAGACCCCGAGGTGGCGGTGACGATCGCCGAGCGCATCGGCTATCCCGTCATGATCAAGGCCTCAGCCGGCGGCGGCGGCAAGGGCATGCGCATTGCTCATTCCGCTGCCGAGGTGCGTGACGGTTTCGTGCGCGCCAAGTCGGAAGCCAAGTCGTCCTTCGGCGACGACCGTGTGTTCATCGAGAAGTTCATCATCAATCCGCGCCACATCGAAATCCAGGTCCTGGGCGACAAGCACGGCAACGTCATCTACCTGGGCGAACGCGAATGTTCGATTCAGCGCCGCAATCAGAAGGTCATCGAAGAAGCCCCGTCGCCGCTCCTCGACGAGAAGACCCGCCGCGCCATGGGCGAACAGGCCGTGGCACTGGCCAAGGCGGTCAACTATGATTCCGCCGGCACGGTGGAATTTGTCGCCGGTCAGGACCGTTCCTTCTACTTCCTCGAGATGAACACCCGTCTTCAGGTCGAGCACCCGGTCACCGAACTCATCACGGGCATCGATCTCGTGGAGCAGATGATCCGCGTCGCTGCAGGCGAAGAACTGCAGATCCGGCAGAATGATGTGACGCTGAAAGGCTGGGCAGTCGAAAGCCGCATCTATGCCGAAGATCCCTACCGCAACTTTCTGCCGTCCACCGGGCGGCTGGTCAAATATCGTCCGCCAGCGGAGCAATCGGCCCATGGCATCACCGTGCGCAACGATACCGGTGTCTATGAGGGTGGCGAGATCTCGATCTACTACGACCCGATGATCGCCAAGCTCTGTACCCACGCTCATACCCGCGCCGATGCCATTTCCGCCATGGCCGGCGCCCTCGATGCCTTCTACATCGAAGGTATCCGCCACAATGTGCCGTTCCTGTCGGCCATCATGGAAAATCCCCGTTGGCAGTCGGGTGCGCTGTCCACGGGCTTCATCGATGAAGAGTTTCCGTCGGGCTTCACCGGTCACGAGGTGACGCCCGAGATCAAGGCGACGCTCTCGGAGGTCGCGATGCTGCTGGATCACATCGAGAACCGGCGCAAGCGCCGCATCAGCGGTCAGATGAACGGCGGCAGTGTCAAGTTCTCCGCCAACCGGGTGGTCAGGCTCGGCAAGGAATGGATTCCGGTCGCCGTGACCGAAGAAACCGATGCTTTGGCGGATGCCTGCGGCTGGGTGCCGGGCCAGCCGGTGTTCGCTGCCGATCTCGGGCAGGGTCCGGTCACGGTGCAGGTCAAGCCCATCATGAACGGCTACCTGTTAAGCTACCGTGGCGTGGTGCGCGATGCCCATGTGTTCACCGCGCGCGAGGCCGAGTTCGCGAAGATGATGCCGGAGAAGGCTGCGGCGGACACGTCGAAGAAACTTCTGTGCCCCATGCCCGGCCTGGTCATTTCCATCTCTGCCGTCGAAGGACAGGAGATCAAGGCCGGCGAGCAACTGGCCATCGTCGAGGCCATGAAGATGGAAAACATCCTGCGGGCCGAGCGCGACGTGACGGTCACCAAGGTGCATGCCAAGAAGGGCGACAGCCTGGCTGTTGACGCCGTCATCATGGAATTCGCGTGAGGGCCGTCCACGTCGTCATCGAGGGCCGGGTGCAGGGCGTTGGCTACCGCGCCTGGGTCGAGCGCGAGGCGAAGGCGAGGGGACTTGCGGGCTGGGTCAGAAACCGCAGCGACGGCAGCGTCGAAGCCGTGTTCTCGGGAGAAGACGACGCGGTGCGTGCCATGGTCGAGTCTTGCGGCCGCGGGCCAATGCTGGCAGTCGTGAGGGCGGTCAATGCCGCCTCTCACGCCGATACCGATTGGACCGCCTTCGAAATCTGGCCGACCGGTTGATGGACTCAGGAGGCTTGCGGCCACACAAATTCTGGCCGCAAACCCTCATAGACCAGGCGTCCGTCATTCGGCTTCGGAACCCCTGTCGCCCGGTCGTAGAACGCATGGTAGGTCGCGGCCGGGAAAGACGCATCGTAGCCCATGAGGTTCGGCACGATGACGCGGATGCGCTTCTGCTTGTCATCCAGCATGATCGGTGCGCCGCAGGTGGCACACGTGCAGAGTTCAAGCGGCCCATCGGGATTCTTGGCATTGAACGGCTGGCGCTTCAATCCGGACTCGTTGTCGACCACCACATCGGCGTGGTTGAAAAAGGCCACGTGGGTCGTCGGCTGCCCGGTGACCGCCTTGCAAACCGAGCAGTGACACGTGTGATTGTCGATCGGGTCGTGGTTGGCGTGCGAGTGAATGTGATCGCAACCGCCGGCAAGTGTGTGAGCCATACTGTTCCTCCCATGAACATCCGGGCCGGCCGGTTTCCGGCGGCCCGTCGCAGCCACGATCTTAGGCGCCGGCTGTCGCTTGTCAACGCAGCTGCCGGTCGAGCAATTGGGATGACTGATTGAAATTTCCGTGAGGCGTGTTCCCCGCGGAACAGGCCAACACGGTCCTTGCTGGCAAACTGACATCACCAGCGGCGCAACACGCCAACGGGAAGTTCAGATTGACCGGCAATGAATGATCCCGCGGGACGGCATCCCGGTTCACTGACCTTCTGCAACGCAACCCTTGAAAGAAGGTACTCTCACTATGGCTAAGATCAGTGACAACCCGCTGGTTCCCTTCAACGACCAATTGGTCGGCACCAGCAGCGCGGACACCATCGATATTCACGGCGGCGACGATCTCGTCAATGCCGGCGCCGGCAACGACGTGATCCGCGATCTCGGCATCCTGGATAACGGAGGCGGCTTCGGTTTCAGCGGCAACGACATCATGAACGGTGGATCGGGCAATGACCTGTTCCTGGCCGGCGATGGCAACAACGCGATCAATGGCGGCACCGGCACGGACACCGTCTCCTACGCCTTTGCCCACCGCGGCGTCGCCGTAAACCTCGGCGCCGGTGTGGGGATCGGTGACGGCAATGACTCGCTCACCTCCATCGAAAATGCCAACGGCTCCGGCTTCAATGACACGCTCACGGGCAGCAGCGGCGCCAATGTTCTGTTTGGTGATCGCGGCAATGACGTTCTGAACGGCGCCGGCGGCAATGATACGCTGAAGAGCGGGCTCGGCAACGACGCGCTGAATGGCGGGTCCGGCTTCGATACGGCGGATTACAGCTTCCTCGCCAGCGTCGGTCACGTCGATGTCCGGCTCGCCGACAGCGGATCGAGCCTGGCATTCAAGTTCGATGCCCAGGCATCCGTGAACGGACCCGTCCCCGTCTCGGCCGGAACCGACACGCTTGTTTCGATCGAGCGCGTCGTGGGCAGCTTCGGCAATGACACGATGGTCGGCAATAGCGCGGCTAACGTCTTCGTCGGCGGCGGCGGCAACGACGTGCTCACCGGCGGGCTGGGCGCGGACACGCTGACCGGCAATTCCGGTGCCGACACCTTCGTGTTCCGGACGGCAGCCGAGTCAACTGTCGCAACGCACGACACCATCACCGACTTCCAGCATGGCGTGGACGTCATTGACCTGAGCCAGATTGACGCCATGGATTTCTCTTTCGCCAGAGGCAACCAGGCGTTCACCTTCACCGGCGAAGACGGATCTTTGGGATTGGGCCAGCTCAACGTCCACTTTGACGCGGATGCGAACCGGACGATTGTCGAGGCGAATACCGACTTCGATGCGGCGCCCGAGTTCCACCTTGAATTGGTCGGACATATCAATCTCACCGCTGACGATTTCGTCCTGTAGAAATCTCTTGCGATAGATCGTCCGCCGCAAATGAGCGGAGCCGGCGCTGGGTGGGGCAGCGCCGGCTCCTGTAAGCCCGGTCTGGTGGGGGATGGGGAGGGGACGCCGACCGGGCCAAACTCTCCTCGAATGTGTAGGTCCTACCTGCGGGTGCCGCCCGCCACGAATCCGTTGGTGATCGTCTTGTCCTTGGCCATTGCCAGCCAGCTGCGCGGATCACGCGGGCTCTGGCGCTTCAGATAGGTGTATTCCAGGTCGTTCCAGCGGCGGATGTCGTTCCTCCGGTTGTCGAGGATGAAGTCACCCTCGTCGGTCGTCACGGTCAGCACCGCATGGCCCTCGTTCCTTTCGTCAAGCACCACCGTGATCAGCAGCGCGGAAGGCGGAAAGCCGAGGCCTTCGAGATATTTCTTCTTCAGCAGCAGGTAGTCTTCGCAGTCCCCTGCATCGGTCGGATAGGTCCAGTATTCAGGCTCTCCGTAGAGATCCTGGTCGCTCACCGGGGCGATCTTGCCGTTCACGTAGGTATTCACCTGGAACAGCAGGTTCCAGCGCTCCGGCGACATCGCGAGCTTCAGCGCCTTTCCGCCTGCCGGCTTGCAGTCTGCCGGATTGCGGGCACAGAACCCGATGAAGCCGACCGGCGGAAGTGACTTTCCGTAGGTTGCGGCGAAGCGGGTCTTTGGCTCCTTCGCTCTGGCTCCTTCCGAGGTACCGGTGGCTCCCGCAGCCATCGTCCCCAGCAGAAGCCCAAGAAGTGCCGCCCCCACAGCGGTCTTGATCTTCATGTTAACGCCCCTTCGTTTTCTTATTGTGGCCACAATAGCTAAGAGGCTTTGAGATCCCGTTCAGGCGGAGCCCGAAAACGCTGCAATTGCAGTAAGGTTGCGTTCACCAATGGGTGGGCGGCGAAGCCCCGGAAGAACGCTTGATTATTCGCAAGACGCCTGATAGACACCGCGCCGTTCCACGAAGTGGCGTGCGGCCATGGCGGAATTGGTAGACGCACTAGCTTGAGGTGCTAGCGAGTAACATCGTGGAGGTTCGAGTCCTCTTGGCCGCACCATCTCTCCGGATTTTGTCATCAGACGATGCAGTGGCTCCGGCCGCGGCCTGACTCGTTTGGAGATTAGACAATTCTGCAAAACCGTTTTCGCGCCACATTGCCTTGACTTGGAGTCTTAATGATGGGTTAATCTCACCATTCGTCTGCTGGGGCCGTGGTAGACGGTGCGCGCGAGGGGACATGTCATCCGGCGGCGGGTGAGGGCCAGTCAACATCGCCAATAAATTTGACTGCGACAGAAACACGGGGATGGAGAGTCAGAGATGTCTTTGAAGTCAACACTCTTCGCCATGGCTGCTGCCCTGGCGATTGTCACACTGCCGGCGCAGGCGGCTACCTATACGGACCGGACGACGTTCCTGGGGCAGTTAGGCGCCAGCGTCACTGACGACTACGAGGCCGCGGGCTACCAGACCGGCGATAGTTCGAATGGCGCAACAACAGATATTCACTCCGACGCCCACATGTCCGGCATCCTCGGCGAAACGGACTACACGACAACCGGGTACACGGATTGGAATTTGGTCGGGTATGTCTATACCGGTTCCAGCAGCCGCATGTATTGCGCCGGTTGCAACGGCTCTTTCATCCTGAGCTTCGGCACCACCTCGGTCGGGTCGGCCAGTGGCGTCTTCGGCGTCGGCTTCGATTTCTTCAATGCGGACTCGAACAGGCCATACAACGCTTTTGTCACCTATGGCGATGGTTCGACAGAGAACATCCTGATGCCATTCGTCAACTCGAGCGTCGGAACGCAATTCTTTGGCCTCACCTCCACCTCGCTGATCCTGTCCATCGCCTTCGGTCTGCCAAACGGCGGCACAACGATATATGGCGCGTTCGGGTTGGACAATCTGACGATCGGCAGCCAGGTTCCCGCTGTGCCGGTTCCGGCCGCGCTGCCGCTGCTGGCCGGCGGGTTCAGTCTGCTCGGTCTGGTGGGCTGGCGCCGCAAGCGCAAGGCCGCCCACGCCTGATACTGCAGACATCCTGAACGATGGCCAGCCCTGCAAGGTGCTGGCCATTTTTGTCTGGCCGCCGCGTCTCAGTTGCCGGAGTGGTCGGTGGTGGAGATGTACTCGGGGTCTTCCTGCCCGTCACGCTCGAAGCTCAGGAAATCATAGTAGCCGCAGCGGCCTTCGCCCGGGAAGATCCGGCAGGTCGATGGCCTCGCCTCATAGATGGTGCATCGCCGCTTGCCGGTGTCGAAGAACATGCAGATCTTGCCGAAATACTCATCCGCCTTGCGCCGGAACACCCGCTTGTAGCCGTGTGCAGCCTTGAAGAACTTCTTTTCCGCCTCCGCCAGTGACAAGCCGAAATGCTTGGCGATCCGCTGGGCGTCGCGGTCCTTCACCTCGATCACCGGATAGGAGCAGCAATATCCGGGGCACTTCATGCAGTCGTATTTCTGACGGGCCATCACAGCGAATCCGTTGACGTCGCGCAGACGCTAGGCGGAACCGGGCTTGCCAGCAATGGCCGGAACGCGCTGGCCGGTCAGCTGCGCAAATTTCCTGTTGGTTTCCGCCATCTCGCTCATCAGCCATTCGCGGAACGCGCGCGCCGGCGGGGTTTCCTTCGAGCCCTTGGCGCGCACCAGATAATAGGTCCAAGGGTCCTTCATGTCGAAGTCGAAGGGCCGCACCAGCCAGCCTTCGATGAGGGAATCGGTGCAGAGGATCTGGTCGCTGAGCGCAAAGCCCTGGCCGGCTTCGGCGGCCTCGATGGCCAGCTGATTCTGGAACAGGGTGCCGCGCCAGTCCTCGATCCCCGTGACCCCTGCCGCCTTGAGCCAGTCCGCCCACCATTGCTTCTGGGATTCATGCAGCAGGTTGTATTTTGCCAGGTCGGCCGGCGTCAGCTTGCCCGCGTCCTTGACGAGGCTCGGGGCACAGACCGGAAAGATCACGCAGTCCGACAGCTTCTGGGCCTCCACGTCGGTCCAGCCGCCGGGCCCGAAGCGGATGCCGACATCGGCGTCGCCGGAACGGAAATCGACCAGCCGGGTATCGGGAGAAATGGAGAGCTCGATGTCCGGGTGGAGCCGGTTGAAGCTGCCGAGCCGCGGCACCAGCCAGCGTGACGCGATCGATGGCTCGACCGTCACGCGGAGCTGGCGCACGTCGCCCACTGCCGCGGCCTCCCGCGTCGCCTCTGCCATCTGGTCGAACAGGGGCGTCAGGCGCTGCCCGAAGCGCTTGCCGGCCTCGGTGAGTTCGACCCCGCGCCCGGTCCGCGTGAAGAGTTCGGTGCCAAGCCAGTCCTCAAGGTCGCGAATGTGACGGCTGACGGCGGCGTGCGTCACGAAGAGCTCGGTCGCGGCATCGGTGAAGCTCTCGTGCCGTGCGGCCGCCTCGAAGGCTTTCAAGCCGTTCAAGGAGGGGAGACGTCGCGCCATGTTTCGCTCTTGTAAGTTTTTGTTACGTGTAGCGTAGTTTATTGCCGTTTGTGTTGCAAGAGCGAAGAGATCATATTGACAGCAACCAAGAAGCATCTCGAAATCTGAAGGAGAATGGGAAATGAACTGGGTTCTTGACACATATTCAAACGTTTATCGGGCTGCCATGATGCAGTCACAGTCCGTCGACTATCATGCTGCACCTGCGAAGGAGCGTGCTCATGGCAAGCGTCACACCATCTTTGGGTTGTTCGGCCGCCGCTAAGAATACAAACTTCAGCCGTCTCCGGCTCATGTGGCCGGGGCCGCTGCCACAAGATCAACCTCCACCACGAGCCTTGGGTCGGCGAGACCTGCCACGACGAGCAGGGTGGAGGCCGGGAGATGGCCTTTGAGCTTTCGGTCCCGGACTTCGCGAGAAATGCCAAGATGACTGCGGTCGGTGATGTAGACATGGGCGTCCACCACATTGGTATGATCCATGCCCGCCGCAGCCAGAATGGCCAGCGCATTGTCCCAGGCCAGTTCGTGCTGGCGCGTGGCATCGGCTGGTATGGTGCCGTTCACCTCGGCGCCCACTTGTCCTGAGACGTGGACAATGCGCGCCCCTGGCGCAATCTCGATCCCCTGTTCGTAGTTGGAAAATGGCTTGGGCGCGGTTTCCGTCCGGATTGGCTTCAGCATGAGGACCTCCTGCCGCCACCATACGGCACTTGAAATGGAACAAAAAGCGAACTAAAATCCTCCAAAGAGACGTGGATAAGTCTGTTCCGCGGATGTGCTGCGGCCTGTGTTTGACTAGGGTGCGCGCAAGAGAAGGAGAGGTGTCATGGCGGGTTCGGTAAACAAGGTCATTCTGGTCGGCAATCTGGGCCGTGACCCGGAGGTGCGCCACACGCAGGACGGCAAGCCGATTGTCAACTTGTCGATTGCCACCTCCGAAACCTGGCGCGACAGGAACACGGGCGAGCGCAAGGAGCGCACCGAATGGCATCGCGTCGTCATCTTCAATGAAGGTCTTGCCAAGGTCGCCGAACAGTATCTCAAGAAGGGCTCGACGGTCTATGTCGAGGGCCAGCTTCAAACCCGCAAGTACACCGACAAGGATGGTGTCGAGAAATTCTCCACGGAAGTGGTGTTGCAGGGCTTCAATAGCACCCTGACCATGCTGGGCGGCCGGCCTGGCAGCGAGGGCGGGTCCACATATGGCGGCGATGATTTCGGACAGTCCGGTCCCATGGACCGTCCGCGCTCCGGCGGCGCCAAGACCCAGAGTTTTTCACGCGATCTCGACGATGAGGTTCCGTTCTGAGTTGTTTCAAATCGTAGTGTTTTGAGACATGCGCCGCTGACACTGTTGAGCGCTTTCGTCCCGCTGGCCGGCGGCGTGTGTTAGTCTTCGTCATCGCGTCAAGCGATGGAGGATGACATGTTCAAACGCGCAATATGTCTCGCCGGCGTCGTGATTGCAGCGACCCTGAGCGGGTCACACGCTCAGGCTGGTGACGCCCTGAGCAACCAGGAAATTCTGCGGCTCGCGCCGGGAACTTTCCAGGCTCTGGTCAAGGGCAAATATGCGGTCACGGTAACGCTGGCCCGCGATGGCTCCGCTGTGGGGCGCGCCCAGGGCCTCGAAGACCGCGGCCGTTGGACCGTCCGCGGAGATGAGTTGTGCATTGTCCTGCCCACCTGGACGAGGGGCAGGGTCGAGTGTTCAGCGGTGGTCGCCGACAATGGCTGGTACCGGGGCCGGAACGTGGCTTTCCGAAAGCTCTGATCCCGTCAGTTTCCGTCTGAAAATCAAACACTTTTCGTTGTTTTGGCGGCCAGACCGGCCTAGAAGGGGTTGGCCGCCGAATCGTCGTTGACAGCGCCGTGGTTTGGCTGGTCCTCACTGGGGATTCTGAAGGTTTTCCGTGGCCGATCACGACGACAAGAACGACGGGCTCACTCCCGCCAATCCATCCGAGATTTCGCCCATCTCCATCGAAGAGGAGATGAAGAAAAGCTACCTCGATTACGCCATGAGCGTGATCGTGAGCCGCGCCCTGCCGGACGTGCGCGATGGCCTGAAGCCGGTCCACCGCCGCATCCTGTTCTCGATGAACGAGAACGGCTACGACTGGAACAAGGCCTATCGCAAGTCGGCCCGCGTCGTCGGCGATGTCATCGGTAAGTATCACCCGCACGGCGACCAGTCGATCTATGACGCGCTGGTGCGCATGGCGCAGGACTTTTCGCTCCGCCTGCCGCTGCTCGACGGGCAGGGCAATTTCGGTTCCGTCGATGGCGATCCGCCGGCGGCCATGCGCTACACCGAAATCCGCATGGGCAAGCCCGCCCATGCCCTGATGGAGGACATCGACAAGGACACCGTCGATTTCCAGCCCAACTATGACAATTCCGAACGCGAGCCGACGGTGCTGCCGGCCCGCTTCCCCAATCTGCTGGTCAATGGCTCCGGCGGCATTGCCGTGGGCATGGCCACCAACATGGCACCCCACAATCTGGGCGAAGTCATCGACGCCTGCCTGGCGGTGATTGACGATCCGGCGATCTCGATCGACGGCCTCATCGACATCGTTCCGGGTCCGGACTTTCCGACCGGCGGCCTGATCCTCGGCCGCGCCGGCATCAAGTCGGCCGCTCACACTGGCCGCGGGTCGATCGTCATGCGCGCCAAGGTGCATACCGAAGAACTGCGCCGGGAACGCGAAGCCCTCATCGTCACCGAGATCCCCTACCAGGTGAACAAAGCTCTGATGATCGAGCGGATTGCCGATCTGGTGCGCGAGAAGAAGCTCGAGGGTATTTCCGACATTCGCGACGAGAGCGATCGCCACGGCATGCGGGTGGTGATCGAAATCAAGCGCGATGCCATGGCCGACATCGTGCTGAACCAGCTCTACCGCTACACGCCGCTGCAATCGACCTTCGGCATCAACAACGTCTGCCTCACGGGCGGCCGCCCGGAGCTGCTGAACCTGAAGGACCTGTTGCAGGCCTTCATCGCGTTCCGCGAGGAGGTCGTTACCCGCCGCACCAAGTATCTGCTCAACAAGGCGCGCGACCGCGCCCATATCCTGGTGGGCCTCGCCATCGCCGTTGCCAACATCGACGAGGTGATCGCGCTGATCCGCCGGTCAAAGGATGCGACCGAGGCGCGCGAAGCCTTGATGGCGCGCGCCTGGCCCGCCAAGGACATGGCGCCGCTGATTGCGCTGATCGCTGATCCGCGCCACGCCCTGCAGGACGATGGCACCTATCGCCTGTCGGAAGAGCAGGCCCGTGCCATCCTCGATCTCCGCCTGCAGCGCCTCACCGCGCTGGGCCGCGAGGAAATTGCCGAAGAGCTGGAGAAGCTCGCCAGGGAAATCGCCGACTATCTCGAGATTTTGCGCTCGCGCGCCCGCGTCATGTCGATCATCAAGGATGAATTGACGGCGGTGAAGGAAGAATTCAACACGCCGCGCCGCACTGAAATCGTCGAGAACGAGGGCGAGGTCGAAGACGAGGACCTCATCCAGCGCGAAGACATGGTGGTGACCGTGTCCCACGCCGGTTACGTGAAGCGGGTGCCGCTGTCGACCTATCGGTCCCAGCGCCGCGGCGGCAAGGGCAGGGCCGGCATGCAGACCAGGGACGAGGATTTCGTCACCAAGCTGTTTGTGGCCAGCACCCACACGCCCATCCTGTTCTTCTCCTCGGCGGGCATGGTTTACCGCATGAAGGTGTGGCGCCTGCCAGTGGGCACCCCGCAGGCGCGCGGCAAGGCCTTGATCAACCTGCTGCCGCTCGCCCAGGACGAACGCATCACCACCATCCTGCCGATGCCGGAGGAGGGCGTTGGCGACAGCGGGCTGCAGCTCATGTTCGCGACCCGCTCCGGCACCGTGCGGCGCAACGAGATCTCGGATTTCGAATCGATCAACCGCGCCGGCAAGATCGCCATGAAGCTCGATGAGGGCGACCAGATCGCCGGCGTCGATATCTGCACCGAAGGTGACGATGTGCTGCTCACCACGGCACTCGGCCAGTGCATCCGCTTCGCGACGACTGATGTCCGCGTCTTCAAGGGACGCGATTCCGTGGGTGTGCGCGGCATCCGGCTAGACGGCGATGACCGGGTGATTTCCATGGCCATCATCCGCCATGTGGAAGCCACCCCCGACGAGCGGGCTGCTTTCCTCAAGATGTCGCGCGCGGTGTCCGGCGAAGTGGCCGAACAGAACGGAAGCGACGATGAGGTGACAGCCGACACCACGCTCACCCAGGAACGCTACGCCGAGATGGGGGCGGCCGAACAGGTGATCCTGACGGTGTCGGCCAACGGCTACGGCAAGCGCACCTCGTCCTACGAGTACCGCATCACCGGGCGTGGCGGCAAAGGCATCGTGGCCATGGCGGTGAACGAGCGTAACGGTCCGCTGGTCGCGAGCTTCCCGGTGGAAGACGAAGACCAGATCATGCTGGTGACAGACGGCGGCCAGCTCATCCGCTGCCCCGTGCACGATATCCGCAAGGCCGGCCGCTCCACCCAGGGCGTCATCGTCATCGATGTGGCTGATGACGAGCATGTCGTGTCGGTCGAGCACATCACCGAGGAAGAGGACGAAGGCGAGGCCTGATGGCCATCCAGGTGCTCCTCGTCTTTGCCGGGGCTTGCGCGCTGCTGTTCCTCAAGCCGGGACCCGCCATGTCGGTCATCGTGGCGAACAGCGTGGGCTATGGCGTGCGCGGCGGCATGGTCTCGGTGGCCGGCAATGTCTTTGGTTTCGTACTCCTGTTGTTCGTCGTCGGAATCGGCCTGGCGTGGATCGCCGAAACCATGCGGGCGTGGTTCGACGTCATCCGCATCGGCGGTGCCGTGTATCTTGTCTGGCTTGGGATTTCGCGGGTCCGCAATGCCGGACGTGTCTCGGCCTATGGCGAGAACCCGACGGGCGAATTGTTCCGCGATGGTTTCCTGGTGGCGGTTGCCAACCCGGAAGTCCTGCTGTTTCTGGCTGCCTTTTTGCCGCCATTCGTCGATCCGGCACGGTCCGCGCTGCCGCAGATCGTTGCGTTGTCCGCCATCTTCGTCATCACGGCCGGCCTCGCGGGCACCATTCTGGCGGTGCTGGCGGGACAGGCGCGCCAGTTTCTCGCGGGCGATCGCCTGAAATGGATTGACTATCTGTCAGGGGGCTTGCTTGTCATTGGCGGACTGTGGCTAGCTTGGCCACGCTGAGGACTGCGCCATGACATCCGAATCCATTGTTGCTTTCTCGCTCGCCGCGGCGGCCCTGGCTCTTGTGCCGGGCCCCACTGTCACGGTCATCATCGCCAACAGCCTGCGCTATGGTGCACGGGCCGGTCTGATGAACGTGCTGGGCACCCAGGCAGGGTTCGTGATCTGGCTGGTGATTGCCGCCCTCGGCCTGGGGGCTGCAGTTCAGCTCATGGGCGTCTGGTTCGATGTCCTGCGCTATGCGGGTGCGGCCTATCTGGTGTGGCTCGGCATCAGGATGTTCCGTGCCAAGGGCGACCTTGCCGTCGCCATGGACCGTGCAAGACCCCATGGCAGCTTCTTCCTGCAGGGCTTCGTCGTCATCATCTCAAATCCCAAGATGCTGGTTCTGTTCGGTGCCATGATCCCGCCCTTCCTGTCGCCCCAAGGCAGTGCATTCGGGCAGATCATGGTCCTGGGCGCCATTTTCATGGCCATCGCCGCCGTGGGTGATACGGCCTACGCCGTGCTGGCGGGTCGCGCCGGCGCATTCCTGTCCCGCACCCGCATCCGTGCGCTTGAAGTCGCCAGCGGATGTTTTCTGGCGGGCGGCGGCATCTGGATGGCCTTGCGGGGCCGATAGGAGGATATCATGGCGCGCATCGGTTTTTATCCCGGGTCATTCGATCCTGTGACCTACGGCCATCTCGATGTCATCGCGCGCGCCGCGCGGCTCGTCGACAAGCTGGTACTGGGTGTTGGCGTTCACCACGGCAAGCGGGCCCTCATTGATGCCGAGGTGCGGATCAAGCTGCTGCACGAAGTCACCCTTCCGATCTCCGAACACACCGGTGCCGCCATCACGGTCTCGACCTTCGACGGACTGGCTGTTCACGCCGCCCGCAAGGCCGGGGCAGGGCTCATCATCCGTGGTCTCCGCGATGCCACGGACTTCGACTACGAAGTTCAAATGGGCCAGATGAACGCGGCCCTGGCACCGGACATCGAGACGGTATTCCTTGCCGCGTCGCCGGCCACCCGCATGATTGCCTCGTCGCTCGTCAAGCAAATTGCCCAGATGGGTGGCGATGTCACCCTGTTCATGCCGCCGGAATCCCTCACCGTAGTGAAGGCGGCACTGGCTAAGCCATCGCATTGACATTTTCTTGCGCTGGCTTCAGGAACCGGTACCGACAACCATGGGAGTCACTATGATCAAGACCTTGGGGCTTGCCGCGCTCGCGGCCGGCCTTATTGCTTCGCCGGCGCTCGCCGCCAGCAAGCTCACCGTCGAAACCAGCAAGGGCTGCAGTTTCGACATCACCCTCAGGCCAGACCTCGCGCCCAAGCACGTGGCGCAGATCACCAAGCTCGCCAAGGCCGGCTTCTATGATGGCGTCGTCTTCCACCGCGTGATCGAAGGCTTCATGGCCCAGACCGGTGACGGTCAATATGGCCGGGTCGGTGGCGATACCTCGCGCGCCGGCATGGGCGGCTCGGACGAACCGGACATTCCGGCCGAGTTCACAAAGGAGCACTATGCCCGCGGCACGGTGGGGATGGCACGTACCCAGGACCCCAATTCGGCCAACAGCCAGTTCTTCATCATGTTCGATGATGGTGGCTTCCTCGACGGCCAGTATACCGTCTGGGGACAGGTGGACGGCGCTGGCATGGCGTGTGTCGACCAGATCAAGAAGGGTGACCAGGCTCAGAACGGCCTGGTAATCGATCCCGATTCAATGACGAAAGTGACGGTGAAGTAATGGCTGACCAAGAAAATACCCTCCACATGGACATCGCGACCGCAAAGGACGAGCCGAAGGGCCGCGTGACCATTGCACTTCGGCCGGACCTGGCGCCGAACCACGTGGCGCGCATCAAGGAACTGGCCCGTGAGGGCTTTTATGATGGTGTCGTCTTTCACCGCGTGATCGATGGCTTCATGGCACAGGGCGGCGACGGCCAGCACGGCAACTCCACCAGCCCCAACTTCAATCCCGGACGCGCCGGCACCGGCGGATCGTCCAAGCCGAACCTGAAGCAGGAGTTTTCCAGCGAGCCGCATGTCCGGGGCGTCTGCTCGATGGCGCGGGCCCAAAGCCCGGATTCGGCCAACAGCCAGTTCTTCATCTGCTTCGGCGACGCAACCTTCCTCGATCGCCAATATACGGTCTGGGGCAAGGTGACGGACGGCATGGAAATTATTGACGGGATCAAGCGCGGTGAACCAGTGCGCGAACCTGACAAGATTGCTAAGTTGCAGGTTGCTGCTGATGGAGAATAACATGAAACAGCTCGTAGTTGCCGCTGCCGTGCTCACCTGCCTCGCCTTGCCCGCAAGGGCTGCCGATTGGACCGATTGTGTCGACAGTGATGAAACCGTCGCCATGAAGCTCCTGCTTGCAGATACCGATGTGATGTCGATCGACACCATCGAGATGGAAACGGATGGCAAGAAGTGGTCTACCGCCGGAGGTGCCGGCGTCACCAAGATCACCACGGGCCAGGGTTTCGACACCGATGAGCAGATGCTCGTGGATGTGACCGACGAAAAGGGCGCCGAGATCGTCGCCCAGCTCCGGGTCTACAAGGCGTTCGAAGGTGAAGACTATGTCTTCGGCGGAACGCTTCGCATCGCCGGTGCGGGAGCCTGGGCTGTGGAGTGCGCCAGCCGCTAGCTGCGCCGATGCATGCGCGTTTCTGACTTTGATTTCGAATTGCCGGCTGACAGCATTGCGCTGCGGCCGGCAAATCCGCGCGACTCCGCGCGTCTGCTGGTTGTGCGGCCGGACGGGCTGGAGGATCATATTGTCCGCCAGCTGCCGTCCCTGCTCAAGCCGGGCGACGTCCTCGTCTTCAACAATACCAGAGTGATACCTGCCGCACTCGAGGGCCATCGCATCGGGCGGGGCGATACGGCGCCGAAGATCGAGGCGCTCCTCCACATGCGCCTGGATGGTCATCGCTGGAAGGCCTTCGCGCGCCCCGGCAAGCGGCTTCAGGCTGGCGACCGCATCCGGTTCGGGGGCGAGGGCCGCGTCTGCCTGCTGGGCACGCTTGATGCCACCGTGGAAGAAAAGGGCGAGGGAGGCGAGATCACGCTGGCGTTCGACTTCCATGGGCCGATCCTTGATGAAGCCATCATGGCCGTGGGGGACATGCCGCTTCCGCCCTATATCGCGGGCAAGCGTGAACCCGACGACAAGGATCGCACGGACTACCAGACGATCTATGCCGAAAAGGAAGGTGCAGTCGCCGCCCCCACTGCCGGGCTTCATTTCACGCAAGACCTGATGAATCGCCTTCAAACCGCTGGAATAAAGACAGAATTTGTCACGCTTCATGTCGGCGCGGGAACCTTTTTGCCAGTCAAGGCGGACGACACGGCAGACCACAAGATGCACGCGGAGTGGGGCGAGGTCAGTGCCGAAACCTGTACCCGCCTCAAGGCCGCACGAGCCGCAGGTGGACGCATCGTGGCCGTCGGAACCACCTCCTTGCGTCTGCTGGAGAGTTCGGGTCTGGAACCCTTTTCGGGAACCACCGAGATCTTCATCACGCCCGGTTACCGCTTCAGGGCGGTGGACCTCCTCGTCACCAACTTCCACCTGCCGAAATCAACCCTGTTCATGCTGGTCGCGGCCTTTGCCGGGCTCGATCGCATGAAGGCTGCCTATGCACACGCCATAACCAGTGGGTATCGGTTCTATTCCTATGGCGACGCCAGCCTGCTATTTCCCGCGCCATGACCGAGAAATTTGATTTCACCCTCCACAGCACCGACGGCGAGGCGAGGCTTGGCACGGTGCACACGCGCCATGGCGACATTCGCACGCCAGCCTTCATGCCTGTGGGGACCGTAGGCACTGTAAAGGGGCTCTACCTCGATCAGGTCGAAGCAACGGGTGCCGACATCATCCTCGGCAACACCTACCATCTCATGTTGCGGCCCGGCGCCGAAGAGGTGGACAAGCTCGGTGGTCTGCACCACTTCATTGGATGGAAGCGTCCGATCCTGACGGACTCCGGCGGCTTCCAGATCATGTCACTGTCCAAGATCCGCAAGATCACGGAACAGGGCGCGGTGTTCCAGTCGCATATCGACGGCAAGCGCCACGAATTGACTCCGGAGCGCGCCATGGACATCCAGCGCCTCCTGGGCTCCGACATCCAGATGCAACTCGACCAGTGCATCGAGTTTCCCCACACCGACCAGCAGGCCGAAAAGGCCATGCAGCTTTCGTTGCGTTGGGCAGAGCGATCACGGAAGGCCTTCGGCAGTCAGCCGGGCCGGGGCAACTTCGGAATCGTGCAAGGCGGCATCAATCCGAAACTGCGCCAGGAGAGTGCCGAAGGCCTGACGTCCATTGGCTTCGATGGCTATGCCATCGGTGGACTGGCGGTGGGCGAGGGGCATTCCCTCATGCTCCAGGCGATCGAACATACGGTGCCCCATCTGCCGCCGGACAAGCCGCGCTACCTGATGGGAGTCGGCACGCCGGAAGACATCCTGGAGTCGGTTCGGCGTGGCATCGACATGTTCGACTGCGTGCTGCCCACCCGGTCAGGCCGTCATGGACAGGCCTTTACCCGTTTTGGCAAGATCAATCTGCGCAACGCCAAGCATGCCGATGATCCGCGGCCGCTCGATCCGGAACATCCCTGTCCTGCACTGTCGCAATACTCCAGAGCCTATATCCACCATCTGATCCGGGCGGGCGAACTGCTGGGCATGATGCTGCTGTCCTGGGCCAACATCGCCTATTATCAGTCGCTGATGCAGGACATCAGGCAGGCGATCGCCACGGGCCGCTTCGATGACTTCCGGATGGCGACCAGGGAACAATGGAAACGCGGAGACGTGGCAGCAGAATGACACGCCTTTGGATCAAGGACCCTTTGGCTTGCCTGGCCGAAGGCGCAGGGCGGGGAGTTGTCATCGAAGACAGCCGCATCGTCGAAGTGATACCGTCCGGAGGCACGCCGTCCGCACCGGTCGACGACACCTTCGACGCGTCACGCCATGTGGTCCTTCCGGGTCTCGTCAACACGCATCATCATTTCTACCAGACGCTCACGCGAGCCCACCCGCACGCCATCAACAAGGAACTGTTCGACTGGCTCAAGGCCCTTTATCCCGTCTGGTCGCGGCTGACGCCTGATACACTGCGGCTGGCAACGCGGCTGGCGCTGACGGAACTGCTGTTGTCGGGCGTCACCACGACATCCGATCATCACTACGTGTTCCCAGACGGCCTCGAGGACGCCATGGACATCCAGGCCGAAGAAGCGCGCCAACTCGGCATCCGCATGACCATCACCCGCGGCTCCATGAACCTCTCCGAAAAGGACGGTGGCCTGCCGCCGGATAGCGTGGTGCAGGACGAAGACACGATCCTGGCCGACTGTGAGCGTGTCATCGGCAAATATCACCAGCGGGGCGAGGGGGCGATGATCCAGGTCGCCTTGGCGCCGTGCTCACCTTTCTCGGTAACGAAATCGCTGATGTGCTCCTGTGCGGACCTGGCGGCGAAACATGATTGCCGCCTGCACACCCATCTCGCTGAGACGCATGACGAGGATGCCTTCTGCAAGTCGCGCTTCGGCATGAGTCCGCTCGATTATCTTGAGGAGGTCGGCTGGCTCAACGCCCGCACCTGGCTCGCCCATGGGATTCATTTCTTAGACAATGATGTGGCAAGGCTCGGCAAACACCGCGTCGGCATCTGCCACTGTCCCACGTCGAACATGGTCCTCGCGTCGGGCCAGTGCCGGACCCGCGAACTTGAAGCGGCAGGCGCGGCGGTGGGATTGGGTGTCGATGGTTCGGCCTCGAACGATAGCTCGAACCTCATGGAAGGGGTGCGCCATGCGCTGATGATCAACCGGCTGACCTATGATGCCACAATCACCCATCTCGATTGCCTGCGCTGGGCAACCGGGGGGTCGGCGCGCTGCCTGGGCCGCAACGACATCGGTTCGATCGCGGTCGGCAAACAGGCCGACCTCGCCCTGTTCACGCTGGATGAACTGCGCTTCTCGGGCGCCGGGGATCCGCTGGCGGCGCTGGTCCTTTGCGGCGCCCATCGGGCAGACCGCGTGATGGTCGGCGGGCAGTGGCGGGTCGTAGACGGCCTTCCAGCCGGCTTAGATGTCGGCCAGCTCCGCCTGGACCATGGCATGGCCGCGCGTGCGTTCCTGTGAGCTTCTTCAGGCGATACAGGGAGACTGGCGCAAGTCTTGCCGATTTGCCAGAATGACGCCATGAATCTCTCAGACGAATACAACAATCGTGAACTTGTACCCGACCATCCGCGAATCGTTGCGGACTGGTATCGCGAAGCGGCCGACTACCGGGCCCGCGCCCGGTTTGATGCGGATCTCGTCTATGGTGCGCGCCAGCGCAACCGGGTCGACCTGTTTCATCCCGACGTCGACAAGGGCGGTCCGCTCGTGGTCTTCATTCACGGCGGCTACTGGAAGACCTTTGACAAGTCAGGTTTCAGTCACATAGCGGCTGGCGCCAATGCCCACGGGCTCACGGTGGCCATAGCGGGTTATTCGCTGTGCCCGGATGTGACGGTTCCCGACATCATCGATGAGGTCAGGCAATGTTGCCTGTTCCTGCACCAGCATACCGGAAGAAAGCTCTTCGCTGCCGGCCATTCGGCAGGTGGGCATTTGGCGGCCTGCATGGCGGCAACCGATTGGAGTCTGCTGGGGGCGCCGGCAGACCTTGTCAACGCCGGCTTCTCCATCAGCGGCGTCTTTGACCTTCGCCCCATCATGGCGACGCCGCACAATCAGGAGATCCGGCTCACTGCCGTCGATGCCTTGTCGGCGAGCCCTCTCCTGTGGCCGTTGCCGCGCCCGCTGGCCTTCGACAGCTGGGTTGGTAGCGATGAAAGCTTCGAGTTCAAGCGCCAGGCGCGGTCGCTGGCGGCTGCATGGACGGGGCTTGGCGCGACGTCTGATAATCGCGAAGTGCCGGGGGAAAAC
>CAZECZ010000061.1:0-23058 GCA_964510815.1 uncultured Aestuariivirga sp.
CATGGTGAAGGCAATTACATCTGCGATCCCGAGATGCTGAAGAAGCTGGAAGCGGAAAACCGCGTGGTGTTCCGCTATGCCGAGGGCACCAACCCCAACGGCGCCATGAACGACATCGCAGGCATCATGAACGAGGCGGGCACCGTCATCGGCATGATGCCGCATCCTGAGAACATGGTGGAGCCGCTGCACGGCAAGACCGACTGCCGCCCCCTGTTCGAGAGCCTGCTGGCGGCATGAACCGCGCCGTTCCGGTCCTCTACGGAGCCGGATACAGCGTCTATGTCCGCGCCGCCATGATGGCGCTGGAGGCCAAGGGGGTCAGCTACAGCCGCGTGCCCCTCGACGTCTTCGACCCCGCCGGTCCCCCGGCCGAATTGCTTGCCCTCAATCCGTTCGGCAAGATTCCGGCGTTCCGCCATGGCGATCTGGTGCTGTTCGAAACCATCGCCATCAACCGTTACATCGACGAGGCCTTTGACGGCCCTGCCCTGCAGCCCGAGGACATCGGCCAGCGCGCCCGCATGATGCAGCTGATGTCGATGGCCGATTCCTTCGGCTACCGGCCGCTGGTGTGGGACATTTATGTCGAGGGCACGTTGCGGCTGGAGGAAGGCAAGACACCGGACCTGAAGCGCGTCGAGGGCGCCCTGCCGAAAGCCCGCCTCTATCTCGCAACGCTCGACCGACTCTCGTCTGATGGTCCCTACCTGCTCTCCGACGAGCCAGGCCTCGCCGATTTCCACACCGCGCCGATCTTCGGCTATTTCACCATGTCCGAGCCAGGTGCGGAGATGCTGAAGGGCTTTCCGAAACTCCAGCGCTGGTGGCAGACGATCTCAATGAGCAAGCCCTGGTTGGCCGCATCTGCGACCGACGCTTGATCAGCGCTTCCCGCTAACCGGCCCGTGCCACCAGAGTTAAAACAAAGCTAACTCAAATCCTTTCCCACGGATTAACGACCGCTTCACGCTGGCCTCCGTTAATGATTGATTAAACACGCTTTCTCGGGCCTCATATGGTTGTCCGATCGCTAACGGACACGGTATCCAAACGGTAAGGAGTGGATCATGGCCCGTCTCATCACCTCGCTTGACCACTATGATCGCGATCGCGCGACGCCCGAAGAACAAGAGGCTTATCGCGTCACCCACGAAGTGCTCCATCAGCGCATGAACCGGCTGTTGCAGCAGAACGAAACACAGAAGCGCATGGCGACTCCCGTCACCGATGCCTATGGCCGCCCCCTTCGCCAGAACTGCTACGGTTGACGGAGTTTGCGGCGGTTGGTGATCACGACGTCATGACCGCCGCATTTCCGCCCGATGGCTTGAGCGCCTTGCACATCGCGCAACGGCGGCTCATGCCCCTCCAGGAGATCCCCCAAACCGCGAGTTTACGACGATCCAGTTCAACCCTGGATTGCTTATCGCATTTTGTTGAAATGCGAACATAACTCGAGACACATCGTGCCATCCACGGAGCCACACCGATGACCGCCCTGCTCAAGTCTCTCCTTGGCAAGAAGAAGAACGAACCGACGCCCGAGGACATCGAGGCCTTGAACCGGGCCACCTTCGTGTTGCGTAACCGCGTGGAACGCATGATGGAAGCGAAGTCCGGCTGAGGCGGCCTCGACCGTCACCCCTCATCAGATGACATCGAGCACTGAGTGGCCGTGGCAAGGACTCCCTTGCCGCGCTTTCGTCATGCGTGGAGCACAGCCAGTCCTGTTGAGCTTCTGGGACGCCGCGCGCCGATCGCTAAAAATGTTCGCATTGCCGCAAGCAGGCATTCACCCAACCCCGTGTTAATCATGGATTAACGTCAAGGCGTTTGCTCAAATGCAGTTGTCGATCGGTAGTGATCGCGTAACCTTCGGAGCTTTCAGATGACTGCGATGTTCAAGTCTCTCCTCGGCAACAAGAAGAAGAACGAACCGACCCCGGAAGAAATCGAAGCTCTGAACCGCGCCACCTTCGTGCTCCGCGCCCGTGTCGAGCGCATGTTCGACGCCAAGGCAGCCTGATCTTTTCCCCTGCCCCGAAAGGGCATTTGAGATTCGCGGGGCGAGGCGCTAAAGCGTGCGCCCATGAGCCCCGCCCCCGACATCAAGATCACCCCGGACCTCGTCAAGCAGCACGGCCTCAAGCCGGATGAATACGAGCGTTTCGTCAAGCTGCTCGGCCGCGAGCCGACCATCACCGAACTCGGCATCTGCTCGGCCATGTGGAACGAGCACTGCTCCTACAAATCGTCCAAGAAGTGGCTCAAGACCATGCCCACCAAGGGGCCGAAGGTCATCCAGGGCCCGGGCGAAAATGCCGGCGTCATCGACATCGGCGACGGCGACGCCATCGTCTTCAAAATGGAGAGCCACAACCACCCTTCCTTCATCGAGCCCTATCAGGGCGCGGCCACGGGCGTCGGCGGTATCCTGCGCGATGTGTTCACCATGGGTGCGAGGCCGATCGCGTCGTTGAACGCCTTGCGCTTCGGCGAGCCGTCACACCCCAAGACCCGGCATCTGGTCTCCGGCGTCGTCCACGGCATCGGCGGCTATGGCAATTCCTTCGGCGTGCCGACTGTGGGCGGCGAGGTGAATTTCCACGCCCGCTACAACGGCAACATCCTGGTCAACGCCATGGCCGTTGGATTGGCGCGGGCCGATTCGATCTTCTACTCCAAGGCCAAGGGCGTCGGGCTTCCCGTCGTCTATCTCGGCGCCAAGACGGGGCGCGACGGCATCCACGGCGCCACCATGGCGTCGGCCGAATTCGACGACAAGGCCGAGGAAAAGCGCCCGACCGTGCAGGTGGGCGACCCCTTCACCGAGAAATGCCTGCTGGAAGCCTGCATGGAGCTGATGGCGAGCGGAGCCGTCATCGCCATCCAGGACATGGGGGCCGCTGGTCTCACCTCTTCCGCCGTGGAAATGGGGGCCAAGGGCGATCTCGGCATCGAACTCGATCTCGACAAGGTGCCCTGCCGCGAGGAAGGCATGACGGCGTACGAGATGATGCTGTCGGAGTCGCAGGAGCGCATGCTCATGGTGCTGCGTCCCGAGAAGGAGAAGGAAGCGGAAGCCATCTTCCGCAAATGGGGGCTGGATTTCGCCATCGTCGGCCAGACCACGGACAGCCTGCGCTTCGTCATCAAGCACGAGGGCGAGGTGAAGGCCGACCTCCCCATCAAGCAGATGGGCGACGAGGCGCCGGAATATGACCGGCCCTGGGTGGAGCCGAAGACGCAAGCCGTGTTGACGGACGTGCCGGCGCCGAATGATCTGGCCGCGGCCATCCTGAAGATCGTCGGGTCGCCCGACATGGCGTCCAGGCGTTGGGTGTGGGAACAGTACGACCACCTGATCCAGTCCAACACCGCGCAAGTTCCGGGTGGCGACGCCGCCGTGGTGCGCATCCGCGACAAGAAGGCCATCGCCATCTCGACCGATGTGACGCCGCGCTACGTCGAGGCCGACCCGTTCGAGGGCGGCAAGCAAGCGGTGGCGGAATGCTGGCGCAACCTGACGGCAGTTGGCGCCGAACCCATCGCCATCACCGACAACCTCAACTTCGGCAACCCCGAGCGGCCCGAAATCATGGGCCAGTTCGTCCGCGCCATCCAGGGCCTGTCGGAGGCCTGTACCGCACTGGACTTCCCGATCGTCTCCGGCAACGTCTCGCTCTACAACGAGACCAACGGGCAAGGCATCCTGCCGACTCCGACGATTGGCGGCATCGGGTTGCTCAAGGATCTCGGCAAGATGGCAACGCTGGCGCTCAAGGCCGAGGGCGACGTCATCCTGCTGGTGGGCGGCCATGGCTCCCACCTCGGGCAATCGGTCTATCTTCGCGAGGTGCTGGGCCGCGAGGAAGGCGCACCTCCCCCCGTCGATCTGGCCAAGGAACGTCACAACGGCAACTTCGTGCGTTCTCTCATCACTCAGGGCCAAGTGACTGCGGTGCATGATATTTCCGACGGCGGCCTCGGCCTTGCCGTGATCGAGATGGCGATGGCCGGCAACCTCGGTGCATCGCTGTCCCCCATGACTCACGAACAGCTCTTCGGCGAGGATCAGGCCCGCTACGTCATCACTTGCAAGCCTGCCCAGCTCGACTGGCTGGTGGCCGCAGCCCAGGCGGCGGGTGTGGGCGTGACCCGCGTCGGTACGGTGGCCAAGGACCCGGCGTTGAAGATCGACGGCGGCCCGTCTATATCTGTCACTCAACTCAAGACTGCCCATGACGGCTGGTTTCCGGCTTACATGGCGGGCGAACTCTAAGGGGAGAGGCAGCCATGGCGATGACCGCAACCGACATCGAACGCTTCATCAAGGAGGCGCTGCCGGATGCGCAGGTGGAGATCCGCGATCTCGCCGGCGATGGCGACCACTATGCGGCGACGGTGATTTCCGCCGCCTTCAAGGGCAAGAACCGGGTGCAACAGCACCAGCTGGTCTATGCCGCACTGAAAGGCAGGATGGGCGGCGAGCTGCACGCCCTGGCGCTGCAGACGAGCGCGCCGGAGTGAATGGAATTCCCCCATTCCGTCATGCCAGCGCAGGCTGGCATCCCGCTTGGGGCGGGTGATTGAAGCGGGATCCCGGCCTTCGCCGGGATGACGACAGAAGGGTGAGGCGACGACCGTGGCGGCCATGCCGATAGCGGGCACTGACATTTCCGCCTTTTTGCATGGTGAGCTGACTGCATGGGGGTCGCAAATCCGGCGAAGGCACGATATATGAGGTGCAATGAATACACCCATCACCTCAACGCGCCCCGCTCCGGGAGGCAGAAAGTAGCGAAACATGACCGACATCAACAGCTGGATTGACAACGAAGTGAAGTCGAACGACGTCGTTCTCTTCATGAAGGGCACGCCCGAGATGCCGATGTGCGGCTTTTCCGGCCGCGCCACCCAGATCCTCCAGCACATCGGCGTGCCGTTCAAGGGCATCAATGTGCTGGACTCGGATGCGCTGCGCAACGGCATCAAGGAATACACCAACTGGCCGACCATCCCGCAGCTCTATGTGAAGGGCGAGTTCGTCGGCGGCTCCGATATCATGATGGAAATGTTCCAGTCGGGGGAGCTCAAGGAACTCATGAGCGAGAAGGGCCTGGCCTAAACGGAGATTTCCGGCAGGCGGCCATCACCGCCTGGCATGTCTGGCAAGCGGGCGGGCGCCATTGACCGGCGGCCGCCAATCGGGCACGGAAGAGTCCGCCAGCCGGACCCTTCATGCAGACCACGACCTCCCGCGCCATCGCCGCCCTGTTGCTGACCATGCTCTTCTGGGGCTCGTCGGCGGTGTTCATGCGCTCGCTTGCCCTGTCCTTCACACCGCAGGATTCGCTGGCGGTGCGCTACAGCCTGCTGTCGGTCATCAACATCGGCGGCTTGCTGTGGTTCGGCACCTGGCGCATCCCCGTGGCCGACTGGGGCCGCTTCCTGTTCACCGGCGTGGCAGGGATGGCGGGCTATAACTGGTTCGTCAACGCCGGCTTCGAGCTGGTGCCGGCTGGTGTCGGCACCCTCATCACCACCATCGAGCCGCTGATGATCGCCGTGCTGGCGGCGATGTTCCTCGGCGAGAAGCTGACCCGCTACATCTTCCTCGGCGTGGCGCTGGCGATCCTCGGCGCCCTGGTCCTGTTCTGGCGCGATCTCACCTCCACCGCGCCTTCGGCCGTGCCGCTGAAGGGGGTGATCTATCTCCTGCTCTGCTGTGTCGGCTGGGCCGTCTACACCATCGCGGCCAAGCCCCTGCTGGAGCGCCATGACAGCTTCACGGTGACCGCCGTCACCATGCTGGTGGCAGCGCCAATCCTGATCGGCGCCGCGAGCGAGCCGGTTCCCCTGCTGGCGGCCAAGCTCGATCTCCGGCAATGGGCGGAGGTAGTCTACCTCGTGCTGGCCGCCGGAATCGGCGGCACCATGATGTGGAACTATGGAACCAAACATCTCTCCAGCACGGCGGCCGGCACCTTCCTCTACCTGATTCCGGTCGTGGCTGTTGCCGCAGGCGCCACGATCCTGGGCGAAGAGGTAACCCTCTTCATCATTGCCGGAGGGCTGCTGATGCTGGCAGGGGTGGCCGCCGCCCAGTTCGGCCCCAAGCTGCTCGGACGGCGCTGATTCCATGGACCCGCGTGCCTTCGCCGCCCTCGTCTTCACCGTGGTGGTCTGGGGCATCGGACCCGTGTTCCTGCGCCAGCTCTCCCTCGACCTGGGGCCAGCCGGCCATCTGGCGATCCGCTATACGATTGTGGCGATCCTCTATGCCGTGAGCCTTGCGATCTTCGGCGGCTGGCGGATCGCGCGCGCCGACTGGCCGCGCCTGCTGTTCATTTCCACCGTCGGTCTCATCGGCTACAATCTCGGCTCCGCCTTCGGCTTCGGCCTGATCTCGGCGGGGATCGGCAGCCTGATCATCGGCACGCAACCTCTGCTGATCGCGCTGATGGGCACGGTGATCGGCCGCGAGCGCTTGACCCCGACCGCTGTTTTCGGGCTCATTCTCGGCTTTTGCGGCGCGGTGCTGCTGGTGTGGAAGGACATCGCCATCAAGGCGGAGCCGATGGACTTCCTGATGGGCTCGTCCTTCATCTTCCTGAGCGGGCTCGCCTGGTCGATTTACGTGGTGGTGAGCAAGCCGCTGATCCGCAAATACGGCTCGGTCAGCATCACCTCCATGACGCTGCTGATCTGCTCGGTGCTGATGGTGCCGATGCTGGCCAGGCCCACGACGCTGGAGACGCTGGCCAACATGACGGCCGCAAGCTGGCTCGACATGGGCTTCATTGCCGTGCTCTCCACCATGGTGGCGACGATCAGCTGGAACTTCGGCGCGGCCCGCGTCACTGCGGCGGCCGCCGGTGCCTTCCTCTACCTCGTGCCGATCATCGGCGTGGCGGCAGGCGCCCTTATGCTGGGAGAAACGGTCACGTCCGGCATGGTGCTGGGCGGAGCCCTCATCATGGCGGGCGTGGCGATTGCCCAGTTCGGCCACCGCCTGCGGCTGGAGGGGAGGATCGCTGCCCTTGCCGCCGTCATCTTCGCCGTCACCATGTGGGGTTTGATTCCAGTTGCAATGCGCTTCCTGGTGCTGGAACTCTCGCCCGCCACCGCCATGGTGCTCAGGCTCTATCCGGCGGGACTGCTCGCGGTCGTCGTGGTGCTGTTTGTCGGCGTGAAGCCGGTGGCCTGGCGCGATTGGCTGCGCATCACCGTTGCCGCCATGGCCGGCAATGTCGGCTATCAGATCCTCGCGGCCTATGGCATGGAGACCGTCCCGGCAAGTTGGACCGGGCTGCTGTTCGGGCTGGAGCCGGTGTTCATCGCCCTCTTCGCCGTCCTCCTGGCGGGCGACAAGCTCACGGTGTGGCTGGTGGCCGGCATGTCCGTTGCCCTCCTCGGCACCGCTGCCCTGATGCTCGGCAGCACGCTGACGCCCGAAGGCGACGTCAGCCTGTTCGGCGTCATTCTCGTCACCCTCAGCACCATGGGCTGGGGCATCTACACGGTGGTGATCCGCCCGGCATCGCGCAAATATGGCGCCTTGCAGGTGGCTTGCCTCGCCATGGCGATCTCGGCGCTGCCCATGCCGCTGTTCACCGGCAGCGAATTCCCCGCCACGGTGGCCGGCATGGGTGCTGCATCCTGGATCGCCGTCGGCTTCGTGGTGGTGTTCGGCACATTCCTCGCCACCTCGGCGTGGAACTATGCCCTGGGCCACATGGAAAGCGCGATTGCCGGCATCTTTCTCTATGTGCAGCCGGTGGTGGCGGCCATCGGCGGCATCGCCCTGCTGGACGAGCGCCTGACTTGGCCCCTGCTGCTCGGCGGGGCGCTGATCATCCTCGGCGTGGCCATCGCCCAGTTCGGCCCCCTCATGCAGAAAAGGCGATTTGCCGAAAGCCGTAACTGACGTAGTGACGAGAAATGACAACCTCCGCTGCCCCTACCCGCTGGTACTACACCCCAGCTGTCCTCATCGTCGCCGGCTGCCTCGTCGCCATCGTCAATTTTGGCGTCCGGTCCAGCTTCGGCTTCTTCACGGCGCCGATTTCCGAGGCCCATGGCTGGCCGCGGGAGATCTTCTCCTTCGCCATGGCCATGCAGAGCCTGATCTGGGGAATCGCTACACCGCTGGCCGGCATGCTGGCGGACCGCTATGGCGCAGCCCGCGTTCTGATCCTCGGCGCGCTGCTCTATTGCGCCGGCACGGTCATGATGGCGTGGACGGCAACACCGTTCCTGTTCAACGTCGCCGGCGGCATCATTGTTGGTGCCGGCGTCGCCCTGTCGAGCTTCAGCATCGTGATGGCCGCTCTCGGCCGCATCGTGCCCCCGCACAGGCGAAGCTGGGCCTTTGGGGTCGCCACCGCCTCCGGCTCGCTCGGCCAATTCATCTTTGCGCCGATGGGAGCCGCATTCGTCTCTGCCTATGGCTGGCAGACGGCGCTGGAACTGCTCGGCGCGTCGACGCTGCTGATCATTTTCTTTGCCCTGCCCTTCATGGTGCAGAACACCGCTGCCGCCCCTAAGCCGGCAGACGAGGCGGACCTGAGCCTCAGCCAAGCCATTGGCAAGGCGTTCCGGCACCGGTCCTACCTGCTCCTGGTTGCCGGTTTCTTCGTGTGCGGTTTCCAGCTTTCGTTCATCACCGTGCATTTGCCGCCCTATCTCGCAGAGCACGGCATCTCGAAGGAATTCGCGGGCCTCGCTCTCGGCTTCATCGGCCTCTTCAATGTCGTGGGATCATACGTCTCGGGCATCATCGGCGGGCGCGGCCGCAAGCGGATACCCTTGAGCGTCATTTACCTGCTGCGCTCAGGCATCGTCGCCGTCTTCGTGCTGATGCCCGTGACGCCGCTCAGCACCATGATCTTCACCATAACGATGGGCTTGCTCTGGCTCTCCACGGTGCCGTTGACCATGGGGCTGGTGACGGTGATGTTCGGTACCCGCTACATGGCGACGCTATATGGCTTCGTCTTCCTCAACCACCAGATCGGCTCGTTCCTCGGCGTGTGGCTGGGCGGCAAGCTGTATGACATCTACGGCACTTATGATCCGGTGTGGTGGATGGGCGTGGCACTGGGCCTCTTCGCTGCACTGATCCATCTGCCGATCCGTGAGCAGCGCGACGCGCAGTTTGCCGCGGCCTGACATGGCAAATCCGGACACCGGCTGGCCTGGCCACCGGCTGGCGCTCGGCCTGTTTATCGGTGTGCTGGCAATCTGGCTTGCGGTCATGGCCGCGGTGATGCGCGATGCGGCACTTCCGCCGGAGGCCTCCGGGCCGATGCTCGCCGTGTTTGAGCCGGGGACGCCGGACGATGCCATCTTCGCCAGCATCACCCGTGCGGGTGCCCGCCCGGTGCGCCCCAGCGCATTCGGTTTCATCTGGATCGTGGCCGGCGACGAAGCGGGCCTTGCTGGGCGCTTGAAGGCCGAGGGCGCGCTCGGCGCCTACCGCGACCTGCCGATCAGCCCCACCATCGCCGGCTGCTTCGCCTTCGCCGACGCCAAGGTGGCAAGCACCTTCCCCTGAGGCTTACGCCAATTGGTCCTCGATCCAGCGCAGGATCGGCGCGCGGGTGTCCAGCATGCCTGAATAGCGGAGCCTGTCTTCGGCATAGTCCGACAACAGTGCGTGGATTGCCGAAAGGCTGTCGCGGTCACCTGCCAGCAGGTGAAATGGATGGGAATAGGTGTGGATGCCGAAGGCCAGTGCGCCGGTCGATGGCAGCCGCACGAAGGTCTGGCGCTCCACCCGAAGCCACAGGAGATCGCCGGCTTGCCGATGGTCGGCGTCAAGTGCTGCGCGTGCCGGGGCCGTCGCGGCGAGATAGTGCTCCTCGGACCGCACCGGATAGAGCCGGTCGCCGATGGCGGTGACGAACCAGTTGAAGCGCACGACGGGCGCGTCCACGCGGATATTGGCCATCACCCGGTCGATTCGCGATCCGAGCTGGTCATTGAGGCCCGGCACCGGTCCGTGGGCGAAACTCATGCCGTGACCGACCGTCGAGGCAATACGCCCAGAGCTCGAATAGGCGTTCGACGTCGCCGTCACGATGTCCCGCCCATCCCGCTTTTCGAAGATGACGAAATCCTCTTCGGTGAGGTCGGCAATGGCTTCGAGCGGCTCGCGCGCGGGGTCGCGGAGATCATGCACCGTGCCGTCGAGAAGGTCGGTCATACGGTCGCCGCATCGGGCGAAGGTGTCGGCATGGTGCGCCGCCAGATGCGCAGCGACCACGTCTCGCAATTCGTCCTGGGCGGCGCGCGACTCGGGCAGTGAACCGTAATACAGCGGTGGCCGCCCCTTCAGTCGGCTGCGCTTGGCCGCCATGAAGTCCACATGGTCCGGCCCGACATCCAGCCACTCCGCCATGGTCATCGGCTTGAGACCGATCTGGAACGCCGCGGCGGCCCGGCGATAGGGGCGATGTTTCGGCGCTGAAGGATCGGGCAGCATGTGCTGACATTCTCGCCGTCCGCCCGGATTTTGTCCAGCTCCCGGCACCGGTTGGCAGCACTCTCCAAGGAAGGCTGCTAATATATTGTTTTTGTTCGTTAATTCTTCATTCATCGGCTTGACGTGACAATCAAGGCCTTGGCAACATCTGGAGGTCCGCTCACGGGATCAGGAGAAATGACATGGGTGACAGAGACTTTGAACGTCAGTTGCGTGGCTGGAGTCTGACAACCGCGGAGATCATGTACCGCATGCCCGATTTCCGCGATATCCTGCAAACCTTCATCTGGCAGGACTACGATCTCGCGCCGAAATTTCCGAAACTCCTGAAGTTCCTGGATTTCTGGTCTCACAATCTGGATGGCCCGCTGGCCCAGGTGCGCGTCGCACATGCCGGCATCGTCAGCCCGGTGGAATTGCGCCACGTCGGCAGCGAGTGGCAATTGCACTGACCTCACGTTCCAAATGAAAACGGCAGGGTTTCCCCTGCCGTCCAAACCTTCGGTGTGGCCGCGCAGTTTTTACCGCGAGTAGTATTCCACCACGAAGTGGGGTTCCATCTGCACCGGATAGGGAACGTCGCCCAGTGCCGGCACACGGACCAGCGTGGCGCTCATACCCTTGTGGTCGGCCTCGATGTAATCCGGCACGTCGCGCTCGGCGAGCTGCACGGCTTCCAGCACCACGGCCAGACCCTTGGCCTTGTCGGTAAGCTCGATCACGTCGCCGGCCTTGAGGCGGATCGACGGGATGGTCACCCGGCGGCCGTTGACCTTGACGTGGCCATGGCTGACGAACTGGCGGGCGGCGAACACGGTCGGCACGAACTTGGCGCGGTAGACGACCGAGTCGAGGCGGCGCTCGAGAAGGCCGATGAGGTTTTCCGAGGAGTCACCCGTGAGCCGCACGGCTTCTTCGTAGGCCGCGCGGAACTGGCGCTCCGACATGTTGGCATAATAGCCCTTGAGCTTCTGCTTGGCCTTCAACTGGATGCCGTAGTCCGACATCTTGCCCTTGCGGCGCTGGCCATGCTGGCCGGGGCCATATTCGCGCTTGTTGACAGGGCTCTTGGGGCGGCCCCAGATGTTCTCGCCCATGCGGCGGTCGATCTTGTATTTGGCGTTGGCACGCTTCGTCATTTACGGTCTCCTTCAAGACGATTACAGAGAACCCACCCTTCCTGGACACCGGTCTCCCGGTCGACAGCCTCGCTTCACGAGGCACGGGCAAGCAAACACGGGGCTTTTGGCCCCGCGCTGGAGGGGCCTATAGGCGAAAGGCGGCGGCCTGTCAAATCGGTTGCCACGCTTGCATGTCTTCACCTGCTGTGGCCAAAGGGCCGCCGATGAACCCCAGCCTGTCCCACCGCCTGCTGCGCGATGCCACTGCCGTCGCCGTCGTGGCGATCTTCATGTTTCCGCTGTTCTGGTGGGGCCTCACCTCGTTCAAGCCGCTGAACGCCGTGTTCAACGTCGAGAGCGTTGTGTGGTTCGACTTTGTGCCGACGCTCTCGAACTATGCCGTGGTGCTGGGCGGCTACGGGCCGGAGTTCTTCAATTCGCAATCCGCCATCAGGGATTCGCTGGTCGTGGCCAGCGGCGCAACGGCCCTGACGCTCCTCGCCGCCCTGCCGGGGGCCTATGCGATTTCGTTTTACGACTTCCCGCTGAAGCGCGCCCTGTTCGGCTGGGTGATCTTCCAGCGCATCGTGCCGCCCATCGCCGTCATCGTGCCGCTGGTCTACATCTATCACGGCGTGGGGCTGCACAACACGCGGCCCGGCGTGATCTTCGCCCATGCCACGGTGAACCTGCCCTTCGCGCTGCTGCTGCTGAAGTCGTTCTTCGATGACGTGCCGCGCTCGGTGGGCGAAGCGGCGATGATCGACGGAGCGACGCCAGCACAGACCTTCTGGCGGATCTATCTGCCGATGGTGCGGAGCGGGATCGCCGCCACGGCGGTGCTGTGCTTCATCTTTTCCTGGACGGAATTCCTGATGGCGCTGTTCCTCACCACGACCATCCGGCTGCTGCCGGTGCAGTTGAGCCTCGTGTCCACCGCCACCTGGGGCTTCAACTCGGCCCTCGGCACGGCTTCCATCATCCCGGCCTTCCTGTTCATCCTGCTGGTGCAGAAGCACCTCGTCCGTGGACTGACGATGGGGCTGGAGAAGGGCTGACAGTCTAAACTGCCATCTCCAGGAAATCCGGCAGCGGAAAGCCCATGGCGGCATAGGCAGCAAGCGAATCCGCCGCCTGCCCCCTGGCCGAGGTGAGTAGCACCGTACCGTGCTGGGGCAGCGGCTTGGTCGCGTCGGCGAGCGGCGTCTCGTCCAGCACATCTGCCACGCGCCGCGCGATGGCGGGTGCGGGGTCGATGTAGGAGACCTCCCACGGCGCCACTTTCACCATGTCGTCCACCAATAGCGGATAATGGGTGCAGCCCAGCACCACCACGTCGGTACGCTTGCCGTCGCGCTTGCGGAACACTGGCGCGATCTCCTTGCGGAGGTCTTCCGGGTCGACCGCCCTGCCCTTGAGCTTGGCTTCGGCAATTTCCGCCAGCCGCGGCGCACCGTGCAGGAACACCTTGCAGTGATAGGCGAACGTGTGGATGAGGGCGTGAGTATATTCGCGGCTCACCGTGCCAGGTGTCGCCAGCACGCCGACGATGCCGGACTTGGTCTGCGCCGCCGCCGGCTTGATGGCCGGCACCGTGCCGACGAACGGTAGCTTGTAAGTCTCGCGCAGTTGCGCCAGCGCGATGGTGGACGCCGTATTGCAGGCGATGACGACGATATGCGGCTCGACCTGTTCGATCAGCGCACCGATCACCCGTACGATACGCTTCACCAGCGCGTCCTCCTTCCATGCGCCATAGGGAAAGGCGGCGTTGTCGGCGGAATAGACGAGATGGGCCTCCGGCATCTGGCGGGCCACGGCGCGTGCAACGGTGAGGCCACCCATGCCGGAATCGAACAGCAGGATGCGGGGGGGCGTCATCCCCGCCCTTCCCGGCGTCGTTCATGAACGCGGGTGAGCGACGAGACGATGCCGCGCAGCGTGCGGACCTCCTGCTCCGTGAGGTTCATGCGGGCAAAAAGGTTGCGGATGTTGCGGAGCATGCCCGGCTTCTTGTCCCCGGTCTTGAAGAAACCTGCCACATCGAGTTCGCGTTCCAGGTGTTCAAGGAAACCGTAGAGTTCCTCCTTGGTGGCGAGACGCGTGTCCGGCGTCTGCAGGCCGGGACCGTCGAGGGCGGGAAGCTCAGGCGTCTGCTGGCCGAGGCTCTCGGCCTGTTCCTTGAACCACTCGTAGCCCATGAGCAGCACGGCCTGGGCGATGTTGATCGAGGCGAAGGCCGGATTGACCGGCGCGGTGACGATGACGTCGGCCAGCGACACCTCGTCATTGTTGAGCCCCCAGCGCTCGCGCCCGAACAGGATCGCCAGCTTCTCGCCGCGTGCGATTCGTGCCCGCATGTCGTCGCCCGCCTGCTCCGGCGTAATCACTTCCTTGATCATGCCGCGCGGCCTCGCCGTCGTCGCATAGACGTAATTAACATCCTTCAGGGCGTCGGCGAGGGTTTCGTGGACGCTGGCACCCTCGATGATCCAGTTGGCACCCGACGACGAGGTTAAAGCCTTCTCGTTCGGCCAGCCGTCGCGCGGATCCACAAGCCGGAGCTCATGCAGGCCGAAATTGGCCATGGCGCGGGCCGCCGTGCCGATGTTTTCGCCCAACTGCGGGTTCACCAGCACCGCGATGGGTGCCGGTCCCAGAACCTGATTTCGTGTCTTGTCGGTGCCTGCCATAGGCCGGGCCATTAGCCCCTTCAGAGCCCATCCGGAAGCCCCTTCCATACATTCAGCGGCAGCATTTTCAGACGTCAGTGGTTTGGAATTATTCTTATAATCATTCTAAAGTTATGATTTGGATGGATTTTTTTGCTTTTCGGCTTGACGCGGATCAATTCGGCCATTATCCGACTGTGTTAGTCGGTTAATCCATATCGTTGAAAGGAATGGAAGTGATGACTTTGAAGCTGGTACTCGCGGCGGGCTGCCTTGCCATGATCTCCCTGGTCCCCGCCCGGGCCGATGAAATTGCGACCTATGATCTCACCCTCGAAGGTACGACGTTCAAGCCGGCGGAATTGCGCGTCAAGGCCGATGAGCCTTTCGTCATCAACTTCAATAATATGAACGCAGCTCCGGCAGAGCTCGAAGCGATCGACCTCAAGATCGAGAAGATCGCGCCGGCCAAGAGCACGATTTCCGTCCGCGTTCTCCCCGCCGACGCCGGCACCTACACATTCGTCGACGAATTTCAGGAAGATGTTGCCAAGGGCACGATTATTGCTGAATAGTCAGGCAGGATAGACAGACAGAAATGATTGGCGCACTCATCATCGTCTTTCGCGAGGTCATCGAGGCCGGATTGATCATCGGCATCGTGCTCGCCGCGACTCGCAACACACCCGGCAGCCGCATGTGGGTGAGTGGCGGCGTGCTGGCCGGTATTGCAGGCAGCGCCATCGTCGCCTTCAGCATGACCAGCATCGCCGGAGCCTTCGGCGGCTATGGTCAGGAAGTGTTCAATGCCGCGATCCTCGGCACCGCGGTGATCATGCTGGTGTGGCACAATGTGTGGATGGCGGGCCATGGCCGCGCCATGGCCAACGATCTGTTCGCGGCCGGGCGTGACGTGCTGGAGGGCAAGCGTCCTCTGGCCGCACTCGCCATCGTCGTCGGCGCCGCCGTGCTGCGCGAAGGCGCCGAGGTGGTGCTGTTCCTCTATGGCGTGGCTGTTTCAGATGGCAGCACCGTCGGACAGATGTTCGCCGGCGGCCTCGCGGGTGTCGTCTTGGGTGGCGCTCTCTCGGCGCTCACCTATTTCGGCCTCGTGCGCATCCCGCCGCGCCATCTGTTCCTCGTCACCGGAATCCTGATCGCCTTCCTCGCCGCCGGCATGGCGGCACAGGCTGCCGCCCAGCTGCAGCAGGCCGGTATTGTCGAATCGCTCACCGCCACAGCCTGGAACACCAAGCATATCCTCAGTGAGCGGAGCCTGACCGGCCAGATCCTGCACACGCTGATCGGCTACAGCGAGCGTCCCACCGTCCTGCAGGTGGTCGCCTATGTCGGAACCCTGATCGCCATGTACGGGCTGACCCGGTGGGCCAGAAGCCATCCGGCAACGGCCCACACCACCCAGGGCGCACCGGCGGAGTAATGGCGGCGGGCGGGTGTCAGCCCCGCCCGTCGAGCCGCCGCGCGGTCCGGAGTTCCGGGAACCAGCGCGACCAGAAGAAGGCGACGCCCATGGTGCCGACGCCGCCCAGGGTGACCGCCGCAACGGCACCGATCCATGCCGCCACCACGCCGGCGCGGAATTCGCCCAGCTCGTTCGACGCGCCGATGAAGACGCGATTGACCGCATTGACCCGGCCACGCACCTCGTCCGGCGTCCACAGTTGCAACAGCGTCTCGCGGATATAGACGCTGATCATGTCGCACGCCCCATCAGGATCAGCGCGCCGATCGACAGCGGCAGCCAGATGGAAAGGCCGAACACGACGGTGAAGAAGCCGAAGGCTGCCACGAACAGGAACAGGATGACGCCGGCCCGGTCCTTGATGCCGAATTTGGAGAGATAGAGTGCCATGGCCACCGCACCGATGCCCGGCGCGGCGCGCAGCAGGCCGAGGCCCCAGGAATCGACCTGCAGGATATCGCGCGCATAAACCGGCATCAGCGCCACGGCACCGCCCAGCAGCACGGCGAACAGATCGAGCGAGATCGCGCCCAGCACCACCTTCTCCTTGCGGATGAAGCTGAAGCCGGCAAACAGGGTGGACAGCGTAGTCTGTTCGGCATGGTTGGGCTGCGGCACCCGGCCGATCAAGACGACCATGACGACGGCGAGCCCGATCAGCCCGAGGGCCGTGCCGTAGGCGGCCTCACCGGAGATCCCAAACAGCAGACCGCCAGCCACCGGCCCCAGGATGTTGGCGATCTGCCAGCTCATGGAGTTGAGCGAGATGCCATGGGCGATCGCCTGCCTGGGCAACAGGTTGGGAGCCAGAGCATCGGCCGCCGGGTTGAGGAAGGCGCGCGCCGTGCCCAGCACCGCGAGAATGCCGAATACCGGCCACACCGCCGTTGGATGCGACAGCGTGAAGGCCACGAGCCCCAGTGCGCAGACCGCTTCGACAGCCAGACACAGTCCCATGATGCCGCGCCGGTTGAACTTGTCGGCGGCGAGCCCCGTTACCAGCACCAGCAACAGCGGCGGCATGAACTGCACCAGCCCGATGAGGCCGAGATCGAGTGGATCGCGGGTGATGTCGTAGACCTGCCAGCCCACCGAGACCGACATGATCTGTACCGCGAACCCTGCCGCCCAGAGCGACAGCCAATAAAAGACGAAGGATGGATGACGAAGGGCGTTGGAGGACGGCGAGTCTGGTGCGGACATGGCGCCAAGCCGTGCCACGCCGCCCGGACCATGTCAAAGGCTCCGTGAGGCGCGTTTCGCAAGCCAGGCCGACGTGATAGAGTTCCAGCCATGGTGTGCAAGCGTCGCAGCGTCCTGTGTCTGGCAGCCCTCGCCTGGCTGACAGGCATGAGCGTAGCAGAGGCCAAACCGGTCCTTACCTGCGGTGCGGCTACCCAGGCGTTCGGCATGCACGCCAACGATCTCGCGGCGCCCGATGCCAGGCCACGCGCCGAACCGGGCGACGCCAAGCCGGCTGACGACACGGTCCGCAACATCTCCACGAAGATCGAAGAGAGCCGGTCGAAGCTGAAGGAGGCCGAACGGCAATCCGGACCTATGAGCCTCGATGTGGCCAAGGCCCGCATCGCGCTCGCCGCCAACCGCCGCATCGCGGCACAGTTTCTCCCGGCCCTCGACGATCTCGCCAAGGCCGAAGCGATCCTCAGGGAGATCGACCCCAGGGGCCCCGAGATGGCGGGACTGCTGCGCCTGCGCGGCATCACCTTGTCCAACATGCGCCGCCGGGAGGACGCCATCGAGGCGCTCAAGGCCGCCATCGACCTTCACGCCGCCGGGCCAGCGCAGGACGCCTTTCTGATGGCCCTCAACAACCAGACGCTGGCCGCCGTCTACCGTGGTCTTGGCCGCTACAACGACGCCCTCGCCGCACTCGACGTGGCCGCGGCCATCTATGAGCGCCGGGGCGACAAGAGCGCTTTCGATCTCGTCGAGGTGCTCACCGACAAGAGCGCCATCCTCTCGCGCCTCAATGACAAGGCCGGCGCCAAGGCCATGGCGGAGCGGGCCGTGAGCGTTGCCGAGCAGCGGTTGGGTCCGACAAACCGGGCCACGGCGCGCGCGCTCCACAATCTGGCCATCGCCGAACGGCGCAGCGGCGCCATGGCCGCCTCCTTCGTCAGCCTGGGCAAGGTCTTCGCCATCTACGAGGGGCTGGACATTCCGGTGCGCGCCGCCGAGGCCCTGGAAGAGGCCTCCAAGAGCCTTGCCCTGCTCAACTGCTTCGACGATGCGATCTCTTATCAGAAGCAGGCGCTGGCACGATATTCCAGCCAATATGGCCGAACCCATGTGAGAGTGGCCGATGCCGAAGTGCGGCTCGGCATGCTGGCGCGCGACGCCAACCGCAACCGCGAGGCCATCAGCCATTTTGCCGTGGCGATCTCGATTCTCGATGAGTTGCTGGGACCAGGCAATGTCCGCTCGGCCGCCGTTCTGCGCGAACTGTCGACATCGCTGTCGGTGCTTGGCCGGACACAACAGGCCATCGCCGCCCTGCTCGGCTCCATCCGCAGCCTGGAGCGCGAGACGGCGCCCGAGCAGTTGCGCGAGAGCCTCGATTCCCTGACGCTGGTGCTCCGCAAGTCGGGCAATATCAACGCCGCCATCCTGTTCGGGAAGAAGGCGGTGAATACCCAGCAGGAACTCAGGGCTGCCAATCGCGGCCTGCCGGCCGATCTCGCCACCGCCTTCGCCGAGCGCTATCGCAGCCTGTATCTGACACTGGCCGACATGCTGATCGAACAGGGCCGCATCGAGGAAGCCAGCCGCGTGATCGACCTCATCAAGAACCAGGAGATGATCGACTTCGTGCGCGGCGGCCGCCCGAAGCTGACATCGTTCGACCTCAGGGCCCCACTGACCCGGACCGAAAGCCGAACCCTGGACAATATAGATGGCCTGCTGCGCCAGCCTTTCGCCGGTGCAAAGGAATTGGAAGACCTGCTGGCGAAGTCCAAGAAGCGCAAACTCGATGACGCGGAACAAGCCCGGCTGGCGCAGCTCAAGGACGCCTACCAACAGAGCTACAAGCAGTTCCAGACGCAGGTGAAGGAGATCCTCGACGGACTCGGTACGGAAACCGCGGCGGCGCAAAGCGAAATCGTGCAACTGCACATCGACATGCTTGGCCAGACCCAGCGCCGGCTGAAACCGTTCAAGGGCCGGGCCGTAATCCTGCAGATCGCCAGCCTCGATACTGCCGTGCACATCTTCCTCACTGGACCCAAGGCCCAGGTCCACCGCAGCGTGAACATTGCGCGCAAGAGCCTGGCGCGGCTGGCCTTCGACGCGTGGCGTGCCGCCTCGAGCGGCGCCCCCGACGCCGACAGCAAGCTGCAGAAGCTTTACGAGGTGCTGGTCTACCCGGTGGAGCGGGACCTGAAGGATTCAGGCGCCAGCGTCGTGATGCTCAACCTTGAAGGCTTCCTCCGGTACATTCCGTTTGCCGCCCTGCGCTCCGGTGATCGCTACCTGATCGAGGACTATGCGCTGGCCATGCAGACACCTGCTGCCGACACCGTCTACGAGCAGCTGCCGCGCGACCGCACCAGTGCCGTGGGCTTCGGCGTGACCGATGCCCTGCAGAATTTCGCCGGCCTTCCCGGCGTGGCACGTGAAATGGAAACCCTCTTCGATGGCGAGGACGATGCCGGCGTGTTCGCGGGAATGCCCCGCATGAACCGGGCCTTCAGCGCCGACGAGTTCGCGCTGGCACTCGAAGACCATCCGCAATTCGTGCACATCGCCAGCCATTTCAAGCTCGAGCCCGGCGATGAGTCACAATCATTCCTGCTGCTCGGCACGGGAGACTCGCTGACGCTGCAGTCGATCCGCACCGATGCGCGCTTCCAGTTCACCGACGTCGACCTGCTGACGCTCTCGGCCTGTGAGACGGCCGGCGAGGTGGGCTCCGACGGCAAGGAGGTGGAGAGTTTCGCCACCATCGCACAAGCCAGCGGCGCGTCCTCGGTGATGGCAACGCTATGGCCGATTGCGGATGAATCGACGGCCCAGCTGATGGCCGATTTCTACAGCGGTCTGCTCGACTCCGATCTCGACAAGGCCACGGCCCTGCAGCGCGCCCAGATCGCCATGATCCACGGCGGTGCCGCTGCGGCGGTGGCCATGAATGTGTCGCGCGGCGTTCAGCCCGATGGCGAGGAAGCCGACGTCAGGACGCTCAATCGACCGCCAATGTCGCATCCCTATCATTGGTCGGCTTTCATTCTCATGGGCAACTGGTTGTAGGACCTGCCGTCTTGCCGCCAAATTGATGTGGCGCTAGTAACGGGTCATGCTCGGCACAATGATGAAGAAATCACGCTACATTCTGGCGTTCCTGCTTCTGTCCGGCTCGCCCGCTTTCGCTGGCACCGCCGATCCCACTGTCGCGATCATCGGCGGTGGCAACATCAACGCGTTCAATCAGACTTACATCGAGCAGACGGCGAAGGCGAGAACAGGCGACATCGCCGCCATGGTTCAAGTCGGCGATGGCCTCCGCATGGGAACCTTCGGCAAAGTCGACCTTGAAGGCGCCATCAGGTGGTACACCAAGGCAACCGCCAAGAAGGACATCAATGCTGCCTACTGGGCCGGCATCCTGGTCCGCAACCGGGCCAAACCCGGCGATCACGATCGCGCCATAGGCCTGCTCACGACCGCGCTCGGCCTCTGCGTTGCCGCGAACGACACCTGCGCGCCCCGCTACATCCGCCGCGAATTGTCCATCGCTCATCGCGAGATGACTCACTACGACAAAGCCATGAAGCTCGCCGCCATGGCCTTGTTGGAGGCCCAGATGCAGGAACCGCCCGACGAAGACTCCATCGGGCTCCTGCTCGAGGACACGGGCATCATCTATTACAGCCTTGGCCAATATGAGAATGCGCTGAAGAGCTACAAGGAAGCCGAGGCGATCTATGTGAAGCGCTATGGGGCAGAGAATGCGACCGTCGCCAACGTGCTCATCAACCAGGGCAACGCCAACGAACGCCTGAACCGTTACCAGGATGCCATCGACCTCGATCAGCGCGCGCTGGCCATTGTCGTCAAGCAGGACGGCGCCGACAGCGCCATGGCCGGCATTCTCTACAACAATATCGGCTGGGCCATGAAAGGCCTTGCGCGCTACGACGAGTCCTATGCCTATTTCGAGCGTTCGCTGCCGCTGATGAAGCAATCCTATGGGCCGGTCAGCGACAAGGTCACCTACCTCTACACCAACATGGGAATCGTGCGCGAGAAGCAGGCACGCTACAAGGAAGCGATCGCCCTCAACATGCGCGCCCTGGCGATCATGAAGCGGTTGGGGCCACTCGCCTATGAGCCGATGCGATGGACGCTCGAGTCGCTGTCGAATTCCTACGCTGCACTTGGCGACCGCCAGACCGCCATCCTGTTTGCCAAGAAGGCGGTCAACACGCAGCAGGAGATCCGTGCACAGAACAAGGGCATGTATGCCGAGGGCGCCCAGTCGCTGGCCAAGGACTGGCTCAGGCTCTACCAGTCATTGGCCAATCTGCTGATCGCCGAAGGCCGCATCGCCGAAGCACAATATGTTCTCGACATGGTGAAGCAGCAGGAACTCATCGAATTCGTGCGGCGCGACGCCAATGCAGGGACCGAGACGGGAACGGCAGTGCTGACCAGGACGGAACGCAGCCTCGACAGCCAGGTTGACGCGGCCATGGCAGGCCCCATGGCGATTGCGGCAGAACTCGACGCACTCTCTGCCAAGGCGCAGGCGGATGCACTTTCACCAGAAGAGACGCAGCGCCTGGCCGCGCTGGAAGCCGAACTCGACAAGGCCTACGAAGACTTTGCCTCAACCGTCGAGACGGTGCTTGGCGCGGCGGACGCCGACAGCGATGCCGTCAAGAGCGAAATCGAAGCGCTCAACCTCGACTATGCGGCCGACCGTCAGGACATGCTGAGGAGCTTTGGCAAGCGGACGGTGCTCCTGCAGGCAGCCAGCATGTCGGACAGCCTGCATCTCTTCCTCACCACGAAGGATATCTCGATCCACCGTGAGGTCGACATCAGCCGCGCCGATCTCTCCCGCAAGGTGTTCGAGGCACTGACCGCCATCGAAGCCCGCGATCCCCGGTCAGACTCGATCCTGGCCGAACTCTATGGCCTGCTGATCAAGCCGGTGGAGGCCGACCTCAGGGACGCGGACACCGAAGTGATCATGCTCAACCTCGGTGGCTTTCTGCGCTACCTGCCATTTGCAGCGCTGCGTTCCGACCACGGCTATCTGATCGAGGACTATGCACTGGCGATCGATACACCCGCCGCCCAGACGAAATTCGCCGCGGCTGACCGGTCGGCTGCGGCTGCCGCAGGCTTTGGCGTCACCAGCCAACACGGTGAATTCTCGCCGTTGCCCGGGGTGGCCGCCGAAATGGAAGCAATCTTTGAAGGCAGCGATCGAAAGGGTGAGTTGCGCGGCGCGCCGATGCTCGATTCTGCCTTCACCGCCGATAGTCTCAAGAGCGCCCTCAAGCAGCGCCCTGCCCTGTTGCATGTCGCCAGCCACTTCAAGTTCGTGCCCGGCAACGAGACCGACAGCTTCCTGCTGCTGGGCGATGGCAAGCCGCTGACGCTGGAACAGATCCGCAAAGGCCGGGGCTTCCGCTTTGGCGGCGTCGACCTGCTGACGCTCTCCGCCTGTGAAACCGCCAAGGGAACCGATGCCGACGGCGACGAGGTGGAAAGCTTTGGCGCGCTGGCCCAGAAGAACGGCGCCTCGGCCGTCATGGCAACCCTGTGGCCCATCGCCGACGAAGCCTCCGGCCGGCTGATGGCAGGCTTCTACAAGGGTCTGGTGGAAGACGGCCTCGACAAGGCCGACGCGCTGCGCCGCGCCCAGATCGCCATGCTGCGCGATGAGCCGGTCGAGACCGTGGACCTGACTGCCCGCGGCGCGGCCGAAACCGGCGGCGAGGCGGAGCCGGCAGGCGCCCCCACCGGCGAGGTCACATCCCGCCACCCCTATTATTGGGCGCCGTTCATCCTGATGGGCAACTGGCTGTGAACGCCACGGCATTGCCGCCGAAGGCCAACAAACCCGGGCAATGAAAATCCGCTAACCGCCCTTGTAGCTGTCTACAACCCGCTGCAGCAGGGGCATGTAATGACGGAAGGCCGGCGTGGTCATCGCCGGGTCCTTCCCGCCCTCATCCCACAGGCGCACGCGCACCGCCTGAGTATGGAACGGATTGCACTCGAAAGCCGCCACCTCCTCCGCATTCATCGGCCCGC
>CAZECZ010000062.1:0-22847 GCA_964510815.1 uncultured Aestuariivirga sp.
CCTCAAGGCCCAGGTGGAATCCCTGAACGCCCGCGTTGCCCAGATGGAAGCCGCTCCGTCGGTTCCGACTGGCTACAGCCTGCTGACGGTTCACGAAGGTGAAGCTTCCGTCGCTCCTGGCCTGACCCGCGAAGAGCGCGCCTCTTGGGCCGGCCCGGCGACCGTGATCAGCGTCATGCCGACGGCGGATGCCCCGGCTGCCGCCACGATCGACTGGAACGGCTATGCCCGCGCGATCCTGCACTACTACAATCTCGACGTGAAGGGCGCCGTCTACGCGGATGAAGGCGATTTCTACAACGTCTACGCTCGCGGCCGCTTGAACATGAATGCCAAGACCGACACGTCGGTCGGTGAAGTTGGCGTCAGCCTGCGCATCGAAGGCAACGGCGATGGCCATGGTGACCTTTACACCGACATGCCGGTGGCGTGGGGCTGGTGGGCAATGACCCCGGAACTGACGCTTGGCGGCGGTTACACGGGTTCGCTCGCCAACATCGGCTTCGGCTATGACGGTGCTTGCACCTGCGCCGGTATCGACGCTGCTGACGTCTATGCCAACAACGGCCCGGGCGCCACGTCGGACACCTCGCAGATGCGTCTGACCTATGCGTCGGGCCCGCTGTCGTTCGCCGTTGCGGTTGAAGATGCCGTTTCCGGCGGCGCCTTTGACGGTGGCAACCTTGGCGTGGCTGGCGAGCTGGCCTATGCCGGTGACACGTTCTCGGGTGAGGTCTCGGGCATGTGGCGCGACACCACGGATACCGTCTTTGTTGGCGCCGACGACACCTGGGCTGTCGGCGTTGGCCTCGGCTTCAACATGGATCCGGTGGCTCTCAGCCTCGCGGCTGGCCTCGGCCATACCCCGGCCGGTGGCTGGGCCATTCCTGACAACGCCGACTACTGGTATGTCAACGGTCTCGCCAGCATGAACCTGTCGGACGAGATCCACATGGAATTGGGCGCTGGTTACAAGACCTACAATCCGGACATGGCTGCGCTCTCGGACATGGACATCATGAGCGTGATGGGCGGTCTCTACTACTCGCCCGTCAGCCAGCTGACCATCGGTCTCGAAGCTGAATACATCAGCACCGACAACAACCATAACTTCGGTGGTCACGACACCGAAGAAGTCATCGTCGATCTGATGACCGTCTACGCGTTCTGATCCAGAACGTCATGGTATGAGGGACGGCCCGCTTCGGCGGGCCGTTTCTTTTTGTGCTGTCCCTTGGGTTGGGTCTTGCTGTCGCCGCACTCAACCCGTATTCATGTGGCCCGCGATGAAGGGTGGAAGACCATTGCAAAACGGGCGAATCAAGTTTGGGCTTCTTGCCGCTGTGGCGCTGCTTGCAGCCGGCTGTGCTTCGACTGACATCGAAACCGAGAGCCGCAATTTTCAGGTACAGGAAACGGCGGCAGTCGCTGGCGGTGCCAGCGGGCAGGATGGCGCGGCGATCCGCTCGCTCGTGGCCGCATCCGGCCCTTCCTATGTGACGCTGGTCGTTTCCGATCCCAATAATTCGGGCGCCATCGTTTCCCAGCGCGACCGGCAGAAAACCGCCGTGACTTCCGGCAGCGGTTTCGTCGTGGATCACAACGGATATATCATGACCGCAGCGCATGTGGCGGTGCAGAAGGGCAATACGGTTCAGGCCCGCGCCGCCAATGGGCGCATCTATTCTGGTGACGTCATCAGCATTCTGCCCGAGAACGACATGGCGCTCATCAAGCTGCGGGGCTATGCCGGCAAGTCGGTCACCCCTGCCCCCAGCCGCTGCATCGCGCCGGGCAGCATGGTCTATTCCCTCGGCCGCCCGCATGCGCAGGGCGATACGGCGCGAATTGGGCAACTTGAATCGCAGCGTTACGGCCGGGCCGTGCGCTATGGCAAATTCGGCTATCCCGATGCCATGGTCCTGCGTCTGAGCACCCAGAAGGGCGAGTCAGGCGGGCCGCTGTTTGATTCCCGCGGCGAACTGGTGGGAATGGTGGTGAGCACACTCTATGACAACGCGGGCAACCCCCTGAACCTCGCTCACGCGGTGCCGCTTGAAAAGCTGGCGTCCTTCCTGTGTGCGAATCACGGTTGCAGCGGCGGCTGGGCTTCCGCCGCGCGTCAGGCGGGCTGCGGCGGCACCTGACTTGCGTCAGGCGCCACTCACCATCACGGCAGCAGTACGGTGGTTCCCGTGGTCTTGCGGCCCTCGAGGTCGCGGTGCGCCTTGACGGCGTCGGCCAAGGCATAACGCTGGTTGACGGGGATCTTGACCTTGCCACTTGCCACCATGGTGACGAGGTCATCCGCCGTTTCCTTCAGTTCTTCATCCGTGGCGGTGTAGCTGCCAAGTGTGGGCCGCGTGACATAGAGCGAGCCCTTGGCCGACAGCAGCCCCAGGTCGAGCGCCTTCACGGGTCCCGAGGCATTGCCGAAGCTCACCAGCAATCCGCGCCGCTTGAGGCAATCGAGTGAGGTCATGAGGGTGGCCTGTCCGACACCGTCATAAACGACGGGGACGCCGGCACCGCCGGTAATCTCCCTGACGCGCTCGACGACGTTCTCGGTCGAGGAATTGATGACGTGGGCGCAGCCATTCGCCCGGGCGGTTTCAACCTTCGCATCCGACCCGACGGTCCCGATGACGGTGGCGCCAAGTGCTGCCGCCCATTGGGTGAGGATGACGCCAACGCCGCCTGCGGCGGCATGGAGCAGGATCGTCTCGCCTGCACTCACCTTGTAGGTGGCGCGGAGCAGATAGCGGACGGTCATGCCCTTCAGCATCATGGCGGCCGCCGTTTCGTCGGAGACGGCATCCGGCAACTTGATCACGCGATTGGCGGGCAGGTTCCGCATCCCGGCGTAGGCACCGATGGGGCCAGTGCCATAGGCAATCCGGTCGCCGGGCTTGAGGTGCGTGACGCCTGCCCCCACCTCTTCCACGACACCGGCTGCCTCCTGCCCGATGCCGCTGGGCAGCGGCACGGGGTAGAGGCCGGAACGGTGATAGGTATCGATGTAGTTGAGGCCAATGGCCGTCTGGCGAACGCGAATTTCGCCTGCGGCTGGCGCCGGAACCTCGATATCGACCAGTTTCATGACCTCCGGTCCGCCGGTCTCCGTGATCCTGATTGCTTTCATGCTTGCACCTCCTTCGGCCAGACGGCATTTTTGGTTCTGCTCTCGCGTTTTCCTTTGGTGCCCCATCATGACATATGCCGTCAATCCCGCCGTTCACCGGATCGAGGCGCCGCCGATCATGGAGGCGCAGAGCTGGATCAGGCCAGGCTTACGCAACCGGCCGCTGCTCAATCTGTGCCAGGCCGTGCCGAGCTGGCCACCTTCATCGGAATTCGATGCCAAAGTCGCGCGCCTGGCACATGAGCCGGGCATTGGCCTCTATACCGACATCTTCGGCCTGCCGGCCCTGCGTGAGGCGATCGCACGCGACATGAGCGACGACTACCGGGGGCAAGTGAAGGCCTCCCAGGTCTGCGTGACGTCGGGCTGCAACCAGGCTTTCGCCGCAGCGATCATGGCCATCGCCCGGGCCGGCGACAATGTGGTGGTGCCGGTGCCCTATTTCTTCAATCACACCATGTGGCTTGACATGCGGGGCATCGAGACCCGGTATATTCCGGCCTTCGGCGGCGAACACGGCTGGCCGCGCCCGGAAGACGCTGCCGCGCAGATCGATTCCAACACGCGGGCCATCATCCTGTGTTCGCCCAACAATCCCAGTGGCGCCATCTATCCGCCAGAGATCATCGACGCATTCTTTGACCTGGCACTGTCGCGTGGCATCGCGCTGGTGATCGACGAAACCTACAAGGATTTCCGCGCCGATACCGCTCCACCGCACGGCATCCTGGCGCGGCGCGACTGGCCGGATGGCTTCATCCATCTCTACAGTTTTTCCAAGGCCTATTCGATGACGGGCTATCGCGTGGGCTCACTTATCGCCAGCGAAAGCACCCTGGCCGATGTGGAGAAGATCCTGGACTGCATGTCGATCTGTCCGCCGCACATCTCGCAGCGTGCGGCTCTCTTCAGCCTCCAGTCTCTTGGCCGCTGGAAGCAAGAGAAGATTGCCATGATGCATGATCGTCTTATGGCGCTGCGGCAGGCGTTCAAGCAGCCGGGGCTAAACTACGAATTGGTCAGTTCCGGTGCGCTTTTCGCCTATGTCAGACACCCCTTCAGCAGTGAGCGGGCAAAGGCCGTGGCGCAACGGCTGGCGGGCGAACATGATGTGCTGTGCCTGCCCGGCTCGATGTTTGGCGATGGCCAGGACTCGTATCTCCGGATCGCATTTGCCAATGCGGAGGCGGCCGACATGGGGCTGCTGGCGGACCGCCTGATCGAGAGCCAGGGGTAGCAGAGGTCAGATTTCGGCCAGATCGAGCAGTTCGACGGGCCGCTCGATGACGTAGAAGCTTCCCGAGCGGCTCAAAACTCCCTCGCGCAGCAAGTCGTTGATGGCGCGGCTGGCATTCTCGCGCGCCACGCCCGCCATGCCAGCGATGTCATTCTGGGTAATCTTGTGGGCCAGAAGAATGCGGCCATCCACCTGCTCGTCGCCGAGCCCGTTGGCCAATGAGGTGAAGGCCCGCGCCACGCGTCCCGACACGGTGACGGTACCTTGGGCGACCATGGAATCGTTGGTGCCACGCAGGCGATAGGTCAACAACCGTAGCGCATGGCGATAGATCTGCGGATTACTGTCGGCGACGCGAAAGAATGCCTGCTTGCTGAGGTGCATGACGTGGCAGGGCTTGAGCGCCGATATTGTGGCCGAGCGCGGCTCGTCATCGATCAGCGACAGTTCCCCAATGAGCGAGCCGGGGCCCAGAACGGCCAGCAACCGCTCCTGCCCATCCTTGGCGATCACGGAAGCCTTCACCACGCCATCGCGGAGGAAATAACAGCCGTCGCCGGAATCGCCGGCGTGGAAGAGGATTTCCCGGCTGCGCAGGTCGAAACTGCGGGCGGCATCAAGAAACGCACGGCGCACACCCCACGGAATGTGCAAGCCCTGCCTTCCGGAGCCGTGCAACGCCTTTCGAAACTGCTGCAACATAGAGAAATTCCCGCTGTCTGTGATCTTTATCACGGTTTCAGGCGGCGTTTCCCCCTCATCAGATCACGATCGCGTGATCGGTCGTCGCCAGGGACAGTCATCCACCGGCCTCATACTGGCCGCAGTGGACCGTTTTGAGCTCTCAAATATTAGTTCCGGCTGGTGGGTACGTAGGCGTAGGGAACCTGCAGGTACTCGGTCGCCCGCATGGCGGCCAAACCAGGCAGACTGTCACCCGCATCTGCCGCGTGCAGCAGCTCCCCAAGATTGAACCCAACGGCGACATAGGGTTCGCGGCGGAGCTTATCGCCCCTGGCGCGTTCTTCATCGCTGATGCCCCGGGCGTAATAGCCAACCTGAAGCTCGACAAACCGTAGCGGCGTCTCCTGAAATTCCTCGAACCCGGAGAGCTTGAGGGCCAGAAGATATTTCTGCCCCGAATAATCGGTGACGGGCGCAAATCCGTCTCCGTACCCGGACGGCAGATATTCCATACGGAAATCAACGGTTTCGGCCAGCGCGGGAATGGTGCTGCGGAGATAGGAAAAACCGGCTCCCACACCATCCATGATCAGGTCCTCATAGGAAAAGCCATGACCGCCGGAAAAACCATCGAGAACCTCGACATAGGTTTGCACGCCCATGCCAAGAAGCGCGCCCGTCATTGCGGCGCCGTCGCGGCCGGCCGCTTCATGGGCGATGCGCTGGGTGAAGTAATCGCTCAGGATGTAGCCGGTGTAAGCGTGGCCCAGCTTGTCCATGCCCAGATACTTGGTGTCCTTGCCGAACCACCCTTCGCTCTTGAAGCGGAAATCCGAAATTTCCCAGCCCCAGGCCGAGAGACCGACCGCGGTCGTGATGGCGAATGCGCCCGCAACGTCCCACTTGACATCGGATGCCTGTCCCAAAAACAGGTCTGCAGAATAGTCCTGCACAGGATCGAGTTCGATGCGCTCGAGATTGTACTGAAGTTCGCTGAGAAGATCGGGCGCCGCATCGGCAGCCGGCTCCACGCGCATTTCACGCAGCATTGCGCCCGATACCGCGGGAATTGCCGACAGCGCAAAATCGGGGAGATGCACGCCCCCGGGAATCCTGGGAGCGGCGACCGGCAGGGCATTGCCCTTCCCTTCCTCCACCACCTGTTGGGCCCATGTTGCTTGCGACAGGGCAGCCACTGCGGCGATCGAAAGGGCTATCCTGAATCGACGCAACATGGCGGGACAATAGAAGATTGTGGCAGGACTGTGCAATCAGGAAATCGCCGTTGTGACCAGCGGATATCTTCGCCATGGTCGCATCGCCGGTCATCCGCCGGCGCCTCAGAGGACGAAATCTGCGGCCGTCAAGTTGGTGGCGGTAAAATTCTCCAGAATGATGCGCATTTCGGCATCATCGGTGCCGCTGGTGTTGATCTGGATGATGGTGCGTGTCCCGCTCTGGGTGGCACGGATCTGCCCTTCGGCGCTGAAGGCGTCCTGGCCGATGTAGGTGAAGGCATCGTCGACGCCAGCAGTCGACTCGATCGCGTCGATCTGGCTCAGCCTGATCACGTCGTCGTTGCCCACAGACTGGCTGAAGTCAGCGATGATGTCCGACAGGGCGCCGAGGCCGCTATGTGCGGTGGCGGAGAACGAGAACGTGTCGTCGCCATGGCCACCGTGCAGCTGATCGGTGCCGTTGCCGCCGGTAAGGGTGTCAGCGCCGGCAAGCCCGTTCAGGTCGTTGTCGCCGCCATCACCCGTCAGGCTGTCATCGAAGTTCGTGCCAATGAGGTTCTCGATGCCGCTGATCGTGTCGCCATCGGCATCCCCGCCGGCGGTAGTGCCGGTGTTCAGGCGGACAGTGACGCCAACAGCGACTTGCCCTGGCGCGATATCGAAGAGATAGCTTGTCCACTCATAGGAAAGAGTATCGGAGCCGTTGCCTCCCTCGATGACATCTCCACCCCCGCCGCCATAGATGAGGTCGTTCTCATCTGATCCGGTGATGGAATCGACGCCGTCCGTGCCCTGCAGGATCAGCCGGGCATCAGCATGCCAATTCTGGAATGTCATCGGCGAGAGGTCGATGGCATCACCATAGACGCCAATCAGGGCGTTAGTCGTCATGTCGGCGCCATCAACTGTCAGCAAGCTGGTGGTTCCACCAATGAGATCATCGCTGACGATGACGCTGTAGCCGCCAACTGTCGGTTTCAGTATTTCAAAATTGGTGACCGAGATCGATTCTCCAGCGAAGAGACAGCTCGTCATCGCGACCAGCGTGTCCGTTCCTGCGCCGCCGTCGAGGCTGCCGCCTGTTGAAAAGAAGGGATCGGGATACAGAGACCCCTGAAAGAAGGTGAAGCCGCCGCCCATGATAGTGACGCGGTCATTGCCGCCATACAGGCTGAACTGGTCGGCGAGATTGAAGGCGTCGACCTGCTCGGCCTGATCCGAGCCGACCACCGTCATGGGATTGCCAACCAGGTCGTATGTATCGCGGGATAGCAGGATCTGATCACCGAAAGCGCCGTCCCAGTCGGTGAAAGTGATGCCGCTGAGGTCAATCGTTTGGCCGAACATCTGCAATGTATTGAGGCCCAGCGATCCCATGACCTCGGAGAAGCCGGAACCGCCGAACTGACTCGCCTGTGTAACCGTCGTTCCGGCCCCCAGTAGCGACAGAATCTCGACGTCGACGATCGTTGCACCGAACAGACCGCCAGCGCTGTCGACCTCGACCTTGTCTGCCGTTCCAGTGCCACCGAAGATCTCGCCATTGAACTGGCCGCCAAACGCCAGCGTGAAGGTATCGTTGTTGTTCTGACCCTTGACAATGTCATGGCCGCTGAGTGCGATGATGTCGTCGCCCAGCCCGCCAGCGATGATGTCGGTGTAGATCGAACCGACGAGTGTGTCCGCGCCATCGGTGCCGTCGATTTCGATGATGTTGGCGAGTGTGCCCCAGTTGACGAAGGCCATGGAGGTGGTGAGGTCGACCGACGAGCCGACCACCTTCAAGGTGACCGGGCTGGCCGACAGGTTCTGGACGTAGCTCAAGCCGGAGCTGCCGCCGATCTGGTCGCCCCGCAGGATGGCAGTACCGCTCTGGGACCAGGTCAGCCCCTCGATGTCGACCAGCGTCACATCGGTGAAATCGATGGTGCCGCCAGGCTGGGTCAAGATCAGGTCATCACGGCTGAACTGGGTGCCGCCGTCAAGCATGCTGCCTGCCAGCGGCTGGCCGGTGATGGTGAAGAAGTCGTCGCGGTCGCCAAGGTGAATGTTGGCCAGCCCCGCGCCAACATAGGCGTTGGTGCGGACGAACAGCGTTGACGTGTCGTAGTTGACGTCACCTGCGAGTCCCGGTGCGGCGAGGACAAGCCGGTCATCGTCGTCGTACCAGCCATCGAAATTGATGCCGTTGAGATCGATATCGGTGCCGGACACCGTGAGCGTCTGGCCGAGTGTAGCCCAGCCGAGGATTTGGGCGAACTGGTTGCTGGCCAGCGTCTGTTCATCCATCTGCAGGTTTTGCACGACGTCGGAAATCTCCGCGTACTCAAAACCGCTGAGCATGGAGCCGGAGATGTCCAGCAGACCGTTCAGGTTTCTCGTGCTGAGCAAAACCTTGTCGCCGCTGCCCGCGCCGGCGTCGATCTGGCTTCCAGTGAGGTTGACTTCGATCGACACATCGTCGTCGCCTGCCCCGGTGTTCACGACATCGTCGATGCCATCGATCGTGACGACGTCCCGGTAGGCCGACGTCACGATGTTCGTAGCGCCAATCGCGCCAAAGACCGAAACCACATCCTGGGCGTCATTCCAGCTGTCGAACACGACGGGGCTGAGATCCATGGTCTGCACGTCGAAGAATGACAGGTACTGGGTTCCGCTGGCACCGATGATCCGCTGGATCGAGCCGAGCGCGCCGAAGTTGGCGGCATTCGCCACAATCTGGCTGGTGCCGGTGCCGGCTCTGAATTCCAGCTCTTCCACCCCGGTGATGAGAGAGCTGCCGATGTTCATATATTGTGCGGTGACGACAATGCGATCCGACAGTCCACCACCACCATAGAACGCGCTATCGATGATGCCATGCGAGTTACCGGCGACGAGGAAGGTGTCGTTGGCGCCGTCGCCGTAGGCGGTGTCCCCATCCTCCACGGTGATCGTATCGCGGCCAAGCCCACCGTTGAAAGTGTCAGTCTCGCTGGTGCCAATCAGCGTGTCGTCGCCATCGGTGCCGTCGATGACGATGAAGTCCTCGAAATCCCAAATCGCCATGTCGACGCTGGAGAGATCGACATTGGCGCCGACCACGTTCAGCGTCACGACGCCCGGGTTTGTGCCTATGACCGTCTGCAGCAGAGAAGCCCCGCCGATCTGGTCGCCGGTCAGAATGACGGTTCCATTGTAGCCGCTGTTGATCTTCAGGGTTTCAATGTCCGAGATGGTGACCACAGACAGGTCAACCACCGGAGGCGCGTCACTGGCGATGCTGAGCGTATCGCCGAAGAGGCCGTCGGCACCGCCGTCGAGAATGCTGCCGGCCAGAAGCTGGCCATGCAGGACGATTTCGTCGTAGCCATCGCCAAGCCGCACATCGGCAAGGCCACCATAGACGACGGCCAAATCGCGGGTCACGAGGCTCGACGTATCGAAATGGTCATCGCCGCTGCCGTAAAGATGGATCCAGTCGTCAATGGCATCCCAATTGGTGAAGGTGATGCCGTCGAGATCAACCGTGTTGCCATAGATCCACAGCTGGTTCGAGTGCTCATCCCCCACCACTTCGGTGAGTGCATTGTCGGTGAAGACCTGGTCGCTGAGGAGAAGAAACTGATGAGTAGTTCCCGCGAACACCAGCCGCTCGAATCCCAATATGGCCGTGGTCGTGAGATCCTGCTCATAGTCTTGAGACTGACCCGCAAACAGCAACGTATCGACACCGCCGTCGCCACTCAGGTAGGCGCCGGGAGCATCCACATCGATCACGACCGTATCATTGCCATCACCCGCTTCGATGTGGTCGTTGCCACCGCCGCCGATGAGCTCGTCGCCGTACGTCGAACCGAACAGAAGATCCTGACCGGACGTGCCCACGATTCGAAAGAGGTCGACGCCGTCAGTCCAATTGGTCACGGTAATATTGCCGAACGATACGGTGCCGTGGATCTCCAGTGTGCTGGCCCCGCCCGAGCCGATGATCGCATTGATGCTGCCGGACAGGAATGGGAAGATCTGGTCGTAATTGAGGATGACCGTCTGGTCGGAATCGCCGAACTTCAACTCCTCCACCGAGACGATCGATGCGCCGGTGAAATCGAATGTGCCGGTGCCCAGAACCGACAGGCGGTCAGTGTTGCCGCCACCATCGATGGTGTCGGTGACCGGCGCGATGACGGGCTTGTAACGAAAATAGTCCTTGCCGCCTTCGCCATAGAATTCGTCGCCAGCGCCATCACTGGTGTTGAAGGTGTCCGACCCCTGGCCGCCGGATATCACATCCTTCATCCGGGAACCGACATACCTGTCGGCGCCTGTCGTGCCGTTGAACGTCAGATAGTCCTGGTCCCGGTCCCAGAAGTTGAAGCGCCATGCGGAGGCATCAACCCCGCCGCCATCGATGATCAACCCGTTGTTGGCCCCGGCGATGGCACCTCGAATAACGAGATCATCGTGGATGGCGAGGCCGTCAAACTGGCTGGCATCGAAGGTGGCATAGGCGCCGGCCACCGTGAATTTGATGCGCGTAACATCCAGAAGCGCCGACGACGAATAGTCAAACGACGCATTGACGACCAGATCTACCATAATGCCTCCCCCGGGTCAGGTTTGGCCCCCTCTTCCCGGACAATCCGAAATTGGTCCTAGGATGTCAAGCTAGAGCGTGAAGTCCGCCGCGCTCAGGTTCGTGGCGGTAACATTCTCCAGGATGATCCGCATTTCGGCATCATCGGTGCCGCTGGTGTTGAACAGAACGATGGTCCGCGTGCCGCTCTGGAACGAGCGGATTTGGCCTTCGGCGGTGAAGGCGTCCTGGCCGATATAGGTGAAGGCATCGTCGACGCCAGCGGTCGATTCCATGGCGTCGATGGCGCTGACCTGGATCAGGTCGTCGTCGCCCACCGATTGGCTGAAGTCAACAATGACGTCGGACAGCGCGCCGAGGCCGCTTTGCCCCGTGCCGGAGTATCCAAAGGTATCGTTTCCGTCACCGCCAAAGAGCAGGTCCGTGCCGTTACCGCCGGTGATGACGTCGTCTCCGTCATTTCCCTGGATTTCATTGTCGCCGCTGTCGCCCGTGAGCGTGTCATCGTGCCAGCTGCCGACGATATTCTCGATATTCGACAGCACGTCGCCTTCGGCATCGCCGCCGGCAAACGTGCCATTGTTCAACTTGACGGTCACACCATCAGAAGAGAGGTTGTAATCCACGACGTCGACACCGTCGCCACCGTCGAGTGTGTCAGCGCCGATGGAACCGAACAGATAGTCATCGCCATAGGTACCGATCGCCGTATCATTCGCCTCGGTTCCGAACAGTTTGATTCTCTGGATAGGGGCTGTGCCGAAATTCACCAGCGCCACGCCGCCGAGGTCGATTGTTGTGCCTTCGATGAAAAACTCAATACTTGCGCCGACATCGAGTTCGATGGTCGAGATGCCCGCCGCTCCGAAGTGGTCACCACGCAACCAGTGAAAGCCGCCCTGGCTGTGAAGGACTTCGATATTGGAGATGTCGGCTTCGGTCAGGAACGCAAAGCCAGAAACGACGATGGCATCCGCTGTGCCGGCACCCCCATTGATGATGCCGGTGAACGTGTTGCCGTAATTCACAGTGTCAACGATGAACGTGTCGTTCGCGCCCTCACCATTGGCTTCGTCCGCGCCCCAGATGGTGAACGTGTCGCGGCCGATATCGCCATTGAGAATGTCGGCCTCGCTCGACCCGATCAACACGTCATCACCGGTGGTGCCGTCGATGATGATGGTGTCAGTGGAATGAATGCGGCCCATCACGACGTTTGAGAGATCGACAAGACTGCCAACGACATTGAGGGTCGCCCCTGCCGAATCGAACATGTAGAGATTGGTGGCGCCCGATGCACCGCCGATCTGGTCGCCACTCATGATGACCGTGCCGTTATAACCAATATCGGTTCCGACTGTCTCGAATCCAAGAATGCTGATGCTCGTTAGATCAAGCAAGACCGGCGCCGAAGACTCAATGAACAAGTCATCGCCGAAAGACGTGTCGTTCGCCCCGCCGTCCAGAATGCTGCCAGCGTCAAGTTGATCATACAAGACTACAGTGTCGTTCGCGCCGCCAAGCCTTACGTCGGCGAGTCCACCATGGACATCGGCCCGGTCGTCGGTCTCCAGGCCTGATGTGTCGAAGTGATCATCACCACTGCCGAACAGTCGGATTTTGACGGGGGCATTGCCCCAACCCGAGAACGCAATGCCATTCAAGTTGACCGAGTTGCCGAAGATATGGAGTTGGTTGAACCATCCGTTGCTTGCCACTTCCGATAGCGGATTTTCAATGAAGAATTGGCTATCCAGCAGCAAATACTGTTCGTATTGGCCTGCAAAGACCAAGCGCTCGAATCCTGACACCGTACTGGTGGTCAAGTCCAGTTCGGTGATGAAGGGAACGGCAGATACCGTCAACAGAAGTGTGTCGCTGCCCTGACCGCCTTCGATGTTGGCAGCATCGATCAAAGCGTCGATTTCTACCGTATCATCCCCGTTGCCCGCGTCAATGACGTCATTCCCGCCGCCGCTGACGATTTCATCGCCGTAGATCGAGCCGAACAGGAGGTCTTGGCCGGACGTGCCCACGATGCGGAATTTATCCACACCGTCCGTCCAATTCGACACCGTGATGTTACCGAACGAAGCGCTGGTGCCGTGGATTTCCAGGGTGTTGGCCGCGGACGATCCGGTGATCGTGTTAATGCTGCCAGCAAGGAACGGGTAGATTTGGTCGTAATTGAGGACCACGGTCTGACTGGCATTGCCGAAGCGCAATTCCTCAACCGAAATGATTGACGCTCCTGTGAAATCGAACGTACCGCCACCGCCGACCGAGAGGCGGTCGCCGCCGCTGCCGCCGCCGTCGATGTGGTCGATGATGGGACCGGCCACACTCTTGTAGCGAAAATAGTCCTTGCCGCCTTCGCCGTGAAATTCGTCGCCGCCGCCATCGCTGGTGTTGAAGGTGTCCGATCCCTGGCCGCCGAACATCACGTCCTTCATGACCGAACCATTGTAATTGTCGGCTAGGGCTGTGCCGTAGAATGTCAGGGTATCGACGGCGCGGTCCCAGAGGTTGAATGTCCAGCCAGAAGCATCGACGCCGCCACCATTGATGAGCAGACCGCCGCTGCCGACGCCGGAATATCCGCGGACGATCAGGTTGTCATGGATCGCGGTGTCATCGAACTGGCTGGCATCAAAGGTGGCGACAACGTCTCCTGCCGTGAACTTGATTCGCGTGATATCCAGCAGCGCGCTCGACGAATAGTCGAACGACGCATTGACGACCAGATCTACCATAATGCCTCCCCCGGGTCAGGTTTGGCCCCCTCTTGCCCGACAATCCGAAATTGCTCCTAGGATGTCAAGCTAGAGAATGAAGTCCGCCGCGGTCAGGTCAGTGGCCGTGAAGTCCTCGAGGATGATCCGCATTTCGGCCGTATCAGTGCCGCTGGTGTTGATCTGAATGATGGTCCGCGTGCCGCTCTGGAAGGACCGGATCTGGCCTTCGGCGGTGAAAGCATCCTGGCCAATGTAGACAAAGGCATCGTCGATGCCCGCCGTCGATTCCTGCGCGTCGATCTGGTCCAGCTTGATCAGGTCGAGTTGGAATTTCGAGAAGTCCGCGATGACGTCCGATGCCGCGCCGAGCCCGCTCTGGTTGGTGGCCGAGAAGCGGAAGATGTCGTTCCCCCCGAACCCGACCAGTTCGTCGGTGCCATTGCCGCCAAACAGGGTATCATCGCCAAAACCACCGAACAGGCGGTTGTCGCCGCCGTCGCCGGTCAGCGTGTCATCGAAATTGCTACCTAAGACGCTCTCGATGGATATCAGCGTGTCGCCATCGGCATCGCCGCCGGTTCCCGTGCCCGACACCAGATTGACCGCGACGGCCGCCAGTGAGTTCGAGTAATCCACCACATCCACGCCGCTGCCGCCATCATACGTGTCCGCACCAAGACTGCCGTAGAAGTTATCATCCTCGACAGAACCGGTATGCGTGTCGTCCAGCGCGGTGCCGAAGTATTCGATCCGGTCACCGGCCCCACTCCCGGAATCCCAATTGATGAAGGTGATGGAACCGAGATCGATGGTCTGGCCGAAGACCTGAAGGTGCGAGGTGCCGGGGCCGCCGTCCACCGTGGCGATGTTGCCTGCGCCCAATTGATCTGCGTTGAGCAGCCCCCAATAGCTGCCGCCTTCGAACCTCAGAACTTCCACGCTCGAAATATCGGTCTGTCTCAGGTCATGAAAGGTGGAGCCCCGCTCGCCACGGATAAGAATTTCGTCCGCTGTGCCGGCGCCGCCATTGATGGATCCGGTCAAGCCGTTGACGACGACGAAAGTGTCATTCGCGCCATCTCCATTGACCACGTCTTCGCCAGCGGCCGTGATGGTATCGCGGCCCAGACCGCCGTTGATCGTATCGGCGGCCGAGGACCCGACCAAGGTGTCGCTGCCGTCCGTGCCGTTGATGATGATGGCATCCTCAGGACCCCAGGTATCCAGGGTGACTGTCGAGAGATCGACATTGCTGCCATTCACGATGAGCGTGCTGGTTGAAAAGTCGCTGCCATACAAGGTCTGCAGGTCGGCCGATCCGCCGATCTGCTCACCCGACAAAGTGACCGTGTCGTCACTCGTGAATCCCAGGCTTGTGAATCCGGTGAAGGTGCCAGGGCTCAGATCCACGGTGATGCCGCGGCCAGCTGGATCTGTGTAGATGCCTGTGCCTGTTCCAGCCGTTGCATCGAAAATGCTCCTGATACCGATGTTATCGGTGATGACGAGCACTCCATTCGCCATCGTGACATCGATCACGCCGGCACCAGCCTCGACCCACACCGACTCCGCAACCGAGCTGACATCGAGGGTCAGGTCGCCGCTGCCCGCAAAGGCGATCCAGTCGTCACCGGTCCAGCTGCGCATGCGCATCGGGCCGAAGTCGATGGAGTCGCCTCCGGCATATTCGATGCGAAGGGTATCGCTCTCCGCCGATCCGATGACCTTGGTCAGCGAGCCGCCGGCGGCCACCAGCTGATTTGCTGAGAACACCATGGTCTGGGTGTCGGCACCGAATCTCACCTCCTCGACCGAGACAATGGTCGCGCCGGTAAAATTGAAGGTTCCCAAGCCCGCCGCCTGTATGCGGTCAATGCTGCCCCCGCCATCTATCAGGTCCGTGATGTCGGCGACGGACCGATAACGGATGGCATCTCTGCCGCCACCGCCGTAGAACAGATCGCCATTGCCATCGGTGGACCTGATGACGTCAGATCCCCCCTTGCCATAGATGCGCTCCCGTGCCGAGGAGCCGTCGAAGACGTCATCACCGGTCGATCCATTGAAGGTGATGCTATCGAAGCCTGTGAACCAGCCACTGAAACTCCAGTGCGATGCATCCACCCCGCCGCCATTGACCACGATTCCATTGGTCATCAACTGGCCGCCAAACCCCACGATCGTCACATCGTCGAGGATTGTGGTTCCATCGAACTGGCTGGCATCGAAGGTGGCGATTGCGCCATCTGCGGTGAATTCAATCGAGTCGACAGCGGACAAGACGCTGGATGAGTAGTCGAAAGTCTGCGCGACAGTCAGCGCAACCATTTTGCCTCCCCGGACAGGTTTGGCCCCCTGCCCGCAACAATCTGAAATCACCATGGCCATGTCAAGGCAGCGGCGTTCACACTGGTGAACGGGGTTACCCGGATGGGAAGCCGAGCCCTATCGTCATGTCGCATTGACGTCCGGAAATGTTTGTTGTCGAAAACCATATTCGTCCGTTGCAGGACGCAGATTAGTGTGGTGAGCGGGTTCACCCATCGGACGGAGGATCAGATGAAATTCCAGCTGGCGATCAACATGGAGCGCATGGACGACAGCCTCGACATGCGCGATGTCGCGCGCCACACGCTCGAAATGGTACAGATGGCGGAGGATGGCGGTTTCAACATCGCCTGGGCCGCCGAGCACCACGCGCTGGAAATGACCATCGCGCCTGACCCCTTCCAGATCCTCACCTGGTGGGGCTGCCACACCTCGAAAATCAGGCTCGGCACGGCAGTGGCGGTCGCGCCCTACTGGCACCCGGTCAGGTTGGCCGGAGAAGCGGCGATGACCGATCTCCTCACCGGTGGCCGCCTTGAATTCGGCATCGGCTCCGGCGCCTATCAACGCGAGTTCGACCGGATGCATCCGGGCCTCAAGCAGTCTGACGGCTGGAAATACATGCAGGAGATGCTGCCGGCGGTGCAGGCCCTGTGGAAGGGCGACTACACACATAACGGTGAGTTCTGGCAGTTCCCGTTGTCGACCTCGGTGCCGAAGCCCCTGCAGCCGCAGGTGCCCATCTGGGTCGCGGCGCGCGCGCCCATCACCTACGACTTCGCGGTGAAGCATGGGCTCAACATCATGTCGTGGCCTCTCACGCGGCCGATGTCCGAGGCTGAACTCTACACCTCACGCCTCGACGAGGCGATGGCCAACAATCCTGGCAAGGCGCGGCCGATCTTCGCCATGATGCGGCACACGGCGGTCTACGACAGCAAGGACGACTGGATGGTGCCGGTGAGAGCGGCGCAGCGCCAGCTCGGCCAGTTCGAGAACTTGTTCAAGAATCTGGGCGATGTCTTCAATGGCTTTCCGAAGGAAGTGGATCTCGGCGAGATTTCGAACCGCACCGAATATGACCCGCAAATGTTGAGCACCAACCTGATGTTCGGCACGCCGGACGAGGTGATCGCCAAGCTGAAGCCTTACGCCGATCTCGGCGTGGACGAGTTCACCTACTACGCCAGTCTCGGTCTCGGCCACAAGGAACAGAAGCGGTCGCTGGAACTGTTCTGCAAGGAAGTCATTCCGGCCTTCCGCTGACCGGGAGCTGAAGATTACTCAGTGTGAGAGGAAGCGGAAACGGGCCCAGGCCGTGCTCAAGCCCGCTGACGACAAACCGATAAGGACACGGTCGTTTGACTTCAACCGGCCTGCCTTGAGCGCATTGTGCATGGCGAGCGGCACGGAGGCGGAGACCGTGTTGCCGTAGTCTCCGTGCACCCGGTAGAATTGCGCCAGCCGGCCGCCACATTCATTGGCGACTCGGGTGCAGGCCGTGTCGCTGGCGGCGTGGCCGAAAGCAATGTCCGAGGTGTAGGTATTGATGTTGCCGTCTGCGTGATAGTGGGAAATGGCCTTGGCGATCCCCTCCTCGAACAACTCGCGCGACTGCGAAAAGAAATGCAGCGGCCTGGCAAATTCCGGCAACGGCGCGGTGTTGAATTCATCGGCGCCGGGCAGCGGGATCATGCACAGGGCGCGCAGGTTTCCATAGGTCTTGAACGACGCGTAATAGTCGACGTCCTCGCCGGACGCCTCGAGAATGGTGGCGGTTGCTGCCTCGCCCACCGTGAACTGCGCGAAACTGTGGCGCAGGTCCGACACCCCATCAAACTGGAAATCAGCATATTCGCGGGCATTGAACTCGCCGTTGAGGATCATGATCCGCTTGTAGAACCCGCCCTGGAAGAAGGCCTGGGCGACATGCAAGGCGCGCAGCCAGCTGGCGCAGGCGTCGAGAATATCGAAGCAGGTCGCGTTCACGAGGCCCAGCCTGTCCTGGAAGGCGTTGGCCATCGCGGGCTCGATATAGCCGCGGCCCACACCGACATAGATCAGGAGATCGATGTCCCCCGGCGCCAGGCCGGATGCCTTGAGCGCTGCTTCACCGGCGCGGGCGGTCAACTCTCCGGCCGTTTCACCATCGTCGCGGATATAGCGGACATTGGTGCCGGCCTTGGCGAACAGTTGCTCCAGCGCAAGCGTGATGAGACGAAGAGTCCGTCCGGACAGGCGGTCCTTGTTGATCGCGATGATTTCGCGGACGATATCGTCGTTCGACAAGCGCCGGCTTGGCACCACCGCCTCAATCGCGCGAAATCTCATCCAGCTTCACCCTCCGCTCCAATCCCTGACTGCCAGTCGACCGCCCAAGATCGGAAAGGGCGTGATTCCCAGCGCCCATCGACAGACTTTCTCCCTATCAAAGCAATGACATGACCTGCAAGTCATTCCGCCGCAAGTGGGCTTGATCACGTTGACTTTTGACGATCCTGTTTGCATTTTCGGCAGACTTGGCGCCCGCCCGTGAGACGCCACTGCAGATGGGAGTTGCGTGATCGCGAAACCGTTCACGATGGCCGGAAGCCTGCCCCGCGCCTGGGCCGCATGGGTGCTGGCTGTGGTAATGCTGGTCCTGGCACCGGTGCTCGCGCCGTTGCCGGCGTTCGCTGCAGGGTCGCCGCAGGACTTTGTCGATCGCACCAGCAGCGCGTTCGACGCCATCCGGGCCAAGGGCACTCTTTCTGCACAAAGGGCTGGCTGCAGGAGCCTGGTCGCCAAGGTGTTCAGCCTCACCGCGCTGAGCCGCCATGTGGCCGGTGACAACTGGCGAAAGCTGGACCCTGCGTCCATGGATGCACTTACATCCGCCGTCGCGTTCCGCCTGTCCGAGGAATGTGCGGCTGTGCTGCGCAAGTCAAAGACATCGGGCGCCAGCGTGCGCAAGACCCGCCAGACCAACGCCGTCCTCAAGGTCACCGCACTTTACCCCGGTCCAGATGATGACAACCGGGTGTTCGTCTGGTCGCTGACCCCCGGTGGACCGATGGGGTACAGGGCCGTTGACCTCAGCATTGATGGCAGGAGCGTCGTCCTCACCCTGCGAGCCGACTTTGACGCAGGGCTTTCAGCCCGCGACGGCGGGATCAAGGCCGCGATTGCGGCCGTGCGCCGGGGAAAGCGCCGATGAGGGAAGAGCTCTTGCTCCAGGTCGAAGATGTGCGGCGGAGCTTCGATCAAGGCCGCATCACGGCCCTGAATGGTGTGAGTGCCGCTGTCGGCCGGGGCGAGCGGCTGGCCGTGGTGGGGCGGAGCGGCAGCGGCAAGTCCTGCCTGCTGAACATGATGGCGGGCCTCGATGTGCCGACGTCGGGACGTGTGTTGTGGCAGGACCAGCCTGTCATCAGCCGTCGGCACTGGGCGGCGATCCGGCAGCAGTCCATCGGCATCGTCTTTCAGGAGTTTCACTTGTTGCCGACCCTCACGGCGCAGCAAAATGTCGAGCTCGCACTCATGCCGGGAGATCTCAGCCAGACGGAACAGACGCGCCGTGCCGCAGCGATGCTGGACCGCGTGGGTCTCAGAGAGCGACGAGGGCAACTGCCGTCCCAGCTTTCAGGCGGCGAGCGGCAGAGGGTTGCCATTGCGCGGGCGCTGGTGCGCGATCCATTGTTGCTTCTCGCCGATGAGCCCACCGGCAATCTGGACACGGCAAACGCCGAAACCGTGGCGACACTGCTGTTCGACCTGCAGAGCGAACACCAGATGACGCTTGTGCTTGTAACCCACGACGAAGGTTTCGCCGCGCGATGCGAGCGTTGCATCAGGCTGGCTGACGGGCGGATCGTAGACGGACTGCCGGCGACCGCGGAGGCCACAGCGTGACGCTGTCGCGCTTCGCCTATCAGAACCTGCTGCGGCGGCCGGCGCGGACGCTGCTCACCATCCTCGCCATCACGCTGGCAGTTGGGACCGTCGTCGCCCTGCTGGCACTGAGCCGCGGGGTCGTCGATGGCGTGGCGCGGGGCCTGGACGAACGCGGCGCGGAACTGGTGGTGCAGCCGCGGTCCGCCGCAGACATCATGACATCCCGCATGCCGCAGGAGATCGGTAGCCGCATTGCGGCCATCGATGGCGTCAAGTCCGTATCGGGAGAGCTCTACACGTCAGCGATCTCAGGTGACCATCACCTGCTGGTGGCCGGGCGCAATGCAAATTCCAAAGCCTGGTCGCAGGTGCCGCTCAAGGACGGCCGCATGCCCGCTGCCGGGGAATCTGCCGTGGTGCTGGGCGATGTGCTGGCGCTGGGCCTCGACGTAGCTGTTGGTGACACGATCGATTTGTTCGATGAGGACTTCAAGGTGGTGGGCATCAGCCAGTATGCGACGGCCATCAATCGGAGCCTCGCCATCATGCCGCTTCAGGTGCTGCAAGAGGCCGCCTTGCGGCCGGGACAGGTCAGTCTCTTCCTCGTGGAGTTGCAGCCCAACCTCGGGGCGGACAGGCGGGCGGAGATCAAGACTGAGATTGCCGCAACCGACAAGGTGATCGTATCCGAGGCGCAGGAGGTGCTGGAGCAGGATGGTAACCTGGCCGTGCTCATTGCCGTCTCGGATGCCGTGTCCATCATCGCGCTGGCGATGGGGGCCTTGTCGCTGTTCGCGGCCCTGCTGACCTCCGTTCAGGAGCGGACACGGGAGATTGGCATGCTGGCGGCCTTGGGCTGGAGCGACGGCCGGATCATCCGGCTCATCGTGACGGAGGGCGTCATCATGGGCCTCGCCGGGTGCCTGTTGGGCGTTGTGGCCGGCATTGCGGCGTCGGCCTTCTTCGATGCCATTCCGACCATCGGCGGCCTCATCTCGTTTTCGCCGCGCCTCGACGATCTGGCCTTGCCCCTTCTCCTGGCCTTGCCGGTCTGCGCGCTGGGTTCCGCCTATCCGGCTCTTCGCGCCGTGCGGCTATTGCCGGCGGAAGCGTTGCGGAGCGTCTGATGCAGGTCAGGCGCTGGCCGCCTGCAGCAACTTCTTCAGCGAGACACCAGGATCCGCCAGGGATGCTGCATCCGGCGCAGCGCGTTTTCCGATCAGCATCTCGGACAGCTTGATATCGCGGGCGACCGCGTTGCCCTGCCCCACACCCGATGCGGCGACCAGCCGTCCACTGCCATCGAGATGGAAAATGAGGACCGCGCTGTCGGAGACCGTGCGGCGCACTGTCGAGACGGCATCGCCGGGGAGGCCGGCGATCTGCAGGGAGAGATCGTACTGGTCGGACCAGAACCACGGCACGGCTGTATAGGTTTTCGTGCCGCCCAGCATGTTCTCCGTTGCCACATTGGCCTGGTCGGATGCGTTGCGCCAGGACTCCAACCGGATGCGCTTGCCACCAAAGAGATCATGCGGGAAGGAGCAACAATCACCCGCCGCATAGATATCGGGGTCGCTGGTGCGCAGCGTTGCATCGCAGGCAATGCCGTTGTCGATATCGAGGCCGGCCTGCGTTGCCAGCGCCACCTCGGGTGCGGCACCAATGCCGGCGATGACGATCTCCGCTTCGATCTTGCGGCCATCAGCCAGAACAACGCCACCCGTCTCGACTGCCGAGAGGCCCGTTCCTACATGCAGCGACACGCCCGCCTCGGCATGGCGGGCATGGATGACGGAGGCGACATCCTCCGGTACGCCGCGCATGAGGATACGGGGCTGGGCTTCGATCAAGGCCACCCTGCAGCCCAGCTTGCGGGCGCTGGCCGCCACCTCGAGACCAATGAAGCCGCCGCCGATGATGGCCGCCGAGGCGCTGGCGCGCAGCCGGTTCCGCAGGTGGTCGCCGTCGCCATAGTTGCGCAGCGTGTAGACGAGTTCGCCACCGGTGACCGTGAGGCGGCGCGGCGCGGCACCCGTGGCCAGCAGCAGCTTGTCATAGGAGATGCGCTCGCCGTCTTCCAGTTCCACGGCCTTGACCAGCCGGTCAATGGCGACGGCGCGGTTTCCCGTGATCACACGCGCGTCGAGGGAAGCCACGACGCTGTCCTGCAGAAGCCAGACCGGGGCCGGTTCGGCCTCGTCGGTGATCATCGACTTGGAGAGCGGAGGCCGGTCATAGGGCAGCAGCGTCTCCTCGCCGATCAGAGTGATCGCTCCCTGCCAGCCGCTGGCGCGAAGATTGACGACCGCGCGGGCACCCGCCATGCCGGCACCGATAATGACCATGCCGCCGGCCGCCATGGGATCAGCCAATATCAATCATGACTTTGCCGCCCTCGACCTTGACCGGATAGGTCTTGAGGTCGACGCAGACAGGCGCACCCTTGGCGGCACCCGTGCGATAGTCGAAACGGCCGTTGTGCTTGGGGCATTCGATGATGTTGTCCATCACCAGCCCGTCGGCCAAATGGATCTTCTCGTGGGTGCACAGCCCGTCGGTGGCATAGTACTTGTCATCCGGCGAGCGGTAGATCGCAAATGTCCGCCCGCCGTGATCGAACCGCATGACGTCCTCCGCATCGATATCGTCGGCTGCGCAGGCTTCAATCCATTCGCTCATGTCTTCTCTCCATCTGGCAGGCCGGCGCCTGCATCCGTTGTGATGCCGTCTTGGAAGCTAACCGGCCGGCGGTCAAGGGCCGTCGTTCCGTCGAAAGCCGGGCTTCCGTCGTCTACTTCTTCCAATACCTGTCGATGTAGTTCTGGATCTCCCTGCGCACGAAGCGGGAGGAGTCCTCGGCGCGGTCCTCCCAGGCGAAGACGCAGGCCGTCATGATGCCGTCGAAGCCGAATTCGGCCAGCGTGCCGAAGAACACGTCCCAGCCGACTTCGCCCTGGCCGATGTCGAGATGCTGATGCACGGTGACCTTGGCGCCCGGCAGGTTGACGATATAGCGCAGGCCTGACGA